>CAJXXI010000037.1 GCA_913062615.1 uncultured bacterium | reverse complement strand
TCCGGTCGAATACAACTTCGACGGGATCAACCAGTGCCAGGTCCGCGAGAGCATCGGTTTCGGTTTCCCTGAGATCCTCCGTTCGATGCTTCGCCAGGCACCCAATGTGATTCTGGTCGGTGAAATTCGAGACAAAGAAGTGGGCGAGATTGCGATTCAGGCAGCCCTGACCGGTCACTTGGTGTTCTCGACCTTGCATACCAACGATGCGCCCAGTGCGATGACTCGTTTGATCGACATGGGTATCAAGCCATTCCTTGTTGCGAGTTCTATCCAGGCGGTTATGGCTCAGCGTCTGATCCGTGTGCTTTACAAGAGCAAGCGTTTGGCGGTCGAGGAAGAACTCGATCACAAGTACCTGAGCCTGATTGACCTCAAGATGGAAGATGCGATCGGCAAGGTGTACACCCCTGTTTCGTGTGACGAGGCGCCGGGTGGATACAAGGGACGAAAAGCGATCTTTGAAATGATGATTATGAACAATGAGATTCGCGAACTCGCTTTCGAGCTGGCGCCATCATCGAAGATTCGCAAGGCTGCCATCACCGCGGGCATGAAGGAGCTCGTCGAAGACGGGCGACTCAAGGTGCTCAATGGTGTGACAACCCCGGAAGAAATCGCACGCGTGAGCCAGTCGGAATAAGAACGAACAATGCTCGCTGTGGGTCCATGCCCCGGTCGAGATTTGATATTGCAGGAGAACGAAACAATGTCCACAGTCCAAATTGATAGATTGCTCGATACGGTCGTAAAGACCGGCGGCTCTGACCTCCATCTGACGACCGGCCGGCAGCCAACGATCCGCCTCAATGGCGGGCTGCGCAACCTGCAGACCAAAGTGCTCGATTCCGAGGATATGGTTTCGTTGATGAAGTCCATCACACCCGAACGCAACCAGCAAGAGTTGCAAGAAGAAGGCGGCACCGACTTTGGCTTTGCCTATGGCGACGCCGCTCGGTTCCGTGTGTCGGTATTCCGTCAGCGTGGCGACATCGCGATCGTTCTACGCCAGATTCCCAATAAGCTCTTGACCTTTGATCAGATCGGGTTGCCCGATATGTGTAAGGACCTGATTCGGCGTCCGCGTGGGTTGTTCCTCGTCACCGGCCCGACCGGTTCGGGCAAGACCACCTCGCTGGCAACGATGATCGACTATGTGAACCAGACCATGGATCGCCATATTGTCACGATGGAAGACCCGATCGAATATTATCATGAGCATAAAAAATCGATCGTGAATCAGCGTGAGGTGGGCAACGATGTACCCAGCTTTGCCGAAGCCCTCCGCCGAGCGTTGCGTCAGGACCCCGATGTGATTCTGGTGGGCGAGATGCGTGACCTTGAGACCATCGAAGCCGCGGTGCGAGCCGCCGAAACGGGTCACTTGGTGTTCGGGACATTGCATACAACCGGTGCCGCCAAGACCATCGACCGTATGGTTGACGCCTTTCCGGTGACTCAGCAGAACCAGATTCGTGTCCAACTCTCGACTGCGTTGGTCTGTGTGCTCTCGCAGGTGCTCATGGGGCGGATCGACACCAAGGGCATGGTGGCCGCCTACGAGTTCCTCGTCGTCACCCCCGCGATTGCGAACCTCATCCGTGACAATAAGAGTTATCGAATCGACTCGGCAATTCAAACCGGTAAGAAGTACGGCATGCAGTTGCTCGACGATCACCTTTGGACGCTGTACTCAAGAGGTATGATTTCGGCTGAGGAAATGGTGGATAAGTGCAAGAATCAGAATGATCTTCGCGACAAAGTCCATCAGGCGGGCGGCGTGATTGGTCGCCCAGAACTCGACGATCCAGAGGCTGCAGAACAGCCCGCCGAGGACAAATCTGGTGATTAAACACGCTCGTCGGCCGTCGTAATCCACATGTCGCAACGAATAAAGCCTTGGAAAACGGGCTGATTTCGAGAACCTGCGTCCAATTATCTGCGAACATATTTAGTGTAGGCAACAACCTGCATCCATCGTCGGCAACGCCCGATCGGAGTGAATCATGAATCCTTCAGAACTCAAAGGCCGAAAACTCGGACGCGTACTTACCAAACTCAAGGTAGTGACGCGCGAGCAGGTTCATGAAGCGCTCGGCGTCCAGAAAGGACGCACGAACAAGGTACGAATCGGGGAAATCCTCAAAGAGCTCGGGTACTGCAACGAGCTCGATGTCGACCGGGCTTTGGCGGGTCAGGCGGGGATGGAGTATGTCGATCTCACCGATATTGAGCTCGACGAAGCAACTATTGGTGCGATCCCGGCGGACAACGCCAAGGCGTACCAGTGCGTGCCCATTGAATATGATCCCTCGAGCCGACAGCTCAAGATCGCGATTAAGAGTCCGGATAACTTCCAGGCGGTCGATGACCTGCGTTTGCTCATGGGTGCCAAGGTCGAAGCGGTGGTTGCTTCGCCACAATCTATTGATGCGTTGATTGCCAAGCATTATGCCACGAGCGAGTCGATGCTCGATGTGGTCAATGCCCTCGCGTCGGACAAGAACCTCCAAGAGCTGACCTCGCACTCGGATCAGTCGATTGATCTTGATGCGGTGATGGATGCTGCTGGTGATAACCAGGTGATCAAGTTGCTCAATCTCGTGTTGCTTCAGGCGATCCGGGATCGTGCGTCGGACATCCACTTTGAGCCCTTCGAGCACGAGTTCAAGATGCGGTACCGCATCGACGGCGTGCTTTATGAAATGGTCCCGCCGCCCAAGCACCTTGGGACAGCGATTACCAGTCGTGTGAAGGTCATGGCGAACTTGGATATTGCTGAGCGACGGTTGCCTCAGGACGGACGAATCGAACTTACGGTTGGCGGGAACCCGGTCGACCTTCGTGTTGCGATTCTGCCGACGATTTATGGCGAGTCTTGCGTAATGCGTGTGCTTGACCGTGGTAATGTCGAGCTCTCGCTCGATCGTGTCGGATTTCGTCCAGACGATCTCGAGCATTTCCGTGGGTTGATTAAAAAGCCCAACGGCATTGTGATCGTGACAGGACCAACTGGATCTGGTAAGACCACGACGCTGTATGCTGCGTTGTCAGAGCTGAACGATATCGAGACGAAGATTCTGACCGCTGAGGATCCCGTTGAGTACGACATTGATGGTTTGTGCCAGGTGCAGGTGAACACCGACGTGGGTTTGACATTTGCCAAGGCGTTGCGTTCGTTCTTGCGTCAGGACCCTGATGTGATTCTCGTCGGCGAAATTCGTGACCTTGAGACCGCCCAGATCGCGGTACAGGCATCGCTGACTGGTCACTTGGTGCTCTCGACTTTGCATACCAATGATGCCCCGAGTTCGATCATTCGATTGGTCGACCTTGGGATCGAGCCGTTCTTGTTGACAGCGACCCTCGAAGGGATCGTTGCCCAGCGCCTTGTTCGAACACTCGATCCAAAGACCAAAGAAGCGTTTACACCGACCGAGCAAGAGTTGATGGAGCTCGCGTTGCGTCCTGAAGATGTTCAGGGCCAGCAGTTCTATCGCCCGGGTCCGGGCTCGGGTGTGGGCGGCGGATACAAGGGTCGGATGGCGCTCTTCGAGATCATGACATTCGATGATGAGGTTCGTGACCTGATGATGAACGAAGCGAGCACCAATGTGCTTCGTACCGCAGCCCGCAAGAAAGGGATGCGTTCGTTGCGTGAGAACGGGTTGATGGCGATGTATGAAGGCTTGACCACCATCGACGAGATTGTCCGCGAGACTATTGAAGAAGAATAAGCGAATAGGAATAGTGAACGGACGGAACAGCATTCGGTTGAACTTAACTGCGATACACCAACGCCGACAAAGCAAAGGCGTTGTTTGGGACGAGGAGTAGACGATCATGGGAACATACACATACCAGGCACTCAACGCATCTGGCAAAACACAAAAGGGCACGGTCGAAGCGGCGAGCTCTGAAGAGGCGATCCAGCGGATCAAGTCTCAGGGATACTTCCCGACGTCTGTGCAAGCGCAGAAGGCCAAGAAATCTTCGAACAAGGCGGAGAAGGCTGCTGAGAAGGCGGCCAAGCCCAAGAAAAAGAAGAAGGGCGGCGGTTTCTCGATCGGGGGGGTCTCCCCAAAATACCTCGCGCTCTTTACTCGCCAGCTCTCGACGCTGCAGGATGCAGGGTTGCCCTTGCTCCGCTCGTTGCAGATTCTTGAGAGTCAGCAAAAGCCTGGTTTGCTCAAGAATATCCTTCTGGGTGTGACGGAAGAAGTCGAAGGCGGTAGTTCGCTGAGTGAATCAATGGGCAAGTATCCCAAGGCGTTCGATCATCTGTATGTGAAGATGGTAAACGCTGGCGAAATCGGTGGTGTGCTCGATGTCATCCTCCAGCGGCTGTCCGAGTTCATGGAGAAGGCCGAACGGCTCAAGCGAAAAATCAAGGGTGCGATGGTCTACCCGGTCGTGGTCATCATTGTCGCGTTGGCGATTTTGACGGGCATTATGCTGATGATTATCCCGAAGTTTGAAGAGATCTTCTTGGACTTCGGGATCGAGTTACCTTGGTTGACCCAGATGCTGATTAATACCTCCCGATGGGTGGCGGGTACAAACTCTGTAGGCGGGATCCCTGGGTGGGCGATCATGGTGTTTGGTGGGCCGATTCTTTGGATCACCTTCAAACTTATCCGCAAGACGCCTCCGGGAAAAGCAACATTCGACACGCTCATTCTTTGGGTTCCTGTTCTTGGATCATTGATCCGCAAGACGGTCATTGCTCGCTTTACACGAACTTTGGGCACGCTGATCAGCGCGGGTGTGCCGATTCTCGAAGCGGTGACAATTACATCGCAGACATCGGGCAACTATGTCTTTGAGAAAGCATTGACCAATGTGCACGATTCAATCCGCGAGGGCGAGACCTTTGCAACGCCATTGCGTGAATCAAAGACCTGTGACGCGATTGTGGTCAACATGATCGATGTTGGCGAAGAGACCGGCGAGATGGACGCGATGCTCCTGAAGATCGCAGATAACTACGACGAAGAGGTCGATGTTGCGGTGGCGGCTCTCGTGTCGCTGATCGAGCCATTGATGGTTGTGGTGCTCGGTGTCATGGTCGGTACGATCGTGGTCGCGATGTTCTTGCCCATGATCAAGATGCTCGAATCGCTCGGTTAAGCATGTTTAAAGGTGTATTTGCTTAGACATTAAAGGTGCCAGGGACGAATAGGAACGGATTACAGATCATGATGATCAATCACACACAACACCGCTATGCGATGCGTTCTCACGCGGAGCGATCACAGGGCTTGGGTTTTACACTCATTGAGCTTCTGGTCGTGATCGCGATCATCGCATTGATCGCTGCGTTGTTGATTACCGGTTTGCAGCAGGCGAGCAAAAACGCTCGTCGTTCGGCGAGTCAGCGTTCGGCGGCTGCGATTGCCCAGGCGGTAGATCAGTTCCGCAACGAGTTTGGTTTTTTGCCGCCGTTGGTTCATGACGGGAAGTGTGTGAGTGGCGACAATGACGATTATCGCCCGTTGCTTATAGATGGTTCGGTCGCCGAGGACGGGCCGCTCTTTGAACAGACCGGCGGGGCGTATACCTATCGCACAGTGGTTGTCTGGTCCGATGGGCTTGATTTCAACTTCTTCCGCAGGCGTTCGGGCACGGGCTCTGACGGGATAGCCCTTTCGCGTGGTGGAGGCGGATGGGAAGACGAAGCAAGCTGGCAGGACAGCCGATACAGCAAGTTTTCGCTGGCGTATTACCTGACCGGCGTGCTCGATCGTGATGTCGATGGTGTGCGTGGACCTGGGTTTGCTCGTCCGATTATCGACGGGACCTACCTCGGTGTTGGATACCCTGTTGGCTCTGCGCGTGATCGGTTTGATCCATTGATTGATGTCGATCGTCGAGGCGTGCAGGTTGCCAACGATTATGTCGAACCCAATGAGTATCCCGAGCACCTGCTTGATGGCTCGGATCCGAGGGATCGGAGCGATATCTATTCTGATTATGAAAGCTATCAGCGTGATGCGTTGATCTCGCTGGTCGATGCGTTCGGTAATGCGTTCCGGTATTACCGTTGGGAGCAGGGGCGATTTGAGAATGGGCAGCTGGTTGTCGAAACGCAGCTTGATCTCAATATCCCGCCCGTGCTGATCGATCCGCTTGTCTTACTGATGGTCAAGAATGATCCAGCCCGTGTGGATGAAGCTGATTTGACCGGCGGGAGTGCCAAAATCCGCAATGCACGGTTCGCGATTGTTAGCGCCGGCCCAGACGGGCTATTCGGGACAGAAGATATCAAGATTCTCGTCGACATCCTTCGCGTTGATGAACCAACCGATGTTCAAGAGATGGCACAGCTCAGGCACAATGTATGGTTGGACAATGCAGTGGAGGTGGGGAACTGATGAAGCAGGTACATACTCATCTTGTTGTTCGTGATTCACCTTTGCCAAGTATGGCAAATGGTGTTCGCCGGGCATTCACGGTTGTTGAGCTCATGGTGGTCATCCTGATTGGGTTGATCATCTTGACCATCGCTGTCCCCGCGTTTCAGTCGATGCAATATTCTTCAAACCGTTCGTTGGCGGTCAATGCGCTCAAGGCTTCTACACGGATGGCACGCGATGTGGCATTGAGCACCGGGCAAGACGGCGCGGTGGTCTTTGTGTACGACCCACAGCTCGGCAAGCTACAGATTATCCCGGCGGTCAAAGTCGGGACATTGCGTGAGCTCACGACGGCCCCTAACGGGCCGGGCATGGCGATGGGGCTTGCTGATTCGCCGTACTTCGATCGCGATGTCTTTGTACCCACAACCGCGGGCGAGATACTCGAACTCCCTCGGTTCTGGATGGTGCGTGGGTACGCGTCTCCTGGGACATTGATCGATCGCGATTCTGCAGGTGAAGCCGCGGCGACTTGGTACACCTCGGATGCCTACGGCGGGACTCAACCCAACGATCAAGTCAAAGAAGATGCGCACTGGGTCTTCCCAGAGACCGGATTCTTCCCGTACGACGCGCAGGTCGCGGGCGGCTCGCTCGACGGTCGTTTGTCGGGTAGCAGCGGGACACTCCCAACAACGCGTCAAACCTTTATGATCCGATTCAATGCTCGCACGGGTGTTGTGAGTCGTGATACCAACTCGGCGTTGTTCGTCGACCAACGCAACAGCCCAGAACGCCCATACCCAGAGGTGACCTATCGCTTCGATCCAAACAATGCGACCGCGAGCAGCAAGGCTGCCAACCGGATTGATATGGCTGATGATATCGAAGTGTGGGCCAATCGGTTGGTGAGTTCGTCGGACCTGACGGGCGATGGTTTTCCGTATGGAAACGATGACGACAGCATCCGGTTCCAGCTGATCGGCAATGTGTCCAATGACACGATTCTGGTCAAGCCCGTCACACGATTAGCGTTGTATGACGAGCGTAAGTTGGCAATAGGTGTTAGTGCTCGTGGGGTCAACCAGGTGACACAGACGCTGTACCAACCGGCCGACCAAGAAGATGTTAATGCACGGATCGAGTTCGATCCTGCATTGTTCTCTAGTTTAAACGAGAGTGAACTTGTTGCGAAGATTAATCAATGGGTTGATGGGGACACCAACTTCGATGATACTTTGGATCTCGATGACGAGCCCGAGTCACGGATCTATTTGATCCAGCCGTACACCGGCGAACTCAAGGAGGTGCTGCGATGAAGATCGTTGCCAATACCGCCCCCCATCCAACCAACGCATCGCGAGGCTTTACGCTGATCGAAGTATTGATCGCGATTCTTGTCCTCGCGATCGGCATGCTCGGGCTGGGTGCTATTTTCCCGGCTGTGATTATCGAACAGCGTGATGCCTTTGAAGTGATCGAAGGGGCCAATGTTGCCAGTTCGGCACAGGGTTTGATTTCTAATCGAGAGTTTATCGATTTCTCATTGATCGGCGAAGACTTTAATCGTCCAATCACCGGCGGCCCATCGGTGCCGGGAGCCGAGCCACACTATTCGTATGAATGGGTTGTGCCTCAGGACGGCAACTCGAACTATGGGTGGAACACGCCGGTGCCGGGGATGAGTGATTTTGTTACGGGGGATTGGTCGTTTGATATTCACAACGTCACGACCTTCCGTGAAATTACACAGCTCCCCGTATCGGCCAGGCTCTTCCCGCAGCCGTACTCGGGCAAAAAACCAAAGTTTGTCTGGGATTTAGCGTTGCGTCGTTCGCCTACGGGTGATCGGCTCGAAGCTGCGATCTTTGTTCGTCGAATCGACCCAAGGCTTCGTGTGCCCAAGGACTATTCATTCAGCGATGTGCTCACCGGGGGCAACGGTGTGCCCGGCGGACAGAAACTCCCGGTCGCGATTGATTTCCAAACTGGGCGTGTTGCTGCCGATGATGGTGGGCCCACGATTGTGTATGCAGCGATCCAAACGCTGCAGGTCGAGGTGCATCCAGAGCATCTTGATTGGTTGATCTTCAAGAACGGGCGTGCGGAGGGCATTGATACCTCCGTCGGATTCGCGGCCAAGATCGGACAGAAACTCCTCGACAACACCGGCGTAGTCCGCACGGTAGTGGGGGTGCCAACGATTAGTCCTGATGATTCGATCCATTCTGAAGCGACGGGTCAGAATCGTGTGGTGCTCGTTGATCCGCCGTTTGTTTTCCGCAATGCCGGCGGGACCAACACCGATCAGGTCCGCCCGACCGGGCGGAGCTCACGGCTCGATGATCCGGAGTGGGACGACGAGCGTGCGAGTTGGGTCCGCCAGGTCATCTTTACACCACGGACGCCGGTGACAATCCGCGTGGTCACCCTGGAGGAATCACGATGAAGAACTCGATGAATCCTCATCCAAATCAATCAGCCAAACGGCGCGGGTTCACGATGGTCGAGCTGCTCGTGACGGTGGGGATCCTTGTGATCGTCACCGCGGGCGTTGCGACGATCTTCAACTCGATTGGCACGACTGTCGCGCGTGGTCGCAAGCTCTCGGAGCTCAACCAGTTCGCCGCTCGGCTCGAACGCGTCATGCGTGAAGACTTCGACGAGATGACCCGCGACGGGTTCATGGTTATCGTTCATAAGAACGCAAACAACGGCGAAGATGTCAAGCTCTTCCGTGGTGAAAAAACTGATATCGACAACGGGCTCTACGGCGCCTTCTCAGATGGGCCCGGACGCATACGGCGGAGCGATGAGATTATGTTCTTTCGGCGTGGTGATTTCGAGACCGCACGACGGGCGATCTCGCCGGACATGATCGCGACATCGCACGAGGCAGCGATCTGGTACGGGCATGGTCAGAAACGACGCCCCCAGCTTACGGGTTTCAACGGCGTCAACAACTTCTTCTTCAATCCTGCGACCTGGGATTCGAACTATGATTATGTCAACAATGAAAACCAAGCGGGCGCTGGGTTCACGGCGACCGCTCCGGGCGGGCTCAACCCAAACGAGTTTGCACGCGATTGGTCACTGCTCCGCCAGGTGACGCTTTTGAGTACGCCTTTGGGCAACTCGCGTGATGTGCCGACCGAGCTCTTTGGATATTCTCGCAGCATCTCGGCACAACGCGAACGGCTCTTGGATTCTGATCGCCAGATCGCGCTTCAGCCAGCAGCACGGAGTATTTTTAACTCGCTGGGATGGACAGACCCGTCGCGGGTGTCGCCGCCACCAGCACCACCTGCTGGCCCTTCCAAGATTCGTTGGCTCGGCGACGAAGCGTCGTTCCTTTTAAGCAATCGTCAGCTTCCATCGTATCGCGCAAGCGGGCTTGTCGATGTGGCGACCGAAGACTTGGCAACCATCCGCAGCATGATCCAATCACTGCCTGTGAAGGTTTCGCCCTTGGACTACGCCGGGTTCAACTCTTCTGGCAGCTTTGGTACAAATCGAGGCGCAGACAATGTGTCCCAGAACCGTGATGTATTCGAGTTCGATTTCTGGCAGACCGCATCTGATCTTCCGGATAGCGGCAATATCATCCCCGATCCACGAGATTCTGACGAGTTGAACATGAGCAACGCCACGCACCGATCGAATATCCGCATGTGGATGATCGATGCGCTCCCGAGCCGATGGGACCTAAGCGTTACGCCTCCGCGTCATCTCGCGGGTGTGCGATATGAAGATATCCCAACGCGGATTATGTTCCCCAAGAGTCAGTTCGCTGATTCCGATCTTGGCGATCTTCAGCGGGCCTACGCCGAGTCGCACCAAGAAATGCTCGGCGCGTCGGTCTTTGTGCCGAGATGTTCAGAGTTCATCGTCGAATGGTCGTATGGGTTTGTTGATAACAGGCGTGTCGCGGGTGATGTTGGCTTTGAGTACGACTTTAAAGAGTTGATCTGGTACGGGCTTGACCGCACGATCGATTCGAACAACGACGGCCTACTCGATGGGGCAGACCGAATTGCTGCGACCCCATACCGCAGGCGTGGGATTGCTGTTGCCGGGAACGATCCGATTACGAATGCCGCCCGCGAGCGGGGATTGGAATCCCAGCAGGTTGTCGGGCGTCCGGGAATGGCGCCCGGCGCACGATTCAATCCCAACTATGTCGAAATCGCAACCTTTGGATTCATGGACCCCAAGGGGAATCCACTTACTGGTCCGATGGGCGAGCCAAACCTTGATGACGGCGATGAATGGCTTTGGCCCAAGTTTGTCCGCATAACGATGAAGCTTGCCGATGCAACAGATCGCGCAGTTGAAGAGACCTATCAGATTGTGTTCAAGATTCCAGAGCTTGAGCAATAGAGCGTCGCGGGACCGCTGGGGACACAACAATACGGGACGAATCGGCCAATACAAGCTCTGCATGCACCATGCAGGATATAACAGGCTGATCAGTGACCCAAATGGTGCATATCGCCCGCGTAGCGGGCGAGGAGATGGATATGAAAGTCGAACGAGCACAACACGACCCGAACCTTGAGATGCACACGCGTGCGCACACTTTGTCCCATTCGCGGACAGGCTCTGCATTGCTGATTGTGATCGGCACGCTTGCGCTGATTTCGGTCTTCGCGGTGGTGTATCTCTCTATTGGTCGGACCGATCGCCGGACCGCCAACGCGATCAAGTCGCTCAAGAACGAGAAGGATACATCGACGAACTTTGCTGATTATTTTGGTTCGGTCATCGGGCAAGATCGGCTCGATGCGTTTGTTCAGTATGACGGCACGGGCAATGCCTTTGGGCGTCGTGAAGTGACTGATGCGCCGTATACTGATTGGACGCGTCGATCAGAGTTGGGCGGGCCAGTCACTGACATTGGCCTTCTGTTCACTCCTACTGGCGGCCCGTTCGTGATGGGGAGTTTGAATGCAAACAGTGATTTCCGTGTCGCGTCTGATCCGTGGTTGGCATCGACGACACCGGTGTATCTTGGGCAGCAGGGCAACCTGAATGCTGATCGTCCATTCTCGAAATACGCTCCGTTCGTGCTCGCGTTTCCAAATGCGAAGAACTTCCTCGATAACCGCGACTGGCTTCAGATTTCAAACTTTGCGCCTGATGGGCGATTTGTAAACCTGTTTAACCTGCGATCGAACACCGCCAGAGGGTTTAGCAACTCATCGGTCAACGGCGACGAGTTCGGGAGCTTCTTTGCCGAGCCTGGGGTTGGGTATTCGGTTGGAACAGATGGGCGTGAGATCCGTCGGATGAGCAACTATCTTTCATTGTGGAGGCTTGATGATCCCAATGTCGCCAGTTCGATGATCAAGACATTCGATCCGACATCATTTGGCAATGCTGTTTGGGTGCCGGGGCAGAACACGCCGGTCTCTCTCCCAGGGGTTACCGATGTGTTCAACACGCCGGCGGTCTGGACGATGTATCAGCGGTTTATGTACATGCCGATCAATCAGGCATTCATTACGATCAACCGCAATGACCAAGTATCAACCTGGGCCGATCCGGATTATCCTGAATATCAATATGCCGACGCCAACGGCGATGGCATGGCAGATTCGCGTTGGTTTGAGCTGACCGCGGCGAGAGATACAAACGAGGGCGGGAACAACACCGATCCGCGTGATGATGTCGAGGTGCTGTACAACAACGATACCTACCGGTACTTCATTGCAGCCCGCGCGGTGGATCTGTCTTCGATGGTCAATGTGAATACCGCGACCGATTTGTTGGTCGCGCCGACGACCGAGTTCCCGCTGGGACTCACCCCGGCGGATGTTGACCTGCGTCGTTTGTTGACGATGCAAGATCAGGCGAGTGACTATACCGCGTTTAATAATGGGTTGCCGTTGTCCTATAGAGAGCTCCATCGCCCATTCCGGCGAGATTCGGAAAACGAACCGATGTGGGGTATATGGACTGACGGGCGAGCCGCGCGGAACTATTCTCGCAATGTAAGCGACTACCTGCTCTACCAGCATGATTTCGAATATGACGCTGCAGACCTTGTCAATACCTCGATGGTCGCAGCCGAAGGCAAGGACATTCGTCAGCTTGAATCCGAAACGCCTGCGATGCTTATTGGGCGATTTGCCTACGACGCGCTCCGTCAAGGGTTGACCCTTGGCAGCGCGTTGAGCGATGACTATGTTGGTTTTACCAACACCCCGTCGACGCTCCGTCAGCACCTTCGTGAATACGAACGAGACCCCTCAAGCCCGACGGGCGATATCTTCCGTCAGATTAATCCTGAACAACGCATTGACCAGTATCGCGCTGTCGCCCAGCTCGACCCAACCAAGCTGGGGACATCTTGGGCACGCAATAGTGAGTATGGCAGCGGGCTCTATGGGCTCGAAGACCTCACCGAACTCTTAACCTTCCACGGGCTCAACGATCCAGAAGTCACCTCTCGGCTCGAGCGCGTCACCAGCGGACGCTACCAGAGTGATTCTGGTGATGAGCTCCAATCCTTGCGCCTTGGCCCGCTGATGAGCAACCGTTCGTTGGCGTTGGCACGCGATCAGCACGGGTACGCGGTGGACGATCTTGCACAGGACAACTTCACCCAGCGTCCTGATGTGAGCTATCCAAACTTCCGCAGCGTGAACGGTCAAATCTCGCAGAACTCGATGGCCCAGCTCGCGCTCTCGCCGCGCAACAAGATGACCACGGTCTCGGGCGCGGTGCCTTTGGTTTCTTCTGAGTTGATTGTTGATCCATCGGTGTTCCAGGCGTTGACCCTTGCGTCAACCCCCGCGCCGTTATGGACCGATCCAAACTCGCTCCAAGCCTCGGTGTTCACTTCGCCAAAGGAGCTGTTCAATCTGTACGCGAGTGCACTTGCCGGCGAGCTCGATTCAAACAATGACTTCTGGCCTCCGGCAATCATGGACTTCCAGGACAACATAGATTCGACACTTTTCTACGGGCATCGCGGTCCAGAACTCGCGTTGCGAATCGCGGCCCACATGGCGGTGAACATGAAGGATCTCACCGACTTCGATGGCGATCCGACCGTCGCGACGCTGATTGCCGATAGCAACCGTGGGGCTGCGGTCCGCAGCTATTTCGCTCCCTTTGGCAGCACGCCCAACATTGATCCGAACAATGTGAACTATCAGATGTTCCCCGGCGGCGCAAGCGGGAACTTGTTCGATCTCGATCCAGAACCAACACTCCCAGCGAACGCTCGGCTCGCCAACGGCGATCTTTTAGGCAACCGCCAGGTCGTCAATGTCTACGGCTTCGAAGCCATGCCGGTCTTGACCGAGGTCTCGGTGCTCTACGCGTTTACCGATGACTCCGATCAGCTTGAGGCTGGTGGTGATCCAGATTATGGTGATGAATCTACTCAGCCAGTTGTGAATGCTGGTGGGGTTGTTAGATATCCACTTTTGGATGACCCAGGCGACCTCGGAAAAATCACAATCAACGGCGAGTTGAGTCAGTCGAACAGCGATTTTTTGATCCAGGTTCTGGCGTTCCAGTTGCACAATCCGTACGACCAACCAATCAGCCTTGGTGGCTCGGGGCTTGTCGATCGAGCGCCGCTCACACGCCAGCGTGAGTTTAGTGATTCCGATGTCATTGATACGAACGCCAACTACCAGTTCGATTACTACATCGAGTTTGCCGGGCGTTTCTACAAGATCGCCAACTATATCGAGTGGTATCCAACCGACCAGAATACCGAAAACTATTACGCGTTAGATTCACCAATAACCACAACCGCCTTCGGCACCCAGGTCAATCCAGTTGATTCGTATGCGCTTGGATCCGACGGCGGGATAATGGAACCTGGCGCTGCTGGATTCACCGATTTTATCTCACGCAATGTGGTCCTTGCTGCGGGCGAGACACGCGTGTTTTATGTGATTGCTGACAAACGATTCGATGATGCGAATAATAGTCCTACTACAAAAGGCCCTGATGGACGGTGGACCAAATCGCTCACTGCGTGGGGCAAGTTGCCCAATGGGTTTACAGACACCTCGTTTAACAATGACCGGGATGGGGATTCGCTTCCCGATGGGCCTTATGGCGACAGAAACGGATGGACCGGTCCTGCGGAGCAGTGGGTTGAGCACCAGTTCAAGGTGCGTGGGCATCAGAAGCCTGTCATGATGATGGAGTTTGACCCACGAGATGGGTATTTGCTCAATGAGACTGCTGGTGTGGGTGCGTTGGAAGATCCGACCGCAGTCGCTCCTTCGCCGTTGTTCGCCAACCGTAATGATAACGAAGAAGTGCGTCTGTGGAAGAAGATCGTGACCACTGGAGAGGAGACCGATAATCCAAGCCTGCCCTCGACAACGCTGCGCAACCTGATCGAGAACGACATGCTGGTTGATCGCATGGAACTTGATCCGGCGCTTAATACCACCGGGTTTGGACCGTTGCACATGACCTTCAATGGTGGTGGCAATGTTGATATGGCGGATACGATTTCGTATAAGGAAGATTTCGATACAAATCAAAATGGAGCCGATATCCGCAACGATAATGTAGGCATTACAGTTGCTCGGTGGAAGACCCAACGTCGTGCAGACGGCGTGCCTGTTATCGATCCGATCGACGGAATCCAGGCTCCATCGGTCGGCGAAATCGTGCCTTGGATGCTTCGGTCACGCAAAAGTCCTGCGTTGACTCGTACTTTCCATGAAACATTCCTTATTGAAACACCAGAAGCGACCGAGATATTCGACGCACTTGGTGGAGATATCAGTGAGCCAGCCACTGCAGTCACGATCAAGGACGATTTTGAGATCCACCATACACTCTTTGAGTTCTTTAGAACTTCATCAAACTCTGCTGGCGGTCAAGAGATCGTACAAACGATTGCATTGCCGCCGCATAAGAAAAGCGATGTGGCGGTGGTCGGAAGGGGAGTGGTTGAAGATGATACTGGGAATGAATCGATCGTCAAGTTCCCTCCGTATCCTCTCAGCGTAGTCAATACCGCGTTGGATATCACCAACAAGGCTGCACCTGAAATCTTTATCGGTGGCGACAACATCGCCAAGGCACCGCGTTTAGCCGACCTGCTTTTGGCATGGGGGATTGGTCCTTCGTACGCACCAGATCCAACACGCGGTCCAAACACCGCAGAATATAATCCTGAGGAATGGGTGACCGGTCCAGAAGCGATGGCGATTGCATTGGGGATTGATCTTGATCCAGATATGGGCGGCACGGATAGTGAAGCGGTGAGTATCTGGAAGGATTCCTACAACACAATCACCGAGGATTATCTCCTTGATGATGGTCACTTGGTGATCGATAACTTTGTATCGTACCTGAATATCAATGGCGAGACGCCGCCACGGTTTACCACCGGCTTTGGTGGTGATATCCCCCGCGGCACCGGTGTGCCGATGGCACTGGGTGTGATCGATCATGCGCGGGCATTGCCTGCGATCGAGCAGATCGGTGATCCTAATCCGTCATCAGCAACCGGTATCGAGTTGCTCCAACTCGCCCTCACTCGTCCGACCTTCGGCACAATCAACATCAACACCGCGCCCGTCGAGGTGCTTCGGTTGTTGCCCGGGCTCTCGCCAAGCCGAGCGACATACAGAGGTCCCGCTGCCGGGCCTATGGCCGACGAATGGTGGGGCAAGGATAACGAATTGACCGAGTTGCCAGTGATGATTCCGGCAGATGATACGACTAATTTGGACGGGCTGGATCAGAACCCTGATGTGGCATCGGCGATCGTTGCGTATCGAGACCGGACCTATGGCGTACCGATCACCGCGGCTCGTCCAGAGCCGGTCGGCAGTGGGAAGTTCTACGAATCTGCACCGCTCAACTTTGAGCCGACAAATCCGGCATTGTTTGCCAACAACATGCGTGGTGAAGTATTGTCTGGTTTGTTCGCGGGTGATTTGCCGGTTGATCGATCCACCATGACCGGGATCGACGGCATCCGCCCAACACCCGGGTTTGGTTCGCTCGGCGAGTTGCTCGCGGTTCGGCTTGATCCAGAGTTTAAAAACGGTATTCCAACTTCCCCTGAACGCGAACGGTGGGACATGCTGAGCCATCTTTCGATCCAGCAGTACGGTTTCGATGTCGACAATATGACGGGTGAGGAGATCGCTTCGGGAATCGACGGCACCACGACGATCATGTCGCAGATTTATTCTGGCGGCCCGGTACCAACAGCTGGTGAGATCGCCAACGACTACGCCGAGCGTATTTCGATGGCCAATGCGGTGCTTAACACGCTTTCCGTGCGGTCAGATTTCTACGCGGTCTGGTTTGTCGTGCACGGGTATCAAGAATCAGATGTGAAGAATCTCCGCCCTTCTGATCCGCTTGTTCCATCGGTCAAGAAGCGGTATCTGATGGTCATAGATCGCTCTAATGTGATCGAGCCGGGTGATAAGCCCAAGATTCTGGTCTTGAAGGAACTGCCTCTGTAAGTGGTCGAATGTGTCTCTGGGATCAAATTTGCTGATCCCAGAGGCGAGAACTGACGATAAGCGGGCTACAGTAGTAGCCGCAGCAGGGTGTAGCTCAGCTTGGTAGAGCGTCTGGTTTGGGACCAGAAGGTCGCAGGTTCAAGTCCTGTCTCCCTGATTGATCCGCAAGGATCTAAAGAATGAAATGGCTCGTGCATTGCACGGGCTTTTTTCATGGGTTGATCAGATATCTGAGCATGATCTGAACGATTTGTTGTCAGTGAATTTCGGTGGTGTAGGTACACAATTACCAATGCGATTGGGTAAGGTGTGTGCATGGCGAGCGATGAGTCCCAAAGCGGGCAAAGAAGCGATGAAATCGAATCTATCAGCGCGATCCGTGCGCCCCAACGCGAGCGAGATAACCCGCTGACTCGATCCATCGCCGGGATGATCGGG
>CAJXXI010000036.1 GCA_913062615.1 uncultured bacterium | reverse complement strand
TGACACGATGACCTGCGCCGGGTGTGGCGATAGCATCGAGCAACTCCCCGCGGGCACGCATGGCATCGCCTGCATGAACTGCGGCACCATCAATCATCCATTCAATACCGGCGAAGCGATGCTGGCGATGGACTTTGATAACTCCGACGACGACTCGGTGTAGACGAGGGTTAGTTGCACCCTGCTGCATAATCTGTAATGAATGCGCTGATATCGAAGTAGTTCAGGCTGCCGTTGCTATCCCAGTCTGCGGCTTGGTCGTTCTGAAAATAGGCATCGATATAGATCATTGGATCATTGGAATCGAGCGTGCCATCGCGGTTGATATCTGCTGGGCATGCGAAACGATTGGCATCGAGTTGAAAAACAGAACCTGATCGTGTATTGACGCCAGTGGAATCATTATTGGGCGAGCTGATCAGTACGCGATCAGAATCAATGACGAGATGGGCGATGCCGTCAGCTGAAGTGCTGGGTGTGAGATCGATGTTTTCTACTATCTCCCACTGGTTGTACCCGCCGCCGGCATGTCGCCCGTATGACCAAAGCTGCTCGCCGGTGGACGCGGTGACGAATGCGAAATCTGTATCAATTGCGACACCTGCGCCGAACTGATCCTCCGGATCACTGCGGGCATAGGGGGTGTACTGGTGGGCAATAGTCCAGAGTTGTTGATCCTGGTCGAGTTCAAAGATCAGTGCTTGCCCGCGGGCGATACCTGCAAACCCACCATCGATGGCGAACGGGATCCGCTGGCCGGGGGCTCCAGCGATGGCGTATCCGGTGGTGATATCGAGATCAACACTGTGCCCCAATCTGGCATAGTCAAGAAAACGATCACCCGGAACTGCGCTGATGTTGTTGATTATATTGAGTGCTTCCCATTGTCCGTCGGTGGTCTGGAAGAAGTGAACGCTTCCGACTTCGAATGAAAGGTAGCCATTGGGACATGCCGTGATCGAGCTTGAACCGGGATCGCCAACGATCAGCGCGTATTCATTGTTGGGCGATTGGTCGATCGCGACAGACCAGCCGAACCTGCTTGGGTCGATATGGCAATCTGGTATTGGATTGAGCGTATTGTCGTGGTTCCAGAAACTGTCTTTCGCATCGAGCTGGTACACATGAACGCGCCCATCGTTGTTGTATCTGTGTTCGCCAACAATGATAATGTCATCGATATTATCAACCGCGAATCCGAACCTTGCGTTGCTTTGGGCTTGGGGCGGATCGATAATCTGGACCAGCCCCCAGTTTTCATGGCCGCCTGCATCGATTTGGTAGATGTGGATGCGCCCTGAGCGATTGGTCGAATCTGTGCTTGCGTTGGCTTGGCCGATGACGAGCACGCCGTCGGCGATGGAGAGCCCTTTCCCGAACTGCGATCGGATTACTCGGTATGGAGCTTCAGGAAGAACTTGCTTGTAAAAGACCCAGTTGCCCGCTATTTGTTTATAAATATTCACCGATCCGATATCGATCTGTGGGGATGGCACATGAGAATGGTCATCCCAGAAAGAGGACGAAACTGCGAGCCAATCGCCATCGGTATCGATCGCGAACCCAAAGTTTGCGCCGGCCTGAATGGGTGAGTCGGTCAGTTCGTCGACGAGCACTTGGGCTCGCAGCTGTGGCACCATTGCCAAAGCGATCGCAAGGATAGCGAGTTTGATATTCATGAGACGTTCCAAACACAATACGGGATGCTTGAGATTGATTATACATCTTCCTTTTTCATACGCAAGCAAATCTTATATGAATGCGATATCTCACCGAATCCCATAAAAAAAGCCCAGAGACTGCTCTGGGCTTGAGTATTGAACTGTGATTGGTCAAATGGTGATTACTTATTCACCCATTTGCTTGTTGAACTCGTCTGCACTGACCTCTTCGATCTTCGCATCTGCGAGGATGGCGTCGACAGTTTTGTGCTCGCGGATTTGCTGGAGCAGGGTCTGGGCTTGTCCTGATTTGATCAGCTCATCGCGGACCTGTTCTGGACGCTTGCCTTGCTGATGAGCGAGTTGGACAAGCTGGGCGTTGACTTCTGGCTCTTCGACCGTGATCTCCATCGAGTCGGCAACCTTGTTGAGGATGAAGAACTTCTTGAGTTCGCTCGCAGCACTATCGGATGATGAACTGCGGAGTTCGGCCATGTGCTGCTCGATCTCGGTTGGATCGACGCCGCGGTACATTAGTTCCATGCGTCGACGTTCGAGGTTGCGTGCAGCCTGCTGGGCGGTGAGCCCTTCGGGGAGCTCGAAGGCGATTTCATCAGCGAGGAACTTAGTGATCTGCTGACGCATCACTGCTTGCTGTTGGACTTCTGCACGCTGTGTGAGTTGTCCGCTCACCATTTCGCGGAGTTGTTCTTCATCGTTAAAGCCGTACTTGGCGACGAGGTCGCCGATGACTGCGGGGACGATGCGGTAGACCTTGACGACTTCATATTCGATGGTGAGATCTTTGCCTCGGAGTGCTTCGATTTCGTGGTTTTCTGGGCCGGCGAGTTGGATAGTGAGCTTGTCACCTTCCTTTGGTGTACCGACCTGCTTGGCGAAGTCTGGGACGATGACACCCAAGATCATTCCTTCTTTACCATCTTCGGGGATCTGGACGACCGCGCCTTCGATGTTGTAGTGCTCTGTACCTTCGGAGTCGGTCATCACGGCATTACCTGTGAGGTAATCGCCCTTGTCCGAATCTTCTCGCTCGTCGAGTGAGCCTTCATTGATGGCGATTTTGTTGATCTCTTCGTCGATCATGCCATCAGGGAGCAATGCGTCTGGCTTGAGGACTTTGATGCCCTTGAGCTCTGGGAGCTCGAACTCTGGCATGACTTCGACTTCGACTTCGAAATGGACAGATTTGCCGGCTTCGATCTCTATGCCTTCCATTGCCTCGGCTGGTGGCTGGGAGAGGACCTTGAGTTCGTTGTCTGAAATCGCTTCTTGGTAGGCTGAAGAAATCAGTCTTGATTTCGTTTCATCTTTAACATATGACCCGAATCGTTTTTCGATCAGGCGACGCGGTGCGTGCCCTTTTCGGAATCCTGGAATGTTGGCTTCATGAGCAACTGAAGCGAAAGCTGATTCGATGTGTCCATCGACTGTTTCAGCAGGGATATCGATCGAGATTCTTTTGCGACAAGGGCCAACATCTTCGATTTTAACGGTATTTGTAACGGTGTCTGACATGATATTCCTTTGGGTTCATGACGCGCACAGGACTGCTGTCGATCCGCCATCGTGCGCCTGAGTCCCGGATCGACCCTACCGAACGCCGGCAGGACAGGTAGTGTAGGCATCGGTCGATTCTGAGGCTCGATTTGACGGAATCTGGATTGTGTGTATCAGAGCAATACAGAACCCGGTTTGTGGTTGAAGTTGGACCTTGCCGGGCTATGATCCCGTCTGGTTATGGCACCTGCTTTAGCTAGGATGGCACCAAGCCGAGGTGGCGGAATCGGTAGACGCGGTGGATTCAAAATCCACTTCTGGAAACAGAGTGGGGGTTCAAGTCCCCCCCCCGGCATTTATTTACGTACGAAATACACCAGCGAAGGATCGTTGACCATGGCAGACGAACAAAAACCACAACAGCAACAAGTCCAGCTCCGCATCGACGAATCGAAGATGACGAGCACTTACGCCAACACCATCCGGACTTCCAACACCCAGGACGAGCTGGTGATGGACTTTGGGATGAATATCCCGATGCAGATGCCCGGCCAAGCACCAGTGATCGTCTTCAATGTCGGTTCACGGGTGATTATGAACTGGGCGGGTGCCAAGCGTTTGGCGATGTCGCTCGGGCAGGCTGTGCGTCAGTACGAAGAACGCAACGGCGAGATTGACATCAATCCCGGCGGAACTCCCCCGCCGCCGCCACCTGAATCCAACTAAAAGTAGGATTCAAAATCAAATACAGAATGACTCTTGTGAGCCACCCACGCACGGGAGCCTTGCAGGGGTTTTTTTCTTGGCATGAAACTGCCCTATTGACGCAACCATTTGCGATGGAAAATCAATATATAATGACAGAATGGCCGATCTGAAGCATCACTGTGGATGCTATGGCCTTACGACTCGCACAATATGACACGCCTAATGACCGATCGAAAATCGGGAAGGATCACATGAGTATTGATACCCAGACGGATACCCAGTCAGCTGGACAACCAACCGACGAGTTGATCGCGCTGCATGCAGGCCCTATTTCGGACCTGATCGAAGCGGTTGGATCGGTTGTCGTTGGGCAAGAACACATGATTCGGGCGTTGGTCATCGGGATGCTGACCGGCGGGCATGTGCTCCTCGAAGGCGTGCCGGGGTTGGCCAAGACCCTGACCGTGACAACGCTAGCGCAGGCGTGCAAGGCGGAGTTCTCGCGGATTCAATTCACGCCAGACTTGCTGCCTGCCGATGTGATCGGGACACTGATTTACAATCCCAAGGAAGGGACATTTACGCCCCGCAAGGGACCGATCTTTGCCAATATTGTGCTGGCCGACGAGATAAACCGCGCCCCGGCCAAGGTGCAAGCGGCGCTGCTCGAAGCAATGCAGGAACGCTCGGCCACCATCGGCGATACGACTTATTCCGTCGGGGATCCGTTCTTGGTTCTCGCGACACAGAATCCGATCGAGCAAGAGGGCACCTACCCATTGCCCGAAGCCCAGATCGACCGGTTTATGCTCAAGCTCAGTGTTGGGTATCCGACCAAGGAAGACGAGCGGATCATTGTGGATCGGATGATGTCCACAGAGAATCTCAAGCCGATCTCGGCGGTGATTTCGCTCGAAGAAATCGGCAACGCTCGCGCGATGGTCAACCGGATCTATGTCGATGACAAGATCAAGGAGTACATCGTGTCGCTGGTGCATGCGACACGCGAGCCTACGCAGTATGCTGTCGGATGGCAGCTTGATTTGCCCAAGCTGATCGAGTTTGGGGCATCGCCTCGGGCGTCGTTGTCGTTGGCGCGTGCAGCGCGGGCCAATGCGTTTCTTGAGGGACGCTCGTTTGTGACGCCTTCGGACATTAAAGCGATCGGGATGGATGTGCTCCGCCATCGGGTATTGATTAGCTATGAAGCCGAGGCTGAGGGCGTGACGAGCGAAGATATCGTCAACGAAATCTTTGCACGGATCGCGGTGCCTTAAAGTGTTGACCGAAGAGCTCATGCGGGAAGTGCGACGCCTGGAAATCCGGGCACGTCGTCGCGTAGATGATCTTTTCGGCGGGCAGTATCACTCCGCATTTAAAGGTCAGGGCATCGAGTTCGCCGAGGTACGTGAGTATCAACCCGGCGACGAGGTCCGCACGATCGACTGGAATGTGACCGCTCGCACCGGGCACCCGCACATCAAACGATTTACCGAGGAACGCCAGCTCACCGTCATTTTGACCGTCGATTGTTCGCAATCGACAGCCTTTGGATCGGTCAAACGATCAAAGCATCAGTTGGCGTGCGAAGTTGGTGCGGTGTTGACCCTCGCTGCCGGGCGGAACAATGACCGGGTGGGATTGCAGGTCTTTGGTTCTGAACATCTCACGGATACCGAGTCGTTTCATCTTCGCCCATCGAAGGGCAAAAAACATGCAAGACGGATTATCCGCGAGTTGATCGACGCGACGCCCGGGCAATCCCAGTTTAATCTGTGTGATGCGCTGCGAGAACTCGGACGCACACATCGTCGGCGAGCGATCCTATTTGTGATGTCTGATTTTCTATCGGGCTTGAACAACAAGGATGAACCCGATTGGGCCAAGCCGATGCGGATGCTTGCACAGAAACATGAGGTTGTTGCGATCCAGCTGACTGACCCGCTGGAGTTTGAGTTGCCCAAGGCTGGGGTGATACGGATGCACGATCCGATGACGGGCAAACGATTCACCATCGATACATCATCTCGGCGTGTTCGCAATCGATACCATGCACAGGCAATGCTCGAGCAAGCAACCATCGCCAAAACGCTGGATCGAGCGCGGGTTGATCGAATCGAACTCTCGACCGCTCGCAACTATGTGGATGACCTCGTGAAGTATTTTCACCAACGGGAGATGCGTCGGCGATGATTCGGTTTGGATGGATGATCTTGGTCGCGTGTGTGCTTGTCGGTTGCAGCCGCGATGTTCCCGCGCCATCTTCCGCCGGGATTGTGTCCGATGTTGCTGATCCTGAAACGGGCGTGAAGATTCGTACGCGTATTGAAACCGACAAAATCGGCATTGCTGATCGCTTGCGAGTTGAAGTGCAAATCGAATGGGCGTCACCCGTGTCGGCTACGCTCGGTGAACCCGACTGGGATACCACGCAATGGACACGCATCGATGGAACAGTTCGCCCTGTTGAAGTTTCTAATGGGGGATTCAAACTTGTCGCGTCATTCCTGCTTGAACCTTTTTTAGCAGGCACCTATGCAGTCCCCGCGTTCGAAGTGTTCATTACGCCCGGCTCTGACTCACTTACTCGCACATTGCTCTCGATAGAGATACCTATAGAGGTTATATCGGTACTAGACGCGCAGGACGCTGGCGTTCTTGAACCGGCAGTGGGATTTATCGACCCGAACCTAACCAGCGACATCCAATCGAACTCAAAGTATGGCGTTCTTGGTGTTGCAGCCGTGGTGTTTGTTTTTTCGGCGTACATCATCTGGCGGTTGACCCGAACAACTAATCCGAGTACTTTTCGATCGGCCTACGAGTTGTTTGAGCGTGTGGCTGATGGATTGGAACCGACAGAATCGACAGCATACGACACACTCTACCAGGCGTTTATTCGGCTCGACCCACGGCTGCAACAAACGAGTGAGGTCCGGGGCATGATTGAGCAATGCGAACAGGCTCTGTTTTCTCCTATCAATACCCCCACGACTGATCCGGTTACGATGGCTCGTCACACGCTTGAGTTGTTAGGTCAATCAGCAACGGAGACATTATGAGCTGGCAGTTTGCGTATCCCTGGGTGCTGACACTCGCTTCGGCGATTCCTGTGATCTGGATCATTCAGGCTCTTATATATTCTCGCCGACGCGGGATGATGTCTTCGGTCCCATCGCGCATTGCCGCTGCTGGGCGGTCTACCCGGACTTTGACCGCGTGGATTCCTAGCTTGCTGATGTCTGTCGCGGTTGGCGCATTGGTCATCGCACTCGCTCGGCCGCAGGAAATATTGGATTCGATTACAACAACCCGTGACACGATCGCCCTTGAGTTGGTTGTTGACCGGTCTGGATCGATGGATGAGAAAGTCAGCTTTGATGGCGAGACTATGACCCGGCTCGATGCTGTGAAGGTTGTTGTTGAACGGTTTGTTGTTGGCGATGAGTCAAATCTGAACGGCCGGGCAGGCGATTTGCTCGGGCTGATTGTCTTTGGCACCTTCGCCGATACGCTGATGCCTCTGACCCAATCGCACGATGTGCTGGTCGAAGCGATCAGAAGAATCGAACTCCCGACCATCGAGCGCGAACGCAACACAGCGATCGGTGACGCATTGATGCTTGCCACTGCTCGGCTCAAGGCAACCGAAGATGCGATGCGTAAGGAAACCGATGATCCGGGTTTTTCACTCAAGAGCAAGGCTGTCATCTTGCTTACCGATGGCGAAAATCGGACCGGAACATATTCGCCTCAACAAGCTGCGGCGTTGGCGAAGGACTGGGGAATCAAGATATATATCGTTGGCATCCGGGGCGGTACGAGTGTCAATGGATTCTTCTTTGGTGGGAATCGCCAAGAGGTCAATGACCAACGCATGACAAAGGTCGCCGAGTATACCGGCGGGCAATACTGGGGCGTCGATCGGGTTTCCGATCTCGAAGAGGTCTATGCACAGATCGACGAACTCGAACGATCCACGATCGAAATGTCAGAATCAACAAGCTACCGCGAGTTGTACCTCCCCTTTGTATTCCTAGGGTTTGGCGCGTATGTCTGTTCATCGCTGCTCAGAACGATTGTGTATCGGAGTGTGTTATGAATAGCCCTGTACACTTGCTGGCTGCGTATGACTTCGCCGAGTTGCTCGGGCAAGATTGGCGATTTGCAGAGCCCCAATGGCTTGCGCTCGCTTGGGCATCGCCGGCGCTGGGCATTGCGATGGTGTATGTATCTTCTCGCATAACACGCAATGAGAGTCTAATCGCCGATGACGCCATGATCGATTCGCTCATTGGACATCGCAGGCGTTGGAATACATGGATCAAAGCAGTTGCATCGATGCTTGCGGTGGTTGCGATTTCAATTGCAGCGGCGCAGCCTCAGACTGACCCGCATGAAGTAGAAGTCGTTGCCAAAGGACGCGATGTGGTGTTCTTGGTTGATGTCTCTCGATCGATGCTTGCCCGGGATGTATCGCCGAGCCGACTCGAAAAATCAAAGCTCTGGATCAACGACTTGGTTGACGAACTCGGCAACGACCGTGTCGGGCTTGTTGCCTTTTCGGGTTCTTCCGCGGTTTTATCGCCGCTCACAACCGATCGGCTCTTTTTTAAACTCGCCCTCGAGGAACTCTCGCCCAAGTCCGTGCTTGTTGGCGGAACAAACATCGGCGATGCCATCCGAAAAACAATGGACATGGTCTTTGTTGATAATGAAATCGAAACGAACAACAACTTCCGAGACCTGGTGCTGATCACCGATGGCGAAGACCAAGAAAGCCTCCCGATCGAGGCGGCTAGACTCGCCGGCGCACGGGGTGTGCGGGTTATCGCTATAGGGATCGGGTCTGACCGAGGGGCAAATGTGCCTATGAAACCCGACTCGAACGGCTCGCAGACAGTAGTTTCGAAGCTCGAAAGTGGAACGCTTCGCGCGATCGCAGCGGCGTCGCCGGGCGGGGTCTACCTAGAAGTAGGCACCGGGACGATTGACTTGGCGCAAGTGTACCGTGACCTCATTTCGAACGCAGACCAACGAGAGATCGAAACGACAACCCAGATTCAATACGCCGAACGATTTATGTTCTTTGTCGCAGCGGCGTTGCTCTTCATCGTATTCGACATGCTGATCCCTGCTGGCACACGAAGGGCGTTGACATGATTATCCTTCTGCTTTCTTCCATACTCCTCCTTGCACCACCAGCACAAGAGGATTCACCGCTCACATACATGGAGCCGGAATTTGCCCGATCTCGGATCGCCCAAGTGATCGGCGATGACATGGAACCTCTCGAACAACTCGAAGCACTTTCGGTTGTCGTCGAGCGATGCGAAGAACCCGAGTTGCTCGCGTTGGCCCACTACAATTTGGGCGTTATCTTCTCGGGATTGACTCTCACTGATCCCGATCGCTTTGATGACGCAGCCAATGCATTTTTGGCTGCGGATCGTGCGAGCAGCAATCTAGACTTACAATCCAAGGCTCGTTTCAATCTTGGGCATGCATACTACATCCGAGCACAATCAATCAAGGAAAACGTATCCGTTGAATCAATGGTCGACGCTGAATCCTCACTTGATTCCTTGAAGGAGAGGGTTGAGGTTCTCAAATCTGCTGCAGGCGCATTCCGATCGGTCGTCGATATACATCCGACGCACGCCCATGCGGCATCGAATGTTGAACGAGTACGCAATGAGATAAAGGTACTCCAAGACCAGATCGAAGCGCTCGAAGAAATGATCAAACAACAGCAAGAGCAGCAAAGCCAACAGCAGCAACAGCAACAAGACGCTGCCGACGCGTTGAATGAACTTGCTGAAAAGCAACAACAGCAAGCAGACAAAACAGAATCAAGCCCGCCAAAGAATGAGCAAGAGCAAGAACAACAGCAATCCGAGCAACAAGATCTCAATGATCTAACCGAAGAGGCAAAGGACGAGATCGCAGCGCAACAACAGCAAACCGATGAGATCGAAGATAAGATTCAAGAAGCACAAGATGCCCAAGAGCGTGCACAAGAAGCAATGGAACAAGGCGATCAGGAACTCGCTGCCGAGGAACAGGCGAAGGCTGCCCAGGCACTAAAAGAGGCCGCACAGTCGATGCAGGAGATGGCGGACGAATCGAAGGAACAAGGCGAGAAGAGCGACGATAGCAAAGATGAGGGTGAGGCTCAGGATGAAGGTGAGCAGGGTGAAGAAGAAGGCGAGAGCGACGAGATCAGCGAAGTCGCCAAGGACTTGCTCGATAAAGAACGCCGTGAGCGCGAGGCACGCCAAGCCTATCGCGCTAAGGGCCGCCCGGTAAAGGTTGAAAAGGATTGGTAAACTATCTATGAAGATGATACACACACACAAATTCCATCTCCTGATTGCCATGATGATGCTCTTCACATCGGGCGCATTCGCACAGAGCGATGCGGTCTCGATTGAAGCTGAAATCTCACGCAATCGCGTCTATGTCGGCGATGAACTGATCTACCAGGTCATCGTCCGAGGCATCGGGAATCCACCAACACCGATCATTGAGTTCCCTGATTCGGTCCGAGCACAATCACGAGGTCGGTCTTCACAATCATTCACAACGATGCGGGTTATTCAGGGCAGAAATCGATCGGTGACTGACCGATATTTCAGCTACCAATATGCGTTGACGGCTGTGGGCGTAGGCGAAATAACGATCCCGGCGCCGACGATTACTGCCAATGGGCAAGTGTATGAAGGAGAATCTGTTTCATTCGAATCCCTCTTTCCGATTGAATCGGACACTGACTATCTCGAGATGAATATCGAACGAACCAATCTATATCTCAATGAAACCGTGCAGGTTGAATGCGTGTGGTGGATCGGTGCCAACACGACCGAGTTCAGTTTTTCATCATCGTTCTTCCCTGACACATTCATATTTCGAGGCATGGAACTCCAGGCTGGCAATGCTAAACGAATTGGCTTTGACATCCACAAAAACAAACTCGTTGGCGTGCTCCTTTCAGGACAACACAACGGCGTTGAAATGGAAAAGCTTGTCTTCCGGTTTAGTATCACGCCCACACAGGTTGGCGACTTTGATCTTGGGCCACTACGAACCGTATTCACACGCCATGCGGGAACAGGCGGGAGCTTCCGATCATACATCGAAGCCGAACCGATCGTGATCTCAGTAGAACGAGTTCCAGTCAAAAATCAACCCGACAACTATAACGGGGCGATCGGTTCATTTGTTCTCGATTCGGATGCATCAAACTCGGTTGTAAATGTAGGCGATCCGATTGTGCTCACGCTTCGGATTGCTGGCGATGAGCCGATGGTTGGGATTGACGATGCTCCGAATATTTCCCAGGATACTGAGTTCACTCAGAGTTTTAAAGTTTCATCTGAGGGGTGGCGAGAGACATTGCCTCGCCGATCGGGCCAACGTCTTTATGAAACAACCGTCCGCGCGCTTCATGAGCATGTTGATGAAATCCCTGCAATCGAGCTGCACGCATTCAACCCGATGAATGGTTCATATGAAGTTTTCAAATCGCAACCGATCACAATCAGTGTCAAGCCAGTTGAAGAGATTACGCTCGCGGATGCTGTGATTGGCTCGGAATCCGCACAATCACGCGCAGCTCCATCCGGCATTGAACACGCCGAACTGACCCAAGCGGTTCCTGGATTATGGGCGCATGGTTCTGTTGATGACTTGCTCACTGAGCCAAGGTTCTCCCTTGAATCAGCATTTGAGAATCCACTCATGATTGGGCTTGCAGCCTCTGGGCCGTCACTCTTCGCGATCTCGCTCTTGATTGGCACAGTGAGAAGTTCTAACGCCAATCGTAAACGAATACTCTGCAAAGCATGGAAACAGAGCAAATCACTCGATCGCCAAGGGCATCATTCCCAGGGATTGCGTGTGTATATTGGTGCGGCGCTTGGAATTAACTCTGAATCTGTCACGGCTCAAGATGTTGCTCGACTGCCACTCAATGATGAAGACACACGCTCGATCACATCGTGCCTACACACATGTGAGAGCGATGGATACATCGGACAGGGGCACACTCGCGGAACTCATTCTTCCCTTCGTCCCCATCTACTCAGAGATTTACATCGACAAATTGTTGCTACAGGAGAGTGGTCATGAGAAACATTATTGCCATGCTGCTCTTACTCACATTTTCATGTATTCTCTCCAATGCAAACGCGGGCTCTCTTCAGATTGATCTTAAAGAAGCACTCGCAAAGCTCGAACTGGGCACCATCCAACTTGAAGAGAACCACCCGCGGAGTTCAACAACACTCAGCGAAGCAGCTGCCCAGTTCGAAGAACTCATCATGAATTATGAAATCGAAACTGCGGGCATCTATCACGCACTGGGCAACGCTTATTTACTCAACGATGAGCTTGGCCATGCCGTTCTTTCCTATCGAAAAGGCGAACAGATCGATCCGACACATGCACAAATCCGTGCATCACTCGCCCACGCTCGATCAACCGTCCCCCTCAACATCGAACCCGGCAAGATTTCGCGGGTTTGGAGCATGCTCCTATCTTGGCGAGGAGTGATCAGCCGACCGAGCATTTGGTACACATTTATGTCTCTTTCTCTATTCGGCTGGATAGCCTGCAGTGCCCGTGTGAGTGGTATTGGACCAAAGAGACTCGGTGCCGTCGGGATGTGGCTCATCATTGCTTCATTGATTCCGATTGCAATGCTCGGAACCGAATGGGCCCGATTCCACAACTCGCCTTTGATTGTAATTACGAGCACACATGTCAATGCTCGGTCTGGCCCAGACCATGAGATTTATGATGCTGTATTTGTTGATGGACTTGTTGGTGGTGTCGAAGGCACAATCCTTGAAACCCGAAACAACTGGCATCGTCTTCTACTCGCTGACGGCTCGCAATGCTGGGTTCCCGCGACGGCTCTTGGCAAGGTGAATCCTGAGAGTTGACCTGATACTCTTGCCCAATTGCCAATAACGAGCTAGTATCACAAGACTGATTCCGCGGGTGTAGTTCAGTGGTAGAACGTCAGCTTCCCAAGCTGAATGTCGAGAGTTCGAGTCTCTTCACCCGCTCTTTTTGGTAGCCCAAGCTCTGGCGGCACCAAGCATGCGAACGAGCCAACGCAATTCCCGCGGACTTCTGAACCCGAAGGTGGAAACAAAAAAATCAGACTATTTACACAATGAACATCATCGTCAAATGGTGTCAGCGACGGGATCTGTCCCGGTGCATCATCTTGCGCTTATTGATCAGCGAAAACCTCAAGCCCCCACTTCGCCTGTCATTCTGACATCAAGTCGGTGCCTTGGCTATCCAAGGCACCGACTTGATATCAAACTCATAGAGCATGAAGCCATCTCATGAAAGCGGTGCAAACTATCTCAAACTTGCTACACTGACTCACAGGACCCTACTCAAAGCTGTTCTCAACCCGTTTCATGGGTATTGATCAACGAAGGAGAATCAGATGTTCAAATATGATTCAGAGGCTGGCGTATCACGAAGGAATGTGCTCAAAGCAGTAAGCATAGGCTATTGCGCAAGTCTTATTTTGCCCAAGACCGCACTGGGATATTGGCATTCTCTTCAAGGAGACAAGCCGATGTATCGGATATCTTTGGCCCAGTGGTCATTGAACAAGCCGCTCTTTGCCAATGAAATTTCGACAACAGATTTCTCCCAAGAAGCACGCGCCATGGGGTTTGATGCGATCGAATATGTCAACAGCTTCTTCAAGAACAAAGCAGAGGATCAAGCATATTTGACCGAGCTCAACAAGCGAGCAAGCGATCAAGGGGTCACCCAACTGCTCATCATGTGCGATGGCGAGGGGGCGCTGGGGAATGCAGATTCAAAGGAACGCACCTCGGCTATTGAAAATCATCACAAATGGGTCCGGGCAGCAAAGACCCTTGGGTGCCACTCCATCCGTGTCAACGCCGCGAGCTCTGGTAAGTATGCAGAACAACAACGCCTGGCCGCCGATGGGCTCAGAAGGCTTACTGAATATGCTGAGCCATTTGGGATTAATGTTATCGTTGAAAATCATGGCGGGCTTTCATCCAATGGACAATGGCTCGCGGGCGTCATGAAAAAAGTAGATCACCCGATGTGCGGCACGCTCCCAGACTTCGGTAACTTCTGCATGGATTGGTCAAGATCCAGTGAGCCCGACGCGTGGTATGATCGGTACCAAGGCGTCGCAGAGTTGATGCCATTTGCCAAAGCGGTGAGCGCCAAATCCCATGAGTTTGACGAACAGGGCAACGAAACCGGCACCGACTATTCAAAGATGCTCCAAATTGTGACCGATGCAGGCTATAACGGCTGGGTCGGTGTCGAGTACGAAGGCTCAAAGCATTCGCCACGCGAAGGGTGCAAGCTGACCAAAGCACTCCTCGAACGAGTACGCGATGAACTCGCACATGATTCAAACAAGGATTCAGCCAATGTTTCAGGCTGACTCTTCTTTGGCTCCAGGAAGAACGCATTCGAGCAGGATCAGGCATCCAATCAAGGTGGTGCCGATGGCGTACACCCCGCCGCCGATGACGATCGCATAGGCAAATATTGAAAATTCGCGAGCGATCCACCAACTCGCCATATCAATCAATAGCCCAAAGCCCGTTACAAAGACGATAACGCCAATCAAGCGAGTCGAAAACCGGGTCATCGCGCTCAGCAACGCCAAAACAAGCATGACCAAAGCCATCATCGGCGCGTGAACATGCTGGCTCGTCGCGACGATGCCAATCGGTGAAGGCTGGATATCCTTTGAGTCGGCGAGTTTGCGGATGTCGTCCCAATATTCCAGAGGCACCTCAGGATTCGCGTCATTGCCCGAAGCCGACCGTGTATGACAATCTACACAACTCACTGCGATGATCTCTGATGGAGCAAGTTCGCCCAGATCCAGGTTGTCGTAATCCAGTGAAACCCGGTCGCCCTCGAGCCAACCAAGCAGTTCGGTGCGTTCATAGTCTTCAATTGTATCGGGATGCCCAGATTCGAGCGCCTCGATCAACGGCGACGGCGTTTGCACCCCGTGATACGCACCAACAATGTCGTTGATCGTAAGCCCTGGAACTTCATCGCGGTTGTCATAGTGCCACCGGAGGTGGAGCCCCGAGACGATGTACCCGCCGAGCAGTGTGATCACCAGGGCGCATATGCCCATGCGAAAGAAGAACGGGAAAGATCCGAGACGGGGCATAGATTCACAACTCATTGTCTAGTTCCTCTTGTATTCATAGCCTTCTATTCATAGCCCGGCCAGATCAATATCGACCATTTTTCCAGAGACGATCGCCTCATTGGCAGCGATCCCAACAATGGTTGCGCGGGCGGCTTCGTCGATGGTACACGCCGGGATGCCCTTCGAAGCAATAGCAGCGACCCAGTTGTCGAGTGCGTAATACACCGCGGGGTGCGGGAGCCCGATGCCGTCTTTAAGCTTGCCCTGCTCAGCGAGTTTGGTCGCTCCAGCGATAAGCGTGATCCCCTCGTCGTTGTGGAACTGCTGGCGATTGGCGTACACCTCCCAGCCTTGCGTGGGCGCGTCTGCTTCCTTGAAAAGCCAGCCATGCGACCACCCGAGTTTGATCGCGGCATTCGACCCGAGGAAGATCTCGTGCTTGCCGCCATACGAGTTGGCGATGGTTGCGTCATATCCAAGCGTCGCGCCATCTTCGAAGATCAATGTACATGCGATGGTATCGTGAACCGTTCGCCCATCCTCATAGAACCGTACACTCCCGGTGCCGATCACCTTTGTTGGGTACTTCCCGGTGTACCAATGGAAGACATCGAACTGATGCGTCCCCCATTCGCCTGCAAGCCCATTGGCACGCGAGGGATCGAGCTTCCAGTTCAGAGCTTCCTTGCGGACAGGATCGTTCGATGGCGTCACCCATGTGGTCTTCCGACGATTCTGTGCACGCATCGAGATCAAATCACGCACTGAATCAGATCTGAAGAAGCCGCGTGCCAATGTATAGACCGGGTTTGATCGCCCCTGTAAGCCCGCGGCGATGACGCCCGTTGCAGAACGGGCTGCCTGAGAGATCGCAATGCAATCTTCCCGAGTATGGGCAAGTGGACATTCGAGATACACATGCACGCCTGCTTTGAGACACTCGATGGCGACGGCGCGGTGCGTGTGTGTCGGGGTGGCGATTGCGATGGCATCAACTGTCCCCGATGCGAGCAGTTCGCTCACGCTCGCGTAGCCTTGGGCACCAGAGGATCTTCGGAGACCAGACTTGAGCCTCCGATCATCCACATCGCACACGGCTACAACCGAGACATCATCGATCTTGCTCAGCTCACCCATGATCGAACGCCCCTGGCGACCAACGCCAACGACACCAACACGCAATGGCTGACTGAGTGAAAATCTGCTCATCGCCCTGAGATCAGGCACCAACGACATCGCGGCTACGCCGCCCGCAGCATGGGTAAGGAAAGTTCTTCGATCAAGATCGGTCATAGTCAGGTCCTAAAGATTGAACAACCACAAGAGGATCGTGGATGATTGGGGTTGGTGATGAATCAAATGCGATGAGTGTGCACGGGTCGGCACAGAGATCATCAATCAGTGATGGATTGACACAGCAGGCCGTAGAATACGCATCGGCTGCGGTGCCATTGGAATGGACGCACACGATTTGGGTTATCGAGTTGTGTACAGGTTGACCGGTGGTCGGATCCATGACATGCCCGATTGAATCAGGCCCGCGAGCTTGTGTCTGAGACCGGGTTTCAGACACGCCCACAGCGTGCCCAGACAATGCCAATCGATGGCCATCGCCAATGCCGGTTGACCATGGGTTTCCTTTTTGGTTCTGACCGATCGCAATAATGCTCGAGGTTCCCCCGTGAATGAACGCGTTGACAACGCCGTATTCCTCAAGCTCAAGGCGGATCAAATCGAGCACAAACCCCTTGGCAATCCCGCCAAAGTCAATCGAGATGCGATCATCCGACTTGAGAATAGTTTGGCCTTGGTGATCGAGAACAATCGCGTGCTCAAGATCAAGCGTATCGAGATCGCCACCATAAGAAGTCGTTGGGGAGTCTCGGAATCCATGGGCATGCATCAATGTTCCCGCAGCAATATTGAACGCCCCGCGGGTTCGGACCCGGAGTTGGTCGCACAACGCGCACAGAGCATACATCTCAGCATCAAGAAATACCGGTGAGCCCGCGGCTGTTCGATTGATTATCGAGGCGATCGAAGTAGGGTCAAAAATGGACAGCCTCTGATGCCAGTCAAGCACCAACTCACGCAACTCCTCAGCGATCGCCCGAGTGTCATATCCGCGCAGACCAGCCCCGGCTGAATCAATGAGAAACTCAAATCGGCTTCCCATTGCATCAAAC
>CAJXXI010000035.1 GCA_913062615.1 uncultured bacterium | reverse complement strand
ACCATCGGTATCCGGTTCATCGTCGTCACCCGGGATGTCGGTATCATCATCATCGTCATCATCCGGCGGCAACACATCATCAATCGGACCGACGATCTCGTCGATGTTGTTAAAGAACATCCGAGACCCATCAAACATGTTGAGCACCGGGCCGTCTGGTGTCATCGAGACCGAAACCACCAAATCTGCAACACGCCGGTTGTCGAGAGTGATCCCGGATACGAGCGAGCCGATAAGCCCCGCCGCCGCAGCGAGTTCGCTCTGCGAGACCATGCGTTGGAGCGAGTCAACCATTTGTGTGTCCGACTCAATCGAACGAAGTGTCGAGAGTTGATCGAGCATGTCTGAGGTATCGTTGGGTTCGAGCGGATCTTGGTTTTGGAGCTCGGTGAAGATGATCTCAAGAAACTCGCCACTGGTCAGCGTAGAGAACGCATCTGTGGAAGTGGTCGGGGTCGTGTTGGTGAAGCTGTCGATAGCACTCATGGCGTGGTCTTTCTTCTGAGATTATGCGATCGCATCGAGACCGAGCTCGGTCCAGATAGATTGGGGTTCGTCAAATAGTGGATCGTCACCGGGCTCTACACCAGGCTCACGATCGGATTTGTGTTGGGCGTTGCGTTGGTTGGAATCTTGCCCGTGCTGGTCTGATTGGTCTGTTGCTGATGAATCAAACACCTTGGACGCATCACTCGCATCTGCATCATCGGTTGGCGCTTGTTCGATCTGGATATTCTCAAGGTTGATGCCCTTGGCCCGCAGGTTTGTGTGCAGTTCCTTTGCGCTCGCGTTGAGATGGTCGGTCGCTTCTTGAGATGAGGTCTCAAATCGGATCGTAAGCCGATCGCCATCGGTTTTGATGTTGATACGGACCTCGCCCAGATTCCCGGGCGTGAGTTTGAGGACCATCTCGCTCTTGCCAGAGCGGAGCATTGATGCCAATCCGCGCTGGACCTGCGCGAGCACCGCAGCCCGACGGGTCTCGCTGGGAAGCTCGGTTGCTTTCATTTTATCGACGAGTGTATTGGTGCTCGTGTCCGATTGTTGGCTGCCAATATTGCTCGATTCAACACCTGATACTGCGCGATTGGTTTGCTGTGTCGTCGTGCGATTCACCCCGGCGAGTTGATTCGCGTCGAGCTTTGATGCTGTTTGATCGATAGAGCGTGTAGGCGATCCGGCCTGGGCGACCATGCTCGCAGCGTCACCTCGCTGGCTCTTGACCTGCTGGACTTCCACACCCGACTGATCGACTCTTGCATCGACGGGAACCGGCGTGGTTGAACTTGATTGGTGTGTTTCGGTTGTGGTATTTGTCTGAACTGCGTGCCCTGACGTGATCTTTGCACTTGCGAACTGGCTTTGGGGAATAGTTCGTGTTGGCTTTGGCTGCTCAGGTTGCGCTTGCTCTGGCGATGCTTGCTTGATTTGTACCTGAGGCTCAGCGCCAGTATCGCGCCCGAGCCGAGTGCTCACCGCGATATCCGTCAGGTTCGCATCGGCAGCATGGGTGAGTGAGCGGGTCAAGCCCTTGATTGTGAACTTGGCTTGTTCTGCCTGATTTTCAAGCAATCGCAAAGATGCCTCGTCCGCCTTGGTTCCATCGATCGGCTCTTGGGATGCGATTTGAGTTGACACCGATTCGCCCGGTTGTTGTTGTTGTTGTTGTTGTTGTGTGGCTGGCTTTGGATCGACAGCGGCTTGCTGCTCATCAGAAAGGGCCGATTCGCTCGACACATCCGATCGCTGGTCGACTGCTTGATCGTTCGCCACATCTTGCTCGGTTTTTCCTTCCGAGTTGGATTGCGTATCTGAATCTGCTTCGACATCCTGCTCGGCGAGGTCATCGGCGTCTTGGGCCGAGGATTGATCCGCGTCTTGTGATTGTTCGATCGATTCGGCGAGCTCTGATTTAGAATCAAACGTCTGCATGATCTGCGCGAATCCCTGCGCACCAGCTGCGCTGCCTGTGCGCACAACTCGCGTGCTTTGCAGGGCGTCGTTTGTTCGTGATTGGAGCGTATTGATTGTTGTGGAGTGCATTTTTACCCGGTCTTATCAGTTGGCGCGTCTTCTAAACCGCGCTGTCTGATAGACTCAAGCAAATCTGCTGCCAACTGCTCTTCGCCCTCTTTGATGAACTCGGTGAGGATGCTCGTCCGCACGCCGCTGTCCATCGAGCTGAGATAGGTGACGACCTCTTCGGTCTTTGTATCACCAAGGAGCACGCTCAGGACTGCTTTCGCGTCCTTGGGCTTCATCTCCGAGAGGGTACCAAGAGATTTCTTGAACTGATTGCCGCCTTCAAGACCGGCAAGCCGATCACGCATCTGTTGAAACGCCGCTTTTTCTTCCTCAAGCGCGATCCGGTTCTGCTCAATGATTCGGCGTTCTTTGCGGAGGGTTTCTCGGAGGTTTTCGACTTCGCGCTTCATGCGATCGAGCCTTTGGCGGTCAACCTGGGTCATCTCGACGCGGACAAGGTTGCGTTCTTCAGCATTGAGCGGGATCGATGGGAGCGGTTTTTCTTGCTCGGCGAGTTCTTTCTCGATCGCGGCTTGCTCGGATTTGAGGGCAGCTTGCTCCGCGGCTACGGGCTCGTTGAACAATGAGCTCATGTTTATGATCCGGTCTTTACTGATCCGCCCAGACGAGAACAACCACCCAGTGCCCGCGAGCACCGCGAGGAGGTTCAATAGGGCGATGATAAAGATGGCTTTGATAAGTGTTTTCATAGTCTGATCCCGTCATTTCGTTGGAAACGCATCACGCTCATCTCGTCGAGTTCGTGCGATTCTTTCATGTCTTGTGCCCGTTTGAACTCTGCTTGTTGTTGATCGCGGAGGAGTTCGACCGCTTTTCGCCTCGCTGCTGCCCCTGCGAGTTCTTCGCGGGCGAGCTTTAACTTGCGAAAGACCCCCGCGAGTTCGAGCACGGATCGCTGAGCTTGAAAGTTATATGTCAACGCTGCTCCGGCTTGCATTTTGACCGCCTTGAGATCGACCCGTTGCCCGGTGGCGAGGGCAGCGCTGAGTGTTGTTCGTTCGTCATCCATCATCTGCTGGCACATACGGATACGCGATTCCAATGCCAAACGCTCGCGCTCGAACGAAGCGACAATCATCTGCTTGTCGCGTTCTTCTCGCTCGCGTTGATCGAGCACTGGTTGGAGTTTGAATCGGAATCGTGGCATGGTGTGTTACTGAGCTCTCGCTTGGGTTATTGCTGTTGGGCCTGTTGTTGGGCCTGTTGCTGATGAGTTGCTTGGGCCATCACCTTGCGTTGCTGGATCATCTCCCCGGACTGAAGGGCGAGCTTGACCATCATGTCGCAGGCGGGCTGGAATGGTGTTTGTTCGTTGGTGCGTTGTTTGAGTAGTTCGTTGATGACCTCGATCATGTCGATCGCTGTGTCGGCTTCAGGATTTGAACCCGTCGCATACGCACCGATCTGGAGGAGCTCTTCGATCTCGCGGTAGGCTGCGATGAGTTTGGTGAGTTGCATCCGCCCGGCGATATGCCCGCTGTCCGAGACATCGCCCGCGACACGCGAAACCGAATCGAGGACATCAATCGCGGGGAAGTGTCCCTTGTGTGCAAGCTTTCGGCTCAAGACAATGTGCCCATCGAGAATCCCTCGGGCCGCATCCGAGATCGGCTCGGTCATGTCGTCGCCTTCGACGAGGATCGTGTACAACCCCGTGATCGAGCCGGTCTTGCCGTTTGGAAGCTTGATGCACCCCGCCCGTTCGAGCAGCGTCGCCAGGGTAGAAAACACCGAGGGCGTGTAGCCTTTAGTTGCGGGTGGTTCGCCTACGCTCAGCCCGACTTGGCGTTGGGCGTGGGCAAAGCGGGTGACGGAGTCCATCATCAGCATCACATCGTTTCCCGCATCTCTGAAATACTCGGCGGTGGTGCTCGCGAGTTTGGCAGCGCGGATGCGGAGCAGAGGCGATTCGTCGCTTGTTGCCACGATGACCACCGAGCGTTTGAGCCCTTCTTCGCCGAGGGAATGGTCGATGAAATCCAAAACTTCGCGTCCGCGTTCGCCGATGAGCGCGATGACATTGATGTCGGCGTCGGTACCTCGAGCGATCTGTCCGAGCAGGGTTGATTTGCCAACACCCGGACCGGCAAAGATGCCGAGCCTTTGCCCACGCCCCATCGGGGTCATCAGGTCAATCGCACGCACGCCCGTGCGCAGCGGTTGGTCGATCCGCTTTCGGTTCATCGGGCTAATCGGCGTAGGATTAATCGGGCGATTCACCGCCCCGGTGATCGGTCCGAGGCTGTCGATGGGCTCGCCGAGCCCGTTGATCACACGCCCGAGCATGGCATGCGAAACGGGCGCCGCCTGGAAGACCTGCTTGAGATGAACCGGTGCGCCCGGGGTGATCCCGGTGGTGTCGGCGAGGAGCATGATGATGGTGTTCTTGCCTTCAAATCCGACGACCTCGCCGGCGATGGTTTGTTTGATTCCTGCCTGCGATGGCGAACCGATTTCAACGAGCGAACCGATCGGTACGGGCAGGTCGGTTGCCAAAAGCGTCAACCCGCGGACCGAACTCACCCGCCCGGTGATGCCCATCGGCTCGATGTGCGAAAGAGCATCGTGCTCGCGCCGAAACAGATTCATGCAGCGTCTTCTTTCGTCTGCACATCATCCTGCCCGTCATCTGCTTGCTCATTATGGACCTGATCAGTATCTGTTTCGGCGGAAGCAATACCGAACCCGGATCGTTCCTCGCTTGTGGGCAAGAGTGCTTCGATGATCCGATCGAGTTGGGTGGTGATGCTCGCGTCGATCACGCCCCCGGCGGGGGTTCGGGCGATACACGAGCCTCGTTGGATCGAGGCATCGGTAACAAGCTGGGCGTGCTCGCAAGTGGCGAAGCGTTCGATGAGCTTTGGCATGGATTCTTGAGCGAGCCCGATGTCCTCAGGATGGACAGCGATCACTAGGCGGGTCGATTCGGTCATGCTCGAGAGCACCGCTTCGATCTGCTTGAGCACAATGGTTGGATCAAGCTCGATCACCCGGCGTGTGACGCGCTGGGCGATCATTGCGCCGAGTTCAACGATCTGGGTGCGGGCTTGTTCGAGCATTGAATCGCGATCAATTTCGAAAGCATCGAGCTGGGCGGTCCAGATTCCCATTAACTGGTCAAGCATTTCGCCGTGATCTTTTTTAGCATCTTCAACGCCGTTGACTACGCCATCAATGTATCCCTGTTCATATCCGTCACGTTGCCCTTTTTTATACCCATCTTTTTCTGCGCTCGCGATGAGTTGTTTCCGCTTGGCATTGGCAAGGGTGAGGATACTTTGGGCTTCAGAGTTGGCCGCATCGATAACAAAGCGTCCTTGTTTTCCTAGATCAGCAAGGTCCAACACGAGCGCATCGCGTGTGTAGTCTTCGATGTCTGCGCGTTTGATCAACCCCATTGTGCCTGCTCCGTATAAAACCTTTGAACCCAATCACACCAGCCTAGATGGCTAGACCATTTCCGAATCGCCGCCGCGTCCTTCGATGACCACATCGCCGGACTCTTCAAGGCGACGCACAATATCGACAATCCGCTGCTGAGCGGCTTCGACATCCGAGACTCGAACCGGACCCATGAACTCCATGTCTTCCTTGACCATCGCTGCGGCCCGTTCGGACATATTGGTAAATATCTTCCCTTGGAGTTGCTCGGACGCGGTCTTGAGTGCCAGCGAGAGCTCGTCGTTTTCGACTTCCTTGAGTACACCCTGGATACCCTTGTCGTTGACGAGTTTGATATCTTCGAAGACGAACATGAGTCTGCGGATTTCTTCGACCAGATCCGGATCGTCGGACTCGAGCCCTTCCATGATCGTCTTCTCGGTCGCGCGATCGGTCAGGTTGAGGATTTCTGAGACCGTGAGCACGCCGCCGGCTTTCTCCATGCTTTGCATAAGCATGTTACTCAATCGGCTTTCAAGCCCTTGTTCGACCTCGCGGATGACCTCTGGGTTTGTCTGTTCCATATTGGCGATGCGTTTGATGACTTCGAGCTGCTTTTCCATCGCCAACCCGATGAGCACTTCGGATGCTTTGTGATGCGAGAGGTGGCAGAGGATCAACGCGATGGTCTGGGGATGTTCTTCCTGAATAAAAGTCAGCAGGTTGTCAGATTCAGCCCGCTGGAGAAAACTGAATGGTGTCTTCTGAACCTGTGTCTGAATCTGCGCCAACAGCCGTTCTGCAACACCCGGTTCGAGCGAGTTGAGCAAGAGCGTCTTTGCATAAGTCAGCGAACCCTCGTTGGCGTATTGCGATGCGATCGAGATGCTGTAGAACTCTTCGATCACAGCGTTCTGAAGAACATCGGGCACGCGCCCAAGCCCGGCCAACTCGCGTGTCACCTCTTCAACCTTTTCAGCGGGCATATGGCGGAGCACATCGGCGGCCGAATCTGAACCGACCGCGAGCATCAAGATCGCAGCCTTGGTGACGCCGTCGAGCTCACGGATATCTTCAGACATAGGTTCGTTTGATTTGCGTGCCATTGTGTGGTTCTTTAGTTCCTTCTTCACTTACTCATTGAATACGATCGTTTATTTATGATACAACATGCTCGGCCCAGCGTTCGACAAGACCGGCTGCCGACTCTGGGTCTTGCTTGATTAGCTCAGCGACCTGCTCGCGGATCTGTTGCACCTCGACGAGATCGTCATCAATCTCGATGCCCGTCATCACATGCTCACCCTCGCTTGCTTCGCCGACGAGATCACGCACAGAATCAAGATGCGGCGGCACCCCGACGAGTTCGTTGGCGTTTGGCAACTCGATCGTCTTGCTCGAACGCTTGACCATCATCATCATCATGCCCAACGAAACGAACGCGAGCACCCCGACGAGTGCGGTCTCGCTGATTTTGCTCGTTGATCCAAGCATCCCACTGCCCCCGCCACCACCGCCGGCGAGCGAGCCGACGAATCCGCTGCCGCCAACGCTCTGGAGCATACCACCGGGGATCATCGAGATGCCGAGCGGTGCCATCGAAACCATCAGACTCCCGCTTGTCGCCACGCCGTTGTCGCCAACAATGACCAAATGAGGCTCGATCAGGTTCTCGAAATCGGTTTTGAGTGTATCGAAGAAATCTTGCGACTCTATCGGCGTGACTGGCGATGGCTCTTCACCTTCGACAGCCGGGCGTGAACGCTCGATGATGTTTTCGATGTACTCTTGCGGGATAATGATCGATGCACTCAGGTGTGTGGGCATCCCGCGCGGATCAAACACATTCTTTGTTCTTGATCCGATTGCGGTGGCGAACAGTTTCTCGGTGGTATCGTTCTCGACGGAAGTCCCTGTGCCGCCGCTGGTATCGATCGATGCGGTCTGGTTTGATTGAACGCCAGAGTCCGGCTCTCGTGACGATTGCTTGGTGCTCCCTGTTATAGAACTGGTACTCGTCTCGATCGCGACTGTGCCCTCGCCTTTGGGTGTGTAAAGCGTCTCGGCGGAAGTCACCTTTGTGATATCCACACGAGCGGTGATCGAGACGACCACGCCGGGGATATGCCCGAAGAGGGATTCGATTTTCTGCTTGGTATGCTTCTCCATTTTGGAGGCGTACTCAAGATACTGCGATGACGATGCCGACTCGTCGTCGGCCGTGTTGCGTGCGTGCCCGGTGGTGCCGTCGATAATCTGAACATTCGCCGGCGTCAATCCAGACACCGCACCCGATACCGTCCGTGCAGCTGCATCGACAATGTTCTGAGTGACGGCTCCGCCCGAACGGGTAAAGAGGGTCACCGATGCGGTCGGCGCTCGCGATGAACGACCCAGCCCGGTTGACTGAGGCACATCGAGGATCACGCTCGCTTTGCTCAGGCTCGTAAAATCAGTTATTCGAATAGAGAGCTCGTTCTGGAGCGCGATGAAGTACTGCTGACGATGCTGGGTGTTCGACGCTTTCCAATCTTGCGACCCGATGAGATTCGAGAACAACAGCGTGGTGTCGCCGGGGAGCTGCCCGGACTCGGCGAGGTATGACAAAGCGTATCGCTGTTGGCTCGCGGGAATGACCACCTGCCCATCGACCATTTGGGCATCGAACCCGCCGACCTGAAGTGCGCGGACAGTATCGACCTGCCCGTCGGCAGCCATCAAGTTGACCGTCGCGGGCTTGGCGGCGTATTGCGATACAAGGAAAAGGGTCATCACGGCGATGACCGTGAGCGAAGCAAGTAACAGCTTTTGTGAAGCGGTCATCTTGCCAACCTGTAGTTGGATATTTGCCATTGCTTGGCGTACTTGGTCCATCGCTCTTCGGCCTCCTGCCACGAACTGGCGCAATCCTTGCACCACCGACACGCGAGAACCGCGCCAGCACAGGCATCATCGGCCGATGTACATGCTCAACTTGACAACACAAGGGTACTTTTTATCGGAATATGAAGTTATGCAAGACTTGCGCACATGCCGGCGGAACTCTCCGCCAAACCGACAGATCAGACCCGCATCTGCTTGACTTCCTCGTACGCTTCCATGACCTGATTGCGCATGGCTTGGAGCATTTTGAAGGCGGTGTCTGCTTTTTCGGTCGCGGCGATAACGCCTTCGAGATCATCTCTCTTGCCGGTCATCAGGTCTTCTGCCGCCTTGCCCGCATCGGCCTGGAGCGCGTTAACCTGAGTCAAGTTATCCATGAACAACGACTTAAAGCTCGGGCCTTGTTCGCTGCCCTGCAAGCCGCGTTGACCGCCCTGAAACGGAATCGCGTTGGGCTTGTTTGCACCTGAGATTAGTCCGATTGGGTCGCTCATAGTTGAATCCGTTGCTCTGCCTTCGGGATCGGTCTCGAATAAGAAAGTCTGTCAAGAATATAGCACATCATGCGAGCAAACGCAACGCCTGTGCCATCATGCTCTTGGTTGCCTCGGCGGCCACCACATTGGCTTCATAGGCCCGTGAGGCCTCGAGCCCGTTGACCCATTCCGAGGTTGTATCAATATCGGGCACCATGATATTGCCATCCGCGTCGGCGTTGGGGTGCCCGGGTCGCCATGCGGGTTTGAGTGCGCCTTGCTGAATCTCGATATCTGATATCTGCACGCCCTTGACTTGGCCGTTGGATCCTGCAGCCGAGAGTATCGCAGCCCGGCGGAGGTACGGCTCGTATTCGCCCTTCGAGTTTTCGATCGTATTGACATTGGCGATGTTGTTGGCGATCACCGCCATGCGTGTCCGCTGGGCGATCATGCCTGAAGTCGAGATATCGAGTGAGCCGTACATTGTTCTATCTTCCTATCTGCTTAGGTGTTAAAGCACGCGTTGGGCGATGGCGAGTTTGAGTTGCGAGCGGTTCTTCCGCATCAAGTCCGCCGCGACGCGGAATGTGGACGAGTTTTCGACGAGTTGCTGCATCAATCTTTCGAGATCACGATCGTTCCCATCATGGAACCTGATGTTGGTCCCCGATGCGCCTGGTGTGAGGACCATCCGTCCGCCTTGCATCTTGACTTGGCTATTCTGGGCGAAATCGAGTTGCCCAAACGCCCCACCATTGCCCGATCGGCGATCTTTGATCGCATCGCCGAGCAGTTTCTGGAAAGCACGCGGATCAACATCTTGCATCTGATACCCCGGGGTATCGATATTGGCGATGTTGTTGGCGATCATCCGCTGACGCCCACCAGCAAACAGGAACATCTTTTCGAGTGTTGGTACTGCTCCTGCTGAGTTGATGTCATTGATGATCACGATTTATTCTCCGCAAAGCCCATACCAAGCCCTCACTTGTTGATCCGCCGCTCACAAACTCTGCGAAACGAGGCTTTCTTCTTTCCATTTCTTGAGCTTAAGCCCGAGTGTCCGAACTCCAATTCCGAGTGCCTTGGCGGTTTTTTGACGATGCCCATTAAACCGTTGCAAGGTCGCGACGATTGTATCGCGTTCAAGATCGGCCAATGTCCGATCACCGGGCTGGAACTCGGGTTCGAGCATCGGTTTCTGCTCGGCAAAGCTTGTCGTGGCCGCCATCGGGCGGTGCCCGTTGGTCACATGCAATGGTTTCGATTCGGTGATCCGCGATGCTGGCGCATTGCCGTTGAGGCTCGCAGCACGCAAAGGCGTCGCTTTGGGGGTTGGACGCGCGGTCATGAGCCAAGGCTCGATCAACGTATGAGTGATTGTTGTTGATTTAGGATCACTCAACACAACCGCCCGCTCGCAGATGTTCTGGAGCTCGCGGACATTGCCCGGCCATTGATAGCCCTTGAGCAAACCGATGGCCTCATCGGTAAACCGCGAGCATCTTCGCCCGTCGCGTTGGCAGATTTGATCGATGAAGAACTGCGACAAGATCGGCACATCGCCGAGCCGTTCGCGGAGCGCGGGGATCTGGATCGGGAGCACATTGAGCCGATAGAACAAGTCCTGGCGGAACTCGCCCATCGACGCTGCATGGGGCAGGTCACGGTTGCTTGTTGCGATGATCCGGACATCGACCCCGATGGTCGTGCTCGAACCAACACGCTCAAAGGCTCGCTCTTGGAGCACCCGCAGCAGCTTCGCCTGAATCTGAGGCGTCACTTCCGAAATCTCATCAAGCAAAAGCGATCCCTTATCGGCAAGCTCAAAGCGACCCTTCCGCAAACTATCCGCACCCGTAAACGCGCCCTTTTCGTGCCCGAAAAGTTCAGATTCGAGCAGGCTCTCGTTGAGGGCGGCACAGTTCACCGCGAGATATGGCGATTCAACGCGTGGGCTCAGATCATGAACCGCATGGGCGACGACTTCTTTGCCCACGCCGCTCTCGCCCGTGATAAGCACGGTGCCATGACTCGATGCAACCGCCCGGACTTGCTCGCGGACTTTCCGCATTGCGTCCGAATCGCCGATGAGTCGATCGAGCCCGCTCGCGCCCATATTATTCCCGTGGGTGGCTCGCCCGGCATTCGCTTTCAGGATCGCGTTTTCACGGATCACCGCAGCGTGTCCAATCGCGCGTTTGAGTGCGATGATCAGCTCGTCGCCTTCGAATGGTTTGGTGATGTAGTCGTACGCCCCGTTCTTCATCGCTTGAACCGCGGTCTCAATGGTGCCAAAGGCGGTCATGAGGATCACCGGGAGTTCGTCGTCGATCGACTGAATCTTGCCTGCGAGTTCGATGCCGGTCATGCCCGGCATATTGAGATCTGTCACAACCGCGTCTGGGCGGCGCGATGCGATCTCTTTGAGTGCACCCTTGGCATCGCACGCCGTTCGGACACTAAAACCGGCTCGGGTCAGCGTGGACCCGATCGAGTCGCGCATCATTTCTTTATCATCTACAACGAGGATCGTTCTCGACATATCAACTTACCCCATGAACAGCCAACGCATCACGCCTTGGCAAAACCACTATCTCTCCAGGCTCGAAAGCATCGTCGCTCCGAGACACCACCAAAGACTGCGCCTTTGGAATATACAACTCAACGCATGCACCCGCGTGCTCGTTGTCGCTTGTTATTTCGTTATTTGTCGTTTGGTTATTCGTCACGACAACCTTACCGTGATGCGCGTCAATAATCCGATGGACGATCGACAAACCAAGCCCGGTGCCGGTGGCACGGGTGGTGAAGAATGGATTGAACATCCGCTCGATGACTTCTGCGGGAATCCCATCGCCATCATCGCGGATCGAGAAGACAACACCGTCAACAGATTGATCGTGATCCTCGAGCATGCAAGGCTCAACGCTGATCGTGAGACAATGCCCGCCACCGACCCGGTTGGCCTCGCCAGCGTTGCGAAGAATATTGACCAGTGCCTGCTGGATAAGTGTTGGATCGCACATCAGCTCGATCGAATCCGTATCAAGATCATTGCGAACAACAACAGAATCACCGATCTCGGCACAGCATAGTTCCAAAGCGTGATCGATCAATCCCGATGATTCGCATGGGTGCCAGTTGATCTTCATTTCGCGTGCAAATGTAAGCACATCACCGACAATTTCGTCGAGCCCGCGAACCGCTCGCCCTATTTTTTGAACGATTTCGCACTGCTCAGGCATATCGGCGAGATCATCGACAAGCATGTTGGCATAGAGCCGAATCGAGCCCAGCGGGTTGCGGATTTCGTGAGAAATCCCCGCTGCCATCTCGCCCAACGCCGCGAGCCGACGCGAACGCTGGAGCGCTTCGTTGGCTTGGTGAAGCTCGGTGCTGAGCCGACTCACTTCCGAGCGGAGCTGCCCGTGGGTGCGCTCAAGCTTCGTTGTCACATCGGTAAACGCGGTCATCAACTCGGCGAGATCGGTCGATGACAAATCTGGGCTATGCTGCCGTATCGACTCAGCAGGTTCTTGGGTGGTGTGCGTCATTGGGTTCATCCTTCACGATCTTGAAGAATGGGATTGGGCGTTGTCGATCGGCTTGAATACGCGCGCAACGCATTCTGATTCGTGCCCATCGACGCGAGTTGGTCGGCCATTTTATCGCGGGCGGCTTCCATTTGCTTCTGGTCATGATCATCACGCTCGCGCAGGCGTTTCATCGCGTGCTCGATCAGGGCGATGCGCCGCATGGCCTCATCTCGTTCCCCAACGCTCACCTTAGCAAGCGCATCGGAGTTCTCGATGAAGGCGCCGATCTCTTCGCCGACACTCACAAGCCCTTGCACGACGGGTTCTCGTTTAACCACGATCTCGACGATCTGGGCGACATCACCGATCGCAATTGCATCGCTCTGCCCGGTGCTGATCGCACAGAGCTGATCCATCAACAACTGCGCCTCGTCAACTAATGACCCAAGACGCGCCGCGTTGGTTGGAGAATGTGTTGTGTCAGTCGATTTGGTCATCCTTGACCCTCTTGCCGATGCTGCCAGATGGCTGCTGTGAAACCGCAAGCCCGATGCGGGAATCCATCCCCTTTTCAATCGGTCCGCTTAGTTATCGGCTGTTGGCGCGAGTTTCACCAGTTTGTGCGCAATAAATACTCACATTGGTCAAACATTGAGCAGATTAGGGATTCACATTGGCAAGCAGGGTCGCGCTCGATGTGAGCCAACGCTCCCAATCGGTCCGATCCATGGGCAAATTCGGATCGTTCCAGACCTCATCAGGGATCGTTTCGTAGAACCGACGCGCCCGGTCGTTAGCGGTACGGGCTCGCCCGATCTGATCGGTCTCGATATAGGCATTGACAATCTGTACCATCGCGACGAGTGACGCCGGGTCAGAAACATACCGATCCCGAGCCCGATCATAGAACCGGATCGCGTTAATATACTCGCCCAGATCAAAGGCACAATCGCCAAGATAAAAATATGCATTGCGCAAAGCGATCGACTCAAACAACCCAAGCTGTGATTCGGATCGTACGCCGAGGACTTCGATGGTCTTTTTATACTGCTCGATCGCCTCGTAGCGATGCTTGGTGATGCTGGCGAGTCGGCGGTTTTTCTCGGCTGCGGGCATCGCTTCTTCGAGCGACTCTTCGATGGTGTCGCCCAATCGACGGTGCGCATCGGCGAGCTTGAACAACACGGTGCCCGCTTCAGGGTCGTCGCCATATCGTGCCGCAAACTCGTCGTACCGCTCGATCGCTCGCTCAGGGCGATCGGTGCGATCGTACAACCCGCCGAGTTCGAGCAGGGCATCGCGGTAGAGCTCGGTCTGGGTTGACCCCATCGAGCCGTTGAGTGCGGAAGTTAGGAGCTTCTCTGCTTCGGCATCATTGTCAGGGTTTTCGTCATACAGATACGCCTGCGCCAAAGGCACATGGCTCGCATCGGCGTATGGCCCAATGTCCGCCCCAGATACTCCGTCGCGGTCCTCAATCAGACCCGTGTACACATCGGCTGCCGCCTTGAAGTCCCCGAGCGAGCGGAGTGCTTCGCCGAGCCGAAACAACGCCTCGGCGTGCCTTGGATCGGACGGCATCGACCGCGCATAAGTCTTGAACGCCTGGATCGCTTCAGGCTGATCGCCCGCGCGATCGAACAAATCCGCCGATCGCCAGAGCGAATCGGCGTACGCGGGCAGGTTCGTCACGACATGCAGCTCGGCATGGATGCCGAAGTTGGTCGCAGACGACATCAGATGGCGTTGGACCTCGGCCCGTGTCGATGGGTCAAGCCCAAGGAGCGAGCGGACTTCGGAGATTGGTTTTCCAAGGAGCAGTTCGGCAGCCGCCTGATGCCCACGCGCCAGCGAGATGAGTACGCCGCTGGGAATTTCTTGCCCACGATAGAGCCGATCGGCGAGCGTCGCGTAATGGATTGAATCCGCGGGATTCCCCCCCGAGAGCGAATCGCTGGCACGGGCAATGAGTGAATCGAGCACCTGCTTTCGCGATGGGAACGATTCGATCCCGAAGCTGTCGTATTGATCGACCAGTTCGGTAAAAGCTTCGAACGCGAGTTCAGATTCGTTGAGACCGGCTTCGGTTTCGCCAAGTCCAATGAGCGCCAAAGGAAACGCGGACGAACTCGAATGGTTCCCGACGATCTCGCTATACAGGTCTCTCGCTTGGGTGGTGTTTCCCTTTGAGTCTTCGATAATCGCTTCCATCAGCAAGATTTCTGGATAGTGAGCCTCGCCGTTGGTTGAGAGTTTGCGTGCATGCTCGACCTGCTCGCCCGCTTGCTTGAGTGCGCCCAGTTCGTTGTAGGCTTTGGACAGAATCAGATGCAACCGCGATCGCCCCTCGACGCCGGCGCGTTCGAGCCGGGGCATCGAGCGGAGAATCCGCGTGATCGTTTCGTCGGCGAATCCTTGCGATAGACGAACCCTGCCCTGCGTTTCAAGTGCCCAGACCCGATAGGAAACGGGCAACTTCGGATCGAACAGCATGTCGGCGAGCAGGTCCATCGCCTTGTCGGTCTCGGGGACTACCCGATCGAGCATCGACTCAACCGCATCGCGATGGACCGCGTCGCGGAGGAAACGCTGGGATTCTGGGATCGCCCGCGCCCGCTGGATCGCTTGGTCGATCTCATCGCGTGAAATATAGGTATTCGCAAGCGAGGCCAAATCCTTGGGACCAAGCCCCCCGCCAACACGCTCGGCTTCGAGGTATTCTCGGATCACCGAGACATGGTTCCGATCGTCATCAAGCCGAAGCTTTTTTTGCCCGCGATAGATCGAACGCGCCTTGGCGAGGTGATACTGCACCTTGTCCGCATTTGGCGATTCGGGCTTGACGATCCAGGGGTATATCTTAGTATTGAGCAACTCGATGGCTCGTTCATACTCTTGATTCTCGATCAATCGATTCGCCAGCGTAATCGTTGGCGTCATATCTGGTTCGGGCGAAGTCGAGATTGAGAACGCGACCCCAAACATCAGCATCCCCGCGCCGACAAGCAATGCGGGTACCTGCCACACATCACGCCATCGGGCTTTGAGCGCAGAAACCGGGTCTTCGGGCATCACAAAGGACACCTTCTCGACAGCCCCCTCGTCAAGTCCGTCCGCTTCGACACCCACCTGCTCATTGGCTGGCATTCCATCGGGTTGTGTGTTGGGCTCGTCCGCCACGCGATCATCCTTCTGTACAAAGCAACCGCCGATGTGCACACGCACACACAGCGCACAGGTTGCCTGATAACCCTCATCGGACTTTTTGGGCTCTGGGCTTGCATGATCTGCATGATCTGGCCCATGTAGAGCCAGATATCAACTCGCCGAGCACAATCCCATCGCTTTCAACCCTCAGAACCGGAATCTTTGGACGATTGGGACCCGTCGAAATCCTCGATCGGGGCGACGACCAGGGTTCTTGTTGCCCGATCGCCCCGGTGGAGCCTCTCTGGATCGAGCAAGACCAACGCGGCAACCGGAGGCACAAGCCATTTGATCATATTGCGCACGATCGCTGCCCAAAGCGGGATTCTCGACATCGGGCCACCCACCCCACGCACCACCCGGATCCCCATCAGCCACTTGCCCGGCGATGCGCCGACGAGCCATTCGAGCAACGACATGCTCACAATCCCTGAAATCAGCACCGCCGGGATCACCAACCAAGAGGTATCCGATCGGACAATCACGCTGAGCGTGATAATCTCGATCACCCGGACATCGAAGAGCAACCCCATCACAAACGAGACAAAGAACACATCGAACATCGTCGCCATCAATCGCCGCCCAGGATCAGCAAGCGCAAATCCGTCGGGGATGCCCATCGCGTCGGCTCGATCGGGCATGATGACCACGACGAGTACGCCGACCATAATTAAGACCATCATCCCCATCAAGAACCGCATCTCGGCAGCACTCACCGGCGACGATACCACCGGCTCGCCCACATACACCATCGAACCGTCCGCAAGATCAATCTCATACACCTGAACCGTTGGCTGCGATTGAGAAGCTTCGCTGATGTCCGTATCGAGTTGTATTTGTTCTGCAATCCCAACGAGCCGATTCACAGAGTCGAGTGCTGAAAAATTGATGTTGGTGGGCAAATCGAGCCCGGAGGCAATCGTAAAGATCCCGCTGTTTGACCATGTCTGGATACGCCCCGAACCATGTTCATCTTGATCGAGTATAAACAACCCGTGCAAACTGGCGATGATCTCAAAATCACCCATAGGCGAGGGGAGAGTTGACCAGTGCGTTGTCCATGTTGTGTGATCTTCACCGAGCACGTATGCTTGTAGATTGTTATCGTCGGCGAGATCAACGGCAACAACCCGATCGCCCAAAGCCGAGATTCGCCAAACTGGCGATTGGACAACAGGCAACACCCCAGCTTCCCAACTCGAATCGGCCAGCGTGATGAGGTGGTATTCATTGTCCGCTTTGATCAACGCCCAGACCGAATCGCTTGTCGCGACAAGATCGACCAGCTCGCCTTCGATCTGGATCGCGGGCTCGGAATCGAGCCGACCCGATGGCGTGAATCCCCAGACCGAACCCACCGGCGAGGGGACCGCCTTGCCAGAATACACCCGACCGATTTTTCGTTCGCCGACAGTGGCTGTTGGAAATACCAAGTACACCCGATTGCCGATCGCTGCGAGCCCGTCGGGGAACTTGTTGAGTGTGCGCACCGCATGAAGCTCGCCGGGCAGTGCAGGATCGATCGGGATCCGTGCGCCCAGATCGCCATCGCGGGGCGGCAGGTGCACCAAAACAATCTCGTTATTCGAGTTTTCATACACCGCCCACGCATGGGTATGGGTGTCATCGAGGGAGCTGGCGACGAGAACTTGTGCCGATGCAAAGCTGCTGGTGAGCAATCCGATCAGCATCAAGCCCCATAGCGCAAGGCTTTGAATAGGTGATTGTTGTTTCAATCGTCGGCGTCCGAATCTTGTTCAGGCTCGGTTGGCGAATCGTCGAAAACCTCGTCGAGATCAATCGTTTCGTCCACACGGTACCCCCGCACCAGTTTCCTGGGCTGATACACCCGTGGCTTGATCGCCTTGCTCCGAGGCCCGGACAACTCTATCCGCACCCAACCAGTGTCGTTCGGGCTTGTGATCTCGACTTTGCCGGGCACCAATACCGGGCGATGCTCGGGCACCGCAGCATCTTTGTACCGTGAGAGCGTCGCTGTCGCGATGAGCTCGCCCTCACG
>CAJXXI010000034.1 GCA_913062615.1 uncultured bacterium | reverse complement strand
TTGATGTCATCCTCCGTATCGAGCAGCTTGATTCGTTCACCGACAAGATGCGTGGGCAGCTCGGGCGGACGAAGTCGGACTCGTTGTTCAAGCAACCCAAAGCCTGCCGAAAGAAGGTGCCCCAAGCAAAGCGGCCCCTCGCGGTGCTCGGCGCAAAGCACATGGGCAAGCCGATCCGGATTTTAATCTGCCAGCCCAAACCCGACTGAAAGCAAAGATTGATCAACTCTGGGGTTGCGCCTCTGTCGCAACTTGGTATGATCAACTACGATCCCTGCTCGCATGCTTCTGCTCTTTGTGCCTGAGACCCCGCATGAAACCAACACCTACGCAATCGTTATTCATGACGCTGATATGCAGCGCGCCCATCGCGTTGCTGGGTAGCTGCCAATGCACCGAGCCAATGCGTGTGTCGAGCGCCCAACCCGACGCGGGCGATACGCCCAGCTTTGTGCACGAACCAACCGATTCATACACAACCTACACGCTCCACGGGTTCGATGTGCTGGTGAGCGGTGCCGCGATGAAGCACCCGGACACCACCACCCCTGCGATCCAACTCCTCGACGAAAAACTCGCTCAGGTCATCGAGCTCACCCCCGAGCACACCCACCACGCGCTCCGCAAAACCAAGTTCTGGATCGAGCATAACAACCCGGGATTCCCGTGCGCTTGCTATCACCCCAGCGCCGATTGGCTCGGCGAGAACGGATACAACACCGACAAGGAGCGCGGGATCGAGATCTCCAACACCACCCACTTTGTGCGGTGGACCCACCAAGCCCAGCCCTTCATGGTGCTCCATGAGCTCGCCCACGCGTTCCACAACGAGGTGCACGGGTTCGCCAACCAACAGATCCGCTCCTGCTTTGAGAAAGCGCAGAAGCTGGGCACTTATGAAGCCGTCGAGCATGTCTCTGGAAAGACCCAACGCCACTACGCCCTGAACAACGATCACGAATACTTCGCAGAACTCACCGAGTCGTACTTCGGAACCAACGATTTCGAGCCCTTCACAATTGAGACGCTCAAAGCCTTCGATCCAGACGGATACGAGATGATCGAGCAGATGTGGGGCATCAACAAGCACACCGAAACCACCAAACAGCCATGACGAAAACAAAGCCCAAAGCAAAGCCCACATCAAAGATCACCCAGCCCGATCTCACCCACACGCACAAAGACACCGGCGTGACGGCGGCTGTCCGCATCGGTGATTGCCGAGAGCAGCTCCTCAAGTTCAAAGAGGTCAAGGACCAATCGGTTGATCTGGTGTTTGCCGACCCGCCGTTCAACTGGGCCCGGGATTATGACCGCCACGAGACCGGCGACGCGTGGGACGACGCGGCGCTCTCACGCGATGAATACCTCGACTTCACCTATCAGTGGCTCGATCTGTGTGTGAATGCGCTCAAGCCGACCGGCTCGATGTGGGTGAACATCCCCGATGACAGTGCCGCCGAGATCGTTGTGCACCTCAAGAAATCGATGCACATGGTCAACTGGTGCATCTGGCATTATCGGTTCGGGCAGAACACCAAAGGCAAGTTCATCAACTCGAAGGTCCATGCGCTGTACTTCTGCAAAGACCCAGAAAATCGTACCTGGAACGCGGATCCGATCTTAGAAGAATCTGACCGGCGCGCGATCTATGGCGACGCACGCACCGAATCTAAACGCGACGGGATGCCCGCGGGCATGCGGGTGCCCATGGATGTCTGGTACGGCAAGTACTGGGGACGCATCCAAGGCAACAACAAAGAACGACGCGAAAAACACGACAACCAGCTCCCCGAGCTGTATCTCCACCGTGTGATCGCGTGTTCGTCGAACCCCGGCGACACCGTGCTCGACCCGTTTCTGGGCAGCGGCACCACCGGCGTCGTCGCCCACGCGATGGAACGACACTTCATCGGGACCGAATACTCCAAATCAAACGCTGAGATGGCCTTCGAGCGGATCGTTGCCGGCCCGGTCCGCGAGCTCGATGCGTTGCGTGGCGAATCGACCGCGATTCATGCTCAACGGATGAAGCCTCGGGTTTCTCGCAAGACTGCGTCTACAAAGTCATAAACACATTCTGCATAGACGACTGCGTTATCGGCGTGTGGACAGGTTGTCTTGTGCTACAGGACTTGCGTGCGATATGATTGCACATTGCGTATCATTTCCATGATTCTCGTCCATTTGGTCTTGAATTACGCTCAAAATCGGTCATGCTAGAGGGCAGCGCACCGCGCCTTCTTGCACGGCGCATTCGGCAGGACTTTGCATGCTTTGGCAAAGGGAAGGCTTTTCAGATGAAGACCCGACGATTCTCCAATATGAATCAACTCTCGATCGCCCTCGTTGCATGTGGGCTCGTAGGCACAGCGAGCGCAACTGATCCTCATTATTCATTGGTCAACCAACAGGTCGGCATCAACGCGATCACGGTGCCTGCGCCTGGATACACCGGCCAGCACGATCGCATGACCGGGGGGATGAGTGTCGGTGATTTCAACAACGACTCTTGGCCAGACCTCTATATCTCTGGGCTTGGCACCGTGCCCGACATGCTCTATATCAACCAGCAGGACGGCACCTTCGTCGACGAGGCCGAGCTGTATGGGATCGCGTATATGCACTTTGGCGTGGGCAGCGCGGTCGGTGATGTGAACAACGATGGCTTGCCCGATTTGTATGTCGTGTCCTATGGGCCATCCTCCGCACAAGCAGCCGTCAACAAAAACCTGCTCTACATCAACAACGGCCCAGACAAAAACGGGCAATACTCATTCTCCGAACAAGCCGAGCAACGAGGTGTCAACGATATCTTCGGGATCGTCGGCGGCAAAGGTGTCTGCTTCGGAGACATGGACCTCGATGGCGATCTCGATCTCTATGTCGCAACATGGGGGTTCTTTGCAGGGGGCAACCGGTTGTTCGAGAACGATGGCACCGGGCACTATACCAATATCTCCGCAGCAGCCTTGCCGGCGAACCAAACGATCATCCGCGGGTTCACGCCCAAGCTTGTCGATGTCAACAACGATCGGTATCCAGACCTGCTCTTGACGGCAGACTTCACCACATCGTTCCTCTACATCAACAACGGCCCAGACAAAAACGGACAGATCACCTTCCGCGATACCACCGAAGAATCAAACATCATCAACAACAACAACGGCATGGGCGCGACGGTCGCCGACTTCGATGGTGATGGCAGCCTGGACTGGTTCATGACCAATATCTTTGTCGAAACCGCCAACTACTTCAATACACTCTATATGGGACTCGGCAACAACGAATCCGAAAACCCGATGTTCCTCAACCAAGCCACCACGCGCGGCGTGGGTGATGTCGGATGGGGATGGGGCGTCGTCAGCGGCGATCACGACAACGACGGCGACATGGACATGGTCGCCACCGGCGGGTGGCCATCATGGCCGAGCGTGCCCACACGGTTCTGGAGCAACGATGGTGCAGGCAACTTCGCGGACAAGTCAATCATCGCCAACCTGACCTTTAACATCAACGGACGCGGGCTGATCCAGTTCGATTATGACAAAGACGGCGATCTCGATCTCGCATTCGTCGATAACGGCGGCCCGTTCCGCATCTACCGCAACGATCTCGGATTCGACGAGTTCACCCGATACCTCCGCATCAACCTCAACACCGACCGCCACCCGTGCCTGGCGCCAATGGGCTATGGCACACGGGTCATCGCGACCTACAACGGCAAAGATCACCTGCGGGTTGTTGATGGCTCAAGCGGGTACCTCGGCCAATCAGAGTTGACCATCCACTTCGGGCTCGCCGAGATGGATACGGTCGATCAAGTACGCATCGAATGGAACGACGGCTCGATCACAACCCTTGTCGATGTCGCAGCCGACCAAGAGATGACGGTCTATGCCTATCACCCCTTGGACCTGAGCGAAGATGGCGCCTTGGACTTCTTTGATATCTCGCAACTGATTCATTTCTATATGGCAGGCGATCCGCGGGCAGATATCAACGGCGATTCGAAGGTCAATGTCCTCGACATCATGGACTATGTATCACGATTCAACACGCCCTGCGAGTGAATCAGCCAATGAATCAAGCCATACTGATCCGTATCAAGGCGGTCCCTGGGGCGTCGCACGATGCGATCGCAGGATTGCTCGGCGATCGGCTCAAGGTACGCATCAGCGCGCCGCCCGAAGACGGCAAAGCGAACAAAGCCATCTGCAAGTTCCTCGCCAAAGCACTCGGTATCAAGGCTGCCAATGTGGTCGTACATGCCGGGCATTCCAATCCTGAAAAAACCGTACGCATTGTTGGGTGCTCTATTGAACAGCTCTCGGCAGCATTCAAACTCGATGCCAATCTGATCGCCTTCCATCCATAAAATCACTTGATGCCAAGGCTACACTCCAAAGACATGCCCTCGAACAACCAACCCGATATCTCTCAGCCAGAACGGTTCCACTCGACCCGTCGGGCACACCGCGACGAAACCGCGGAGGATTATGTCGAAGCGATCGCCCAGCTCATCGAAGAGCAGGGCTCGGCCCGGGTCGGCAAGCTCGCCCAAGCGATGGGCGTAAGCCATGTCACGGTGACACGCATCATCGCAAGGCTCTCCAAAGAAGGGCTCGTCACCACCGAGCCCCGCAAGCCGATTGATCTGACCGAAAAAGGGCGAGCGATGGCCAGTGCTTCGCACGAACGCCACCAGGTCGTCCTTGGGTTCTTGCAAGCGATCGGTGTTGAAGAACGCCAGGCGCAGATCGATGCTGAGGGCATCGAGCATCATGTCTCGGCCCAGACCCTCGCGGCACTGCGAGCGCTTACAGTTGAGTTATCGAACCCAAGCTGATCGAACAACGATCAGTCAACTCGATAGTCCTCGATAATCTATCAATCCGCACAGCCCCACTCTTGCCGTTATCCGATTGACACTGATTCTCCTAAGCAGGTGGTCGTTGTTGTCCTCAAATGTACATTGAGAGTGAACAGCCTATTCTGGCAGATGTTCATGGATTTGGGGATACAGCCGTGCGAATTGATCTTGAAAATCAAATGGGGTCTGATTCTCGACAGGATCAATCGAGTACCAAACGAACACACACAAAGCCAGACACCGAGCTGTTGTCGATCCGCAAACTCGAGGGCGGAATCTATCGCGCTCGGCTTGTGAGCGGCGAGCTGCGAACACTCGACACCACCAAACTCCGCGCCGAGATCGTCGGGCTTCACACGCCGGGCAATCCGCCTGTGATCATCATGTCCATGCGTGGGATGGACTCGCTGGCGTCTGGTTGTTTGGGTGCGTTCGCCGAGTTGAGCGATGATCTTGGGCGTATTGGCGGGGCTCTGGTGCTGTACAACTTGCCCAAAGAAATCGCCAAGGTGCTCCGCAAGACCAAGCTCGACCGGGTGATTTTGACCGCCAAAGCCCGCCCACAGGCTGAAAAAAGGGCTTTAGCAGCGAGGAAGAAGTTCGCAGAGGCATCACGGTTGCACGCGGCGTAAAAGCCTATCACACCCCAATCACAACCAGTTATCGGCAAATTGCTGCATCCAAACGCTCTGCGCCTGCGTATACAGCACTGGATGCCCATTCGGGCATGAATCTTCTGTGCGTGCCCTTGTGTTTGATGCATGCTAAGCCGATGCTGAAAGACCAGCAAGAACCAACAAAATGCACGCGATTCAACCCGCGCTGCGAGGAGTGTGATTGATGAATTCCCGCGTACTCAAAGCAAATACCGCTCACCTTCGTACCTCGATCAAGGCTGCTGTTGGCGCTGCCATGCTTGTCGCCCTGTGCGGTTCAACGATCGCCAACGCCCAGAGCGACACCCTCGCGCTGAAAACTGGTGTGGTTGATATCACAACACTCCCAAACGCCAAGGCTGCCAATCAGATACGCCCGGTGCGAATCTCTGATCGCATGGTCATCGTGCTCGATCAGCCAATCACCCCTGCGCTGCGTTCACAGATCGAAGCGACCGGCACACGCATCGGCGACTACCTCCCAGAACGGGCGTATGTCGTCAACCTCGCCAAAGCAAACATCACCGAGCTCCGCGCACTCGGATTTGTCTCGCACATCGTCGAGTTCAGCAACGCGTGGAAGATCGATCCGCTGCTCGGCAATCGCACACTCGAAACACAAGCACGCAAAGCGATCGCTGCCCAGGGCGAGCTCGCCGCGTTTGTCTATCTGTTCCCATCAGAAAGCATCAAGGCAACGCTCAAAGCCATCAACGCCCAGCCGGGTGTGAAGGTCGTGATGAGTGAATACCTCAGCGATCGGTACATGATCCAGCTCACCGGCGACGCCGCATCGGTCAAAGCACTCGCCAAGATCGACGCGATCCAGTGGATCGAATCCGCACCCGAAATCACCATGCGCAACTCCACCAATCGGTGGATTGTCCAGTCCAATGTCAACGGGTTCTTCCCGGTCTACGACGCGGGCATCCACGGCGAGAACCAGCTCGTCGCGGTCATGGACGGCAGGGTCAAGATCACCCACTGCTCGTTCACCGATCCGGAAGGCGACCCCATTGGTGATGACCACCGCAAGATTCAAGCATACAACACCTCGACGGGCTCAGACTTCCACGGCACCCATGTCGCGGGCACCGTGCTCGGTGATAATAACACAAACGACGATACCCGAGGCGTTGCCTACAAAGCCAGGCTGGTCTTTAACACATCGCCTTCATTCTCGTTTAGCGCGATGAACTCTCGGCTGGGCCTGCACTATTCGCAGGGTGCCGCGATCCATACCAACTCGTGGGGCGACGATGGCACGACCGCCTATACCGGGCTGGCACGCTCTATCGACACCTTCTCGTTCAACAACGACGACAACCTCGTCATCTTCGCTGTGACGAATCTCAACTCGCTCAAGACCCCGGAAAACGCCAAGAACTGCTTGGCGGTTGGCGCGACCCAAGACGCCAATAACCAGGGGGCGTTCTGCACTGGCGGGCAAGGACCGACCGCCGACGGACGGCGCAAGCCCGAAATCTACGCCCCGGGTTGCAACACCCGCTCGGCAAGCTCGTCAACAACCTGTGGCACCACCGGGCTCACCGGCACCTCGATGGCTGCACCAGCGATCGCGGGCACCGCAGCACTCACCCGCCAATACTTCGAAGACGGGTTCTACCCATCAGGCATGGCCGAGTCCCAAGACGGGTTCACCCCGTCGGGCACATTGATCAAGGCAACCCTGCTCAACTCGGCGGTCAACATGACCGGCGTCTCTGGTTTTCCATCCAACCGCGAAGGGTGGGGACGCGTGCTGCTCGATAATGCGCTCTACTTTGCGGGCGATGACACCACGATGATTATCCGCGATGTTCGCAACTCGGGCAACGGCGCGATGAACACCGGCGACGAGTTCGAGATGCACTTCACCGTCAACTCGCTGTCCCAGCCGCTCAAAGCAACCCTGGTCTGGCACGACGCGCCCGGCGCGATCAACTCGACCTTCACTCCCGTCAACAACCTCGATCTCGAAGTTGTCTTCCCCGGCGGCGATGTGATCCTGGGCAACAACATCACCAACGGGATCTCCTCGTTCGGTGGATCACCAGACGCGATCAACAATGTCGAGATGGTCATGCTCCCGGCAACAGGAACCGGCGACTATGTCCTGCGGATCAAAGGCACCGCCGTCAACCAAGGATCGCAGGGCTACGCGGTGATCATCACCGGCGATGTTTCTGAATCACAAGCAGGATGCAACGACGCAGACTTGGCAGCGCCCTTCGGAGAACTCGACTTCTTCGATGTCTCAGCGTTCCTCAACGCATTCAATGCGAGCGATTCAGCTGCAGATATCAATGACGACGGCAACTTCGACTTCTTCGATATCTCCGCATTCCTCAACCTCTTCAACGCCGGGTGCCCATAAACCGGATTGAGCACACCACAACCCCCAACGCCCCCCAAAGCCCCGGCCAGCCCGGGGCTTTTTTATATCCCCGATGCACGCCTACGCTTGTCGCTGTGGAACAAGCCATTGAACCAATCTCGAATCCCCTCCCAATCACCAAGCGCGTGCTTCTCGCGATGGGCGACATCAAACTCGCCCATTCGATATTCGCCATGCCATTTGCTGTCTTGGGTGCGTTTCTTGTGGCGCCCCGACAATCCGACGAGCCCCACCCAATTGATTGGCTTGATCTGGCTCCCATGCTCGTGCTCATCGTTGTGTGCATGGTCTTTGCACGCAACTGGGCGATGCTCGTCAACCGGGTCGCGGATTCCAAAATCGACGCGGCCAATCCACGAACCTCCAAACGAGCGTTCGCGTCGGGTGCGTTGAGCCTGCGCGATGGATACTTGCTCCTCGCGTTCAATGCGATCGGGTTTCTCGGTGCGTGTTCGCTGTTCGGATTCCTGTTCGAGAACTGGTGGCCGACTGTTCTTGGCATCCCTGTGCTGATCTGGATCGGGTTCTACTCATTCACCAAGCGCTTCACCTGGCTCTGCCATATTTTCCTAGGCGGTGCACTCGCTGCGTCACCAATCGCTGCTGCCATCGCGGTCGGACCAGACGCACTCTCAAGCACCCCCGCCATCTTCGCGATCGCGGGCATGGTGATGTGCTGGGTCGCGGGGTTCGACATTATCTATGCCCTCCAAGACCTCGATTATGACCAAGAGGTCGGGCTGTCGTCGATCCCATCGCGGTTCGGTTGGAAAAGAGCAGCATGGCTCAGCCGAGGGCTCCACATGCTTGCGATTGCCAGCATCGTGTTCGCCTGGACACTCGATCCTCGGCTCGGGCCAATCTTTGCGGGCGCTGTTGTGCTCGTGGGGGTCATTCTCATCTACGAGCACATCATCCTCGCCAAGCGAGGCAAAGCCGGCATCCCGATGGCCTTCTTCACACTCAACGGGATCGTCTCGCTCATCTTGGGCATCGCTGGGTGTGTTGATCTCATGATCTAGCAGATCTCAATCACCAGATCAGGTGATCAGGGCAAACGGACATTTTCTATTTTCAGATTTTTCTGAAATCTCATAGACAAACCCAGTCCGCTCCGTCATACTTAGTGCATGGCCCGTGAATCAACTCCAAACAGTACCCCACAGATCAAAGCCCAACTCATTGAGGCTCAGGATCGGTTCATTGCCTCGTGGGGACGCATGGGCTCGGTCTGGGGCATCTCACGCACCATGGCCGAGGTGCACGCTCTGCTGTACATCACCGGCGTCCCCATGTGCACCGACGAGATCATGGATCGGCTCCGGGTCTCGCGGGGCAATGTCTCAATGTCGGTCCGCTCATTGCTCGAATGGGCGGTCATCGAAAAAGTCCGACTCCCCGGCGATCGGAAAGAATATTTCCAAGCCGAGCAGGATGTCTGGTCGATGCTCCGCGCCATCGCCCGCGAGCGGATCAAACGCGAGGTTGATCCATTGCTCGGTGCCCTCGACGAGATCGGCGAGCTGAGCCCCCAAATCGGATCAAACTCCCCGGAAGATGTCATCGCCCTGCACCATCGACTCGACGAGGTCCGTGAAGGGTTCGGGCTCATCACCACCCTCACCCACAAGTTCGCCGGGCCTCGCGGCGCGGGCTTACAAACCGCTGCCAAGCTCCTCGCCAAGGCGCCCGTCGGCAGACCCACCAAACGCCACAAAGCTACCGAATCTAAACGCAATCCTCGCCGGGGGAGCCGATCATGAGTCTCCATCCTCAGCCAAGGACAGCCCCTCAACGCGATCAAACAAAGCCTCGCGTTGTGATCGAGCTCGATCGCCCAGCGCCCAAACACATTGTGCTCAGTTGGCGCGTCTCACGATCCGCGGTCGCCCAACTCGCACCCGCAGGGCCAAGCCAGGTCATCCATCTCGAGCTTCGCGTCGTTGCCAACCAACCAACCCAATGCATGCTCATCGATCCAAAGACCAACGCCGAGCGCGTGGTTGATCTACCTGCTGATTTGAGTGATGCCCAAGCACCGATTGCCATCACCCAAACCGCGATCGGGTTGCATCTTGAATCACCGACGCTGCACGCGCATCTGCAATCGATTGATGCCGACACATACGAGCTGGTGTATATCCGCACCAACATCTTCGCCCAGCTCAACATCCAAGGCGGGCGATACGAACCTATTGGCGTGCTCGCCAAATAATCCCCCATCGACACACCCATATAAAAAACCCGCCCAATCTGGACGGGTTTATATTTTTAACGACAGGCTTTGCTCAACCCTTGCGAAGAGCAACCCATCCGACGATGGCAAAGATAACAACCAAACCCGCGCCGCCACCAGCGATCATGTAGAGCATATTGGTATCAACATTGCCCAGAAGCTGCTGCGACCCGCCGGTCATACCAAGGATCATCACAGCCAACGCGAGCATAAGCATCATGACCATGCCCAGTGCAGCCCCGCCGAACAATCCTGATGCAGCGCCGTCATAATCTTCAACCGCAACCAAAGGTGCCATCGCACCAGCGGATGCTGCGAACTCGGCGCCCGTTGAGGATGTGCCTTCGAAGAGTGCACCCGCGACCGAACCGCCAAAGGCTGTATCGCCGATCGCGCTCCCGCCCTGCGATGCACCAGCCTGCGAATCCGCAGCCAGATCATCGAGCAGGTTTCCGCCGAGCGATGTATCGTCTGGTTCGACCGCGAGCTGTGCCAAGCCAGAGCCTGATGCACCCGCGTCCATGTTAAATCCTGAGCCGCCGATGCCGCCGCTTGATACGAGCGTGTCTGCGTTGGCGTCGAACTCGTCGCCGTCTTCTGGTTCAAAGATCGAAACGCCGGTCGCATCGCCAGATGCTTCGAGCGAGAACGATGTCGCGCTGCCCGTCGAGCTCAGCGAGATCCCATCGACCCCGGTGCCGGTGTCTGCGAGTGTGATGTCATCATCGATGTCATCTTCGCCAGCGAGCAGATCGACCTGCTCAACCTTGAACATGAGCTTCTCACGATCGCGGAACTCTTGGAGCTGACCCGACTCGGCCAACGACTGAACATCAGCCTCGTCCATGCCGAGCTTGGCTGCTGCTTCGTTGAGTGTGTAGAACATCTTGGCCATCGTTTGGTCTCCGCCTAAATCAATCGGTTTATCACGACCCCGCCCACCGGGGCCTTGCCCAGACACAGAATCTGCCTGAGAGGGTTAAGGATAGCACACCAACCCCCCCCGGGGTACTACCACGCCCATACCTGTACGCACCCCAAACACGATTGGTTTCCTCTGCTCACACCCTCTGCCCACAATAGTGCCCACCAATATCAATCCATGATCAGAACAAACCGAGAATCCGGTCGGCTCAAGGCCCTTGTGTTGCCTGGTTGAGCCGATCGAGGGCTTCGCTGTAGGTCTGTGGATCAAGCTGGGCCGCCCGCTCGATATGAAAGCGAACATCATCGCTTTTTCCGAGCATCGCCATCAATCTCGCCAGGTTGTAGTGCGGGTGGGCGAGCTCGCTATTGCGATCAATCGACGCCCGGAAGCAATACTCCGCGTTATCAAACCGCTCGATCGAGAAGAGCAAGAATCCGAGCGTGTTCCAGGTGTCCGCATCGCCCTGATCGATTTTGAGCGCATTCTCGTACTCGGTGATCGCTTCACTCGTCCGCCCGCTCATCGCCAAGAGCCCGCCGAGGTTGTGGTGCACGAGCGCCGAGTCCGGATACTCAGCCGCAGCTTGCCCGAGGATCTCAATAGCAGCCGCGGGCTCGCTCCGCTCGGCGAGCATCAACGCCGACGAAACATGCAGCTCGCCGAGCTTCTCACCAAGCACCCGAGCATGGTACAACCCCCACCGATCGGTGATCGACAGATGCTTAATCGCCAGCTCGATCGTCGATGCAGGATCGAACGAATCACTCGATTGAACTCTTTGATGATGCTCCTGATAGCCCTCCAAGAGCCCCACCGCCCGCCAGCCGACATGCTCGTGATACCGGATAATCCCGCTGTGCACACTCAACGAACCCACCACGACGACCAATCCCACGAACCCGAACCCGGCCTTGGTGACCTTGCCCTTGATTTTGAGTTGGAAGTTATTGAGCCGAACCTGAGGCTTCCAGATCAGCCGAAGGCACAACAGCGTGCAATACGCAAACACCACGCCCATCGCAAGCGTCAACAAAAACGGGAACAAGCCATACAACCCGCGATAGCTCAAGAGCACCGCGAAGAACACCAGCGACAAAAGCACCTCTTCATAGATCGTAAAGTCATAACGAGGACGCTTGATCCCCGCGGGCTTGGTCCATGATTTGAACAACGCAGGCTTGGTAAACCCGAACCCGATGCTCCCGTTGGGGCAGTTCGAGATACAATCTAAATCCTTCAAACACGACGGATCCACAATCTGGCCGAACACGGTCAGCTCTTCGTGCACCCGGATATTGGACTCGCACTTGGCGGTACAGATCCCGCAGCTGGCGCAATCCACCCGATCGCCTTTGGCGACAATATTCCCCGGCGCAATCCGATCCGCTATTGAGAACAACGCCCCGTACGGGCACGCGTATCGGCAGAACGATCGCGATCCCAAAAAGTAAATCGTCACGAACCCCACAAAGATGAAGGTCACAATCGTCATGCCCAGCCCGGGCAGGTTGCGTGCAAAGTCATCGGTCATAAACGATGCCCACCCGCTCTGATCGCTTGTGATATGCAAGATGGGCAACTCACGCCCCTCAAGCACCCGCTTGACCTGAGGCCACACAAACATATACACCATCGCACCGGGACCAACCAACACCAATGTCCGCAGACGCACCGGCTTGGGATGAATCCCGACCTTATCAAGCAACCAAGCACTCAGATCCTGGAGCGCCAAAATATGACACCCCCATGAACAAAAGAACCGCCCGACAATCAGCACCGAGAGCACCGCGACCGCCATGAGAATAAACCCCGCGGTGATGATCCCAAGCTCGAGCGTGTGCATGACCTCGTTGAGTTCGAGGGGCGCGAGGGTCTTGCCCGAGCCGAACTTCCAGTGGGCGATATGGATCCCCATCAGCAGATAGACCAAGCTCAGCGTGCCCAGCCTCAAGTACCCGTACTTCTTGGGTCGAGGCCGAGCGGATGTATCTGTCGGAGTAGCCATCACGGATCCCAGATAAAGAGAGCAGAACAGTTCGTTATGGGCCAAAAAAGCCCAATACTCGAAAATACCGCCGATCGATGGGGAAATCAAACTAAATACGCATATTATTGTCCTGAATTCAAATCGAACCCTACTCCTCGCCCTTATCGGGGCATTCACTCAAGAGGATCTCCATGTCAGAACTCTTCGAACAGCACAACAACAAACCAATCGAATCACTCGACAGCCTCGTCGATCATCTCAAAGATACACCGCCTAAGTTCGATGACTTTGATGAAGGGATCACCCTAAACATCGTTCCATCAAACATCGGCCGAGCCAAAGATCCCAAAGACTCAATCCCCCTTGGCATCGGCGCATTGACCCTCGAACAGCTCAAAGCCATCTTCTCGACGATGCCCGTCGATCTCACATTTATCGACGCTGATGACCGGGTGCGGTTTGTCAGCGAAGGTCCAGATCGTGTGTTCATCCGCCCCAAGACCATCATCGGGCGCAAGGTACAATCCTGCCACCCCGCTGAGAGCCTTGATCTCGTTGAGCAGATCCTCTCAGATTTCCGGACCGGCAAACAAGATGTCGCCGACTTCTGGCTCAACTTCCGTGGGCGATTCGTCTTTATCCGATACTTCGCTATCCGTGATGAACACAAGAACTATATGGGCACACTCGAAGTCACCCAAGACCTCACCCGCGAACGAGCACTCGCCGGCGAACGCCGACTCCTCGAATACGACACACCAACCAAAGATCCCAACGCCTAAATTGTTCGCGTGACTGACACACCCGCGTACAACCCCGCGACCGCCTCGCGCGGCAGCGTCATCGGCGGGTACGCGTTATTGATCGGCTGAATCCGGATCAACTCGTTGCCCGCTTGATCCTTCTGGAAATAGATCCGCTTAAAAGTGCTCTCGTCGTCTCGCTCGAGACGCACAAAGCAGTCCATCCCATCGACGATCTCTCGCGCGGGCGAGAACACCACGATATCGCCTTCGCGATATTTGGGCTCCATCGAATCCCCCACCACCCGCGCAGCGAACGCGTCTGGGTCGCTCAAATCCGGCGCTCGGACATATTCATCGGCGATCCGCGCCGGGTATCCCATGTCAGTAAAATCTGCGGGGTACCCAGCGGTTACCTTATTAATCAAAGGCACCTCCATCGGCAACATCCCAATCGCAGCCATCCGAGCTGCAGGACGTTCGTTGGCCTCGGGCTCTTGATCCGAAGGGGTAGACACCTGGTCTGGGTCGATCCGATCAATCAACTGACGAAGCTCACCCGATTCATACAACTTGTCAAGCGACGCACCCTCGCGCGCACTCTGCGCCAACAACCTGGCCAACAGAGACACTGTTTCATCACGCTCGCGGAGTTGCTCAATGTTTTCACGGATCGGCATCGGGGTTTGATCCCACTGGGCACACTCGAAGAGTTCGCCAGATTGAAACGACAGCGCGTGTTCAAGCCTTTCGATGATTGCATCCGCCGGCGGACCTTTGTGCCCGTTCTCGATCGACGACAAATACGACTTGGCGCATCCAACCCGCTCGGCAAGTTGTGCGAGCGAAAGTTTGAGGAGTAATCGTTGTTGGCGCAGTGTTGAGGCGAAGGCGCGTTGGGAAGATGCGTCGAAATGGTGAGGTTGAACTGGCATGTTGGTCGGATTGGATCTGAGTCGGAGAGTGGAAATTGTGGATATCGGATTTTGATCGGTATGCAGTGACCGGGTCTGTGCGCTGATTTGTTGATATACCATACAGTACCCTTGCAAAGCGTTCTCGGTTTGGTGTATACTCTGAAAATAATAGTTCACTCTATTGTGAACACATTCATGTGGTATGTCAAGCGAAATACCAACAATTCTGAGGCAAGGAGAGATAAATGGGACATTCACCAATCACCGTAGACTGGCTCGACAAGGTCACTGACGACATTGACCTGCGGAAAAGTCACGCCAACACGCTCACCGACCAGCTTGTCCATCGCGCCCATTGGCTCGAAAATAAAGACCGAGACCTCATCATTGCCACATTCCGCGACGGGCAATCCGCCAATCTGATCGCCCATCGGCTTGCCCAAGACCCACGACATATCCGCCGACGGATCAAACGCCTTGTCCATCGGCTCAATGATCCGCGCGTCGCGTATGTCGTCGAACACAGCGAAGCATGGACCCGATCCAAACGCGCCATCGCCCAATCACTCTTCATCCAAGGGCGCTCCATCCGCGAGGTCACCGAATCCCTCGGCGTGAGTTTCTACTCTGTCCGCAAACACCGCGAAGCCATCAACGCGATGTCGCAAGCAAACGCTCAAGCGAACTCCCGATCCTCCAAACTCCGCGCGTGGCGCTGAGCACGATTGGACTTTGCATATGGTCTGGAATCAACCCACCAAACTTGTCGAGCCGATGGTGATCAAAACGCCGAGCGATGTTTCTGGGTGCACGCTCCGCGCCTGCGCCTGCTTTGGTTTGATCGCCCATCACACAACGCAATCATCACCAAAGATCGATCACCCAACACCAGCCATGCTCGATCACATCGGCGCGTCATCAACCGTGTTGATCACCGGCGCATCAGGAGCAGGAAAATCGTGCCTGCTCCGCGGGATTCAACAATCGATTTCCCGCTCGACGAAAACTCATTTCGTGCACGATTCATCGACTCAAACCGACCAATCTGCAGCCATGCTCGACCTGTTCATCGGCCCACTCGAACGCCGAGCCGCGACGCTTTCGTACGCTGGGCTTGCAGAGCCCAAGCTCTGGGCGATGCCCGCATCGTGCCTATCTGTTGGCGAACGCGCCAGGTTGCACCTTGCGCTCACGATGCACAACGCCCAGCGTGGCGATGTGGTGATCGCCGACGAGTTCGCGACGCCTTTGGACCGGGCGAGTGCATTTGCCCTTGCCCGCACGATGCGCCGATGGGCCAAGCAAGCGGGCATCACACTCATCGCAGCCACAGCCCACGAGGATATGGCGGGCATGCTCAATCCTGATCTTGTCATCGACATGAACACGCGCACCACCCGGACCGCCCGAACAACTTGCGAGCGCGCAGACCAGCCGATCACCATCGAACAAGGCACCATCGCCGACTACCAAACACTCGCCCATTTGCACTACCGAGGATCCAAACCCGCGACGCATACGCTTGTCCTCAAAGCCACGCGAGCCGTCCCGATCCTTGGTGAGATACTCGCGGGCGTATTGGTCATCTCCATGCCCACACTCAACGGCTCATGGCGTGATCGCCCTTGGCCCGGATTCTTCTCGTCGGGCAATAAAACAACCAATGCCAAGCGGATCAACGCGAACCTACGCTGTATATCAAGGGTGATTGTCGAGCCTCGCTCGCGCGGTCTTGGCGTGGCGAGCGAACTGGTTCGCCATTATCTACGCAACCCACAGACACCCGCTACGGAATCTATCGCGGCGATGGGTTCCGTCTGCCCGTTCTTTGAACGCGCCGGGATGACCCCATATGAACTCATCCCCGTACCAGTCGACCTTCGGTTGCTCGACGCGACCGAACACCAACAACACGAACTCGCCGACCTGATCAACACGCCTATCGAATCTGGCTCGCTGCTCGAACGCGAACTCATCACCTGGAGCAAAGTGCGCAAGGTCATCGGATCTGGAACACCCGATCCAAAAACAATCCAAAGCCTCGCCCCCATCGCAGCCTGTCGCCTGCTCGCCAATCCCCGCGCATACGCCCATGTCTATTCACATGGAGATGACAGAGATGGAAGCAGATCAACACGCGCAAGAAATTAAACTACCCATACCAGAACATAACACAGAGAAGCTGCCCAGCGCGGTCACCTTCTTCATGGCAACCAAGCAACGAAGAGCGGTGCTCAACGCGCTGGCTGTGTTTTCAAGCGACCGATCCCAGGCTATATTGATCGCCCTTGGAATTATCGAACACGAGTAAACTGTACTTATTTTAAAGAGGATTATTGAACATGGATGATTTTTCTGACGCGCTCAACGAGCAGAGCGAACACGAGCTTGAGCTACGCACAGTCACCGGGCGATGCCCAACCACCGACGACGATCTCCACGCGTGGATTCTTGACAAGCTCTCGATCCGTGTCGTGCGCCAGGCGTTGATTGGCGGGCATAGCGCGCCGTTTGAGTATCTGTGCCATGCGTTCTTTGAAGACCGGATGCCTCGCGATTGCGTGGTCTGGGCGAACCGTGGCGGCGGCAAGACCTTCTACGCTGCGGTCGCAACGATGCTCGATCTGATCTTCAAACCCGGGATCGAAATCAGAATCCTCGGCGGCTCGCTCGAACAATCCAAACGCATGCACTCGCACCTGCGCGATCTCTTTTCGATCGATCGGTTCGATGAACTCATCGAAGGGAAAATCACCGATCGACGCATCCGCCTATCCAACGGCTCAACCGTCGAGCTCCTCGCCCAATCCCAAACCTCTGTGCGAGGAACGCGTGTGCAAAAACTCCGGTGCGATGAAGTAGAGCTGTTCGATCGTGATGTTTGGGAAGCGGCACAACTCGTGACACGCGAAAAACGCTGCGGCACAAGGGTGAAAGGATCGATCGAGTGCTTATCAACCCTGCATGTCCCCTACGGGCTTATGCACGATCTGATCTCGCAGAGCCTCGAGGACAATGAAGCCTCTCGCCGAGTTTTTCGATGGGGCGTGGTCGATGTGCTCGATTCTTGTGATGATAACGAGCACCAATGCCTAGGCGATGAATCAACCGATGGCCAACCCTGCCCGCTCGCGCCCGAGTGCGCTGGCAAAGCCAAAGGCCGAGATCGAAGCAACCAAGTGCCCGGGCATATCACAATTGACGACGCGATCGCACTCAAGAAACGCGTCGGCGATGAGACCTGGAACGCCGAGATGTTGTGCCTGCGCCCAAAGCGGACTGACTGCGTGCTCCCCGAGTTCAACCCCGGGATTCATGTGGTCGATCGGTTGCCCGATGCGGCGCACACCTGGACATGGATCGGCGGGATGGACTTCGGGATCCGCTCCCCCACCGTCGTGCTCTTCGCGTGTATCGATGCCAATGATTGCATCTGGGTCGCGAGCGAATATCTCAAGACCGATGTTGCCCTCGACGAACACATCAAGGTCATCCAAGACTACCGCTATCAACTTAAATGGCTCGGGGTTGATCCCGCCGGGCGTCAGCGCGGGTTCCAAACCGGGATATCAGATGTCCAAGCGATGCGCCGCGCCGGGCTGACCATCCACGATCGCAGGCTCGGGCTTCACGAAGGGCTCGGACTCGTCCGCACAAGGCTCAAACCCGCTTCGGGC
>CAJXXI010000033.1 GCA_913062615.1 uncultured bacterium | reverse complement strand
GTCCATATGTACTATGGGCAGAGGGACTCCCAGAACTCCTGTGAAGCACTAGGGTACGAAAAACTGCCTGACGAGCAACTTCAGATGACGCAGAAAATGTTTGACAGTCTTATTCAACGATACGGAAAATCATTCACATTGCCTTACGGATGGGCTGCCAAAGCAATGGGGAAAGATCGATGTGGGCTAGAGGGAATTGAACGCGAAGCGGGTCTGTCTCATATGCGGCCATTTTATCGTATGGCTAGTGAGAATGTCCATCCGTACTCCCGCTCAAGTGGCCACGAACTGGGTCTCTCAAAGCTAGCTCGTCCAGTACTGCTAAGCGGGCCTAGCAACGCAGGTCTTGCTGATCCAGGTCATCAAGCAGCTTTGTCAATGAATGTAGTAAATGCATCCGTGTTATCATTGTTTCCAAGCATGCAAGGGGGCTTGATAGTCAATGCGCTTGCCAGAATTGGTGATCGAATTGGCGAAGAGCTCATACAGTCTCATCACGCAGTAGAGCAAGAAACAGAAAAACGAACTGCGGGTGATATCGATGATCTGCAGATTAAGGCAGTAGATATATCAATAGACACATGAGCTGGATGCCCCGGCTCGCCATCCCCCGCGTAGTCGCTTTCTTAAGCACCAACCCAACCACCCGCTCCCCCTCCAAACCCAAAATCTTCCCCCTATCGACCACCCCTGTGCGCAAAATCCCTGCACTCCCCAACTTCCCCCTTGTGCCGCCCGTCGGCCATGCGATAATTCATGCATGGAACACACATCAGCACAAACAGACCAATCAAGATCAATCGCAACCCTCACCAACGAGCTCCTCGAAGACCTGACCAACCCTTCGATGTCGGCCTTCGAGATGTGCCAGATCCATGAGCTCACCCTGATCGAACTCGCGGCCATCCTCAGCTCAGAATCATTCAAACTCGCCGTCGAGGCCATCGAAAAAATCGCCAACGCCCGATCAGCCATCCTCGAACCCGAAGCCCGCGCCCTGGCAACCGCCCGCCTCGCCGACATCCTCAAAGACAAACCATCCACCCCAGCCCACGCCGAGACCCAGCGCAAAGCCGCCACTCATCTCTTACGCCTCCCCCGGGCCTCCGTCGGAGCACCCAAAGGTGGTAGTGGCTGCGAAGCAGACGGAGGGGGTCTTCTCAGCCCTCCCCAACCGAGCCCAGACTCCGTGCTGCAACCCGTCGGCCAGTTTTCCTGTACACTCAGTACAGTCGGCGATTCCGCCGAGCATTTTCAGGGGGTCATCATGAATACCAAAGTTGCAGCAACCGGCGTTCTCGCGCTCGGCACCACCGTTCTCGGGGCCGCCATCTACCTTATCAACTCATCGGATTCGTCGCCAGAACCAGGCACGCCGCTCGCCAGTACTATTTCATCTAGGCTGATGGACGCCCCGTCGCCAGATTTCGCCTCCGAATCGGCGACGCAGAGAATCCCTGAAGCACCCAAGCAAGCGGGGCATGTCATCCAACGAACATCCAACGAAAAAACCGGGTGGGCCGCGATGATGGAACGGATGAGTGAGTTCGATGCCGATGGCGATGGGGTGTTGAGCAAACTTGAGAAAATCGCGATGGGCGAGCAGCTTAAGAAAGAATGGATGGAAAAATACGACCTCGACGGCGACGGCGAAATGTCCGCCGAAGAATGGGAAGCATTCCAGGTCGATCAGTTCATCAACTCCGATTGGGGACAAGACATGATGCGCAAGTTCGATGCCGATGGTGACGGCATCCTCAACGCCGAAGAAGAAATCGCCCTCCGAGCGAATATCGCAGAACTCGAAGAACAGAAGAGACTCGAAGAGCTCGCCCAACTCGACACCAACAACGACGGCGAAATCTCCGAACCCGAACGCGAAGTCCAACGAGAACAGCAACGCCAGTGGTGGGCAAACGCGAAGGAGTCTGCTGTCGAAAACCACGATGCTGACGGCGACGGCGAGCTCAACATCGAAGAATCACAAAACGCATGGGACGCATGGATCGCTCAGCAATCGATCACCGATTTTATCAACCGATACGACGCCAACAACGACGGTTCGATGGGAGCTGGGGATTACTCCGAGTTCATCTCGAACTATTCCAATGGAGACCTCGCTGCGGATGTCAACCGCGACGGCGTGATCAACTTGCTTGATCTCAACGCGTATACCGATCTCGTTACCCGGGCCAACAACTGATCGGGCATACAATGAGTTGCGATTCAACGATACGGATTCACGAGAGTTGCCAGAGTTCATGTTTTACGGACAAGCGACTGTAAAGGCAGTCAAGAAGCCGCTGACATCAAAGAAGTCGAACTGTCCATCATCATTGAAATCGGCCCGGTCATCTTCCTCGCTAAAGAAGTTCAAGAACGCGCTGACATCAAAGAAGTTCTGGGCCCCGTCCTCGTTCACATCCGCCGGGCACGCAATAAAGTCCAAGCCGAACGAGACATTGTCAAGCGTAATAAAGTCCAAGCTCGGATTCAAAATCACGACCCGAGTGATCCCTTGTGTCGGGGCCTGATATCCAAAGAACCCGCTCCATGTATCCGGCCCCTGAACGATCTGTTCAATCAACTCATCGTCGCGCCCATACACTTGAATGATGTTCGCACCACCCGAGTTCAACCCGAAGGCGACCTGCCCTACATCAAAGCGGATCTCGACGCCTTCGTATGCACGAAGATATACATTCTCATCGCCGCCATTAAACCCAGCATGCATATCAAGGTGCGTCGGCGATTCATAAGTCACCCCCGGCTGGATATCAAAGTTCCAAGGCAGCTGCAAAATCGTTACCGAGTTCAATGGATTGGGAACATCAATGCTCGTCCCTCCCTGCAAACTAATCCCCTCAAAGTTCTCGCTCTGAATCTGGTCAGTCAAGATAGCTTCAAGCTCAGCCAGGCTCCCCAGCTCTTGCCCGAATGCAGGCGATCCATAGAGTGCCGAACTCAACATAATAATGCTCAACGATTTCATATCAGTTCCTCCATGCTCACCAGTTCGGCGAGGCTTGACCATACCAGATAATTTTCTCTGATTCAAGCACCATCATATCAATGGGTAAGGATTGATTCATTTGGCCAATACTTGGACCAGAGATGACCAGATCTAGCCTTAATTTCTAGAATACAAGTCTAATTCGCTTCGCGGGTTCGAGCCCGGCTTGCAGAAGGATCCGCTCAGCGATATCCTTGGTTTATGATCAGACGAATCCAACGCTATTACGAAAACAACGGCCCGCTCCAGAGCACCATTTTTTTGGCCATTCTTGTTTTCTTGTTTTATAACCAGTTCAGATATGGCTCGCAACTGGCCAAGGCCGTCATGACAACCCTGCTCATCGCGGGGTTCTTGGCGCCGATCCCATTTATCGGCTGGTGCGTCCGTCATCCATACGCCACACTCAAGGCTGCCCGGTATTTTCAGTATTCGGTGATGGGTTTCTTTGCGGTTGATTATTTTGGGCTGATCCAAATGCCGGGATATGCCTACTTCATCTTGATCCTCATGATTTTCGTGTATGTCGGGTGGGGGTTCTGGTTCTTTTCAAGCCCGGCTATCGCGACGAGCCGAGGCTTGAACTATGACCACAACCGAGCGCTCGATTCTGAAGAATTCTCTCTCAAAGAAGAAATCGAGCACAACACAAATCTGCTCAACAGCGATCCTCGCCCGCGAGCGTAGCTGTTGATGCCGTGCTGATCATGTGTCCATCTCGCAAAGGCGGGAGCAAAGCGCCGACGGGGTAACAAGTCAGCGGGGGAAATCGAGCACTCAGGGCATAGAATGAGCCATGAGTACACATACCGCAACTGTTATCATTGGTAAGGACAAGTACCGCACCACATGCACCGGCGTCGAGCATACTTTTTATGTCGATGAGCCGGCGGATATGGATGCGACGAACACGGCGCCGAATCCGTATGAGATTTTGTTGGGATCACTCGGCGCATGCAAGGCGATCACTGTCCGGATGTACGCCGATCGCAAGGGATGGGCGCTCGATTCGGTTCGGCTCGATCTGGAACACTCGCGTCCCAACGGGCGTGGTAATCCGGAGCAGATCGACATCTCGGTGAGTTTTACGGGTGATCTCACGGATGAGCAACGCGCTCGGCTCAAAGAGATCACCAACGCCTGCCCGGTCCAAAAGACCATCCTCGGCGAACTCACCATCAACTCGATCCTCGAAGACTAATCCAGATCAGGATTCGCTGAGCATGCACCATCGACACATGCACGTTTTCTAAACCAACGCAGGCGGTTTTTGGCGAAGGTGATGTAGAGGTGGTCGGTGATTGGGCGGATGATCGGGAGTTTGGTCCAGTTGATTGTCCAGCCGCGACCGACGGCCGACATGATTGTCCGGAGGGCATCCATCGCGGTGAGCACTTGGCCGTCGGGTGTGATTGCGTGCATCACGCGGCGGACATCGGCGGGTTTGAGCTGGTGTTGTTCGATCAGTCTTTGATCGATACGGAGATCAACGAGTTTGATTTTGTTTTGGTTGTTGTCGAGTTTTTCGAGCTTGGTTGCGCTTGCAGAACATACAGAGCACATGCCGTCGTAGAGAACGATGATTGGCTCGTCAGATGCATTTGGCATGGTGGATTATAGGTTAGCCGCCGAGGTCTTTGATGAGATCGTCGGTCACCTTTTCGACTGTTTCGCCGGCTGCTCTGTAGCCGGTTGCGCTGGCGAGGTGGTCGGGTTCGATGCGGCCGGTGGCTGTGTCGTATCGCCACCCATCGGTGTTCGCGCCGGCGGCTGGGCCGTCTCTGCGTATGGTGGCGAGCCCGTTGATTTTGTTTGCGGGGATGCCGTTGATGTATGGGCCGTAGATCCCGGTGGTGTCGTTGACGGTGCCGTCGAGGTCGGAGTGCTTGAGCAGGCGGAAGTAGAATGTTTTGATGCTCGCGGCTCCGACATGGGCCATGACACCTTCGTGTTCGACTTCGTAGAGATCGAGTGCTCTTTGGAGGGCGGTTTGGTCGCCGACGACTGCGTTCTTGGCGGCGTTGTCTGCGGAGCTTGACATGCGTGGGATGGCGATGGCGCTGATGATCCCGATGATGACGATCACGATGACGAGCTCGATAAGCGAGAAGGCGCGGGGCATGGGATAGCGCGAAGCGATGGGCATACCAGCATAATCGGCCGGGTGCAGCAGGGGATTGTGCAACCGGCCGATTGGGATGTCAATTGGATTGTTTGCCGATGGCTGGGGGACTTGTGTAGGTCCGAGAAGGGGTTAGGCTGATTCTGGTGCGAGTCCGTTGTTCGATTCGGCGGAGCCTTTTCCATCGACTGACCATGCGCCGGCGCCTTTGAAGATGACGAACGCGGAGGTGAGGATGACGACGGCGGCGAGTGCCATCATGAATGTTGGTTCTGCGCCGGGGACCATGATTGCGGGGTCGAGTTCTGAAGGTGTTGGCCATTGATCGTTGGGGATCTTCATGTGTGTGATGAATGCGCCCAGCATGGTGGCGATGGCGACGACTGCGCCAACACGGGCGAATGCGCCGCTGAGGAGGAGGATGCCGGCGAGGACTTGGGCGAGTGGCGCGATGATGGCGGTGATTCCGGGCATGGGGAGCCCGGCGGCTTCAACCAAGGGCTTCATGGGCATCGCGCCGGTGAGGTGCATGATGCCGAACATGAGCAGCGGGGCACCGGCGACGATGCGGATGATGGCGATGTGTCTTTGATTGGTTGTTTTGGTCAGTGCGTTGTTCATACAGCTATCAACGGCGATTTGATGGTTTCTATTCCAGTTATTTGAGAGTTACCAGAGTTTGCGGGCAACGGAGGGGAGTATCCATGCGGCGATGAAGGCGGCGAGGGCTGATTTGATGAGCATCCCGGGGATAAAGACGACGAAGCCGTAGTGGACAGCGCGTTCGATTGTGAGGGTGGATTGTGATCCCTCGAGGTTGTGAATCCACCAGAGCCAGGGGACGCCGAGGGTGAAGATGAGCATGTGGACGGCGAGTCCTGCGGCGAAGAGGGCGAGCCATCCACGGATTGAGCCGTCGCGTTTTTTAATGAGGAGGTGTGCGAGGGGTTGGCAGAGGAGGAACCCGAGGAGGTAGCCTCCGGTCTGGCCGACGATGATCGCCCATCCTGCTTCGCCCTCGGCGAAGACACCTACGCCGATGGCGCCCATGACGAGATAGAGGAGCATGCTTGCGCCGCCGAGCTTTGGACCCAGGGTCATGGCGGCGAGAAGGACTGCGAGGGTTTGGAGTGTGACGGGGATGCCGAAGGGTGGGGTGGGGACGGCGATCTGCGCGCCCATGGCGGTGAACATCGCGAAGAGTGGGATGGAGAGTAGGCGGAGGAGTGCGCGATCGATTTCAACTGATGGGGTGTGGATGCCGACATCAGAATCGCTGGCGAGTTTGAGGAGTCGGTTTGGTCTTGGGTTCATACGACTAGCGTACGACGCGGAGCTTGGGCGGGTAGGAGGGACGGATCAGAATTGGTTGATCTGTTGGTTTCTCGGTGATTTTTCCGAGAGCCTCGTCGAGATCGAAGTGTTTGAACTCGATCTGGGATGCGGGTCCGGTGCCTGTCTTTGCTCTTGCGGCGGCTTCTACATTGATGGAGCCGAGGGCGATTGAGGGTGCTTCGACGATTGAGCCTTCGATTTTGGCACCGGGTTGGATGATGAGTTGTGCGGCCCTGATGCCGCCTTTGAGTTCGGCGGTGGGGGTGAGTGTTGCGGTGCCGCCACAGATGCACATTGCTTGGACGACGCCTTCGATGAGGATGTTGTGGGAGGCGATGACGAGGTTGGCGATGAGCTTTGCTTGTGGATGGACATGGACAGACTCGGTGGTCATGATGGAGGTTCCCCAGTGTCCTTTGGTGATTTCTATGGGGAGCAGGCGGAGGTTGCCTGCGCAGTGTGGGCATGATGCGGATTCTGCGTATCCTGAGACGGTGAGTGATTTGGCGCAGCGATAGCAGGTCACTGTGCGTGATTCGGGGATTGCGGCGCGGGCGGGGCCGCGATCGCGCATGAGGAATCGTGGTGGCTTGAAGAATGAGGCCATAAAAATGGCCGATCCGGCGTTTGCCGAGTTCGGCCAGGGATGGGTGGCTTGGTATAAGCGTTGTCGTTGGAAGGTCTATTTATGCGACACTGGTTATGCGACGCTTGAGCCTGTGGTCTGTGCCCAAGGTGGGGTCAGGTCGAGCTGTGTGGTGATGTTTGCCTTTGGCTCGGTGTTGATTGCTTGGGATGGTGCAGTTTGGGTGGTTGTGGTTTGTGTTGTGGTGCCTGTCATTTCGTTGGCTCTTGGTCCGACATTGCAGTGTCCTACGAAGGAGGCGCCGTGGGCGACGACGAGTGTGCCTGCGGTGAGATCGCCCTGAACTTGGGCGTTTTCGGTGAGTGTGAGCTGGTCTCGGGCGAAGAGTGGTCCTTGTACGGAGCCATCGACGATGATTTTTTCAGCTTCGACGGCGGCGTTGCAGTTTGCACCGTTTCCGATGTGTACTTCGCCTTGGGCGGTGATTTTGCCTTCGAAGTTGCCCAGGATGCGGGCCGATTTTTCGAAGAACATCTCGCCTTTGATTGTGGTGTCTGCGCCGATGACGGTCATTTCTGGCGCGTTGTTTGTTGGTGTTGTTTGTATTTGTGACATAATTGAGTCCTTCCCTATCCCTATGGAATGGCGAGCGTTGGCTCGATATTGGTGGGGGCAGAGATCACAGGCGCACAGATGGCTTGTGTATCTCGGGATTCCCGATTGGTGATGATGTTGGTTTGGCATCCTTGCCGAAGTTCGCCATCCTTGGCTTGTTTGTGCATCGTCCAGATAAGGGAGGGGACTGAAGTATGGGTTGTATGGATTAGAGAAATAGTGTGGATTATGTCGGCAAAGTGTGCCGAGTGGGCATGAGAGGGCTTGGAAGGGTGATTTGTTGGTCGGACGGGCATTTTGGGGAGATTTGGTGTGGTGAAATGTGTGCTTGGGATGGCGAGTTGGCCGATAACGAAGGGATATGGCCAAGTCTACTAAAGCACGATCGAAGAAGAAATCCTCCAAGCCTTACCGGATGCGCGATGGGTCTTATGAGCCGAGCGAGCAGCAGGTGCTCGCTGCGCGCGTTGGGTGGTTGGTATTGGGTGCGCTCTGGGTGTTTGTTGTTGCGGGTTTGGTGAGCTTTGATGCGGGGGATAGTCCTTCGCATGCGGTGTGGCCGAGCAATGCGAGGACGGGGAACTGGACCGGGCCGATGGGTGCGTATATTTCGTATGGGCTGCTTCGGACCTTTGGGTTTGGGGTGGTGATCCCGATGTTGTTTACGGGTGTGATGTTGACGCTTCGTTTGATTCGTCGCCCGATGACGCAGCCTTTGGTTCGTGCGCTCGGTGCGTTGGTGCTCACGGCGTCGCTGTGTGTGCTTCTCGGTGTGCTGCTGCCTGATGGCGGGGCATTGCCGGGTTTGGCTGGCGGGACGCTTGGTGTTGTTGGTGCGGGGATGTTGCTCCCGGCGTTTGCGACGGCGGGGTCTTTGGTGTGGATTGTTCTGGCGACGATTGTCGGGTTGATCGTGTGCTGTGATAAGTATGTGGTGATAGTGCCCATGGCGATTTGGGGTTTGATCAGCGAGCGGGTGTTGCCGGTGTTGCATCTCTCTGGTGCAAAGGCTGGAGAGGTTGCTGGTGCGACGGCGGTGCGAGCGAATGCGGGTGCTGATCGTGCGAGTGAGACTGGGCGGTTGGTCGGGCGTAAGGCGGGCGGGGGGATGCTTGCAGGGCTCAAGGCGATGTTGCACAAAGAACCTCGGGCAGTGATGGTGCGGGTGAATGATATTGATGATGAGATGGTTGAGGTGAAACCGATTGCGGCGCCTGCAATGACGCGTGAGCAAGAGGTCGCGGCTCGTCGCAAGGCGAAGCCAAGGCGGACGGTCAAGCCCGTGCCTCAGCAGATAGAAGATGATGAGGATGTGGTGGGTGCGCCGCAGGTGTTCTCTCAGGATGATTTGCGTGAGAAGATCGCCAAGTTGCCGGTGCGTTTTGCGCAGCAGAACAAGGAGATGGCGACGGACGAGGACTTGGCTGATTTCCAGGATGTGCAGTCGCTTGAGGGGTATCGGTTCCCTTCGATGGATTTGTTGGTTGAGCCTGAGGTTGGGTTTAATGAGAAGCTTGAGACGCTTGTGCGGGATCAGGCCCAGGCGTTGGAGCATGCGCTCCAGCAGTACAAGATTAATGGCGAGGTCGTGGATATTGAGTCCGGGCCTGCGATTACGATTTATCATATTCGTTTAGCGCCGGGTACGAAGGTTTCGCAGATCAATGCGATCGAGAGCGACCTTGCGCGTTCGCTCAAGGCTGTGAATATCCGGGTTGTCTCGAACATGGTTGGTCGCGACACGATTGGTATCGAAGTGCCCAACCCGACGAAGGAACGGGTGCGTCTCAAGGAGCTGATGAGCAATCGTGCGTTGTTTGAGGATATGAAGCTGCCGATGTTCCTTGGGAAGGATGCGGCGGGCGAGCCTTTGATTTCTGATCTGACGAAGATGCCTCACATGTTGATCGCGGGCACGACTGGTTCTGGTAAATCGGTGTGTATGAACACGATCATCATGAGCTTCTTGTATACGAAGAAGCCCAATGAGCTCAAGCTGATTCTGGTCGATCCCAAGATGGTGGAGATGTCGCAGTTTAAGGATATTCCGCATCTGATGTGCCCTGTGGTGACCGAGATGCCAAAGGCGGCGGCGATTCTGGAATGGGCGACAACGAAGATGGACGAGCGGTATGAGCTGCTCGCCAAGGCTGGGTGTCGGGACATTGGCGGGTACAACGAGCTTGAGTGGGATGAGTTGAAGGAACGATTGGATATCAAGACCGAGGAGCAGGCGGCAAGAGTGCCCAAGCAGCTTCCTTATATGGTGTTCATTATTGATGAGCTCGCGGATTTGATGATGACCACGAAAGAGGTTGAGGGTGCGATTATTCGTATTGCCCAGAAGGCGCGTGCGGTGGGGATCCATTTGATTCTTGCTACGCAACGCCCGCAGGCGAATGTGGTGACGGGTTTGATCAAGTCGAACATGCCTTGTCGTATTGCGTTTAAGGTTGCTTCGGGGATGGACTCTCGGATTGTGCTTGATCAGAAGGGCGGCGAGTTGCTCCTTGGTCAGGGTGATATGTTGCATCTGTCGCCGACGAGTCATGAGCTGAGCCGGGCGCAGGGGACGCTGGTTGATGATAAAGAGATTCGTAAGGTTGTGAAGTTCTTGAAGGACATCGCGGCGCCGAGCTTTGAGCGTTCGTTGATGCAGGTCAAGGGCGGGATGGACTCAGACGAAGAGCGGGTATTCTTGTCTGAGAACAACTCGTCGGCGTCGCTGCAGGCTGCCGAGGAGGATCCGATGTTTGATCGGGCGGTGGAGATAGTGATTGAAACGAAGCGTGGATCGGTGTCGCTGTTGCAGCGCCGTTTGGCGATAGGGTACACGCGTGCGAGTCGACTGATCGATCTGATGGGGATCGCTGGGATTCTATCGGACCATAAGGGTTCGGTGGCGCGTGATGTGATGATTTCGATTGAGGAATGGGACGCGATGAAGGACTTGGTCGCGGAGGATGCTCGTGTGGCGGGGATGAGTGATCCTGAGGATCCGAATCAGGAGATGATGTTCGAGACGGAGGTTGAAGAAGAGGTCGGCGAGTCGGGCGAGGTTGAGGAAGAGGCGCCGTTTGATGATGAGCCAGCCGCGGCGGTGGAGGTTCTGGGGACGCTTGTTGATGAGGATGAAGAGGGGGATGTTCAACTCGAAGATCGCGAAGAGCTCGAAGAAGAACTCGAAGAAGAATATGAGGAGGATGAGGAAGAGGAAGAATGTGAAGTTGAGGGTGAGGTAGAAGAGGATGCAGTTGAGGAAGATGAAGAGGATGAAGAGGGGGAGGATGAGGTTGAGTATGAGTATGTTGATGAGGATGGGAACCCGGTTGATCCGGCGGACGTCGACGAGGATGAGTATGAGGTAGAGGATTCGGAAGAAGAGGGCGAGGAAGAAGAGGAAGAAGGCGAGGAAGAGGAAGAGTGTGAATATGAGGAGGAAGAGGAGCCGGCGTCTCGGTAGAGGCCCGGTTGGGGGATTGGTCAGTTTTCAGACGCTTCGGGCATTGGCCCGGGGCGTTTTTTGTGTGATTTAGGAGGTACGGGGGTGGTTCTGGGGTGTGGGAAATGTGGAAAAAGTTGTGGTTTGTCGAGTTGGAATGAAACTTCTGTTTGATGAACCCGAACAACCTAGGATGAACACCTTACCCGCGACGCTGCGGGTTGAAATGTCGAATGAAAGGACACCCATCATGCAGGTTCGTGCTTGTACTTCTCGTCGTATTGTTTGCTCGCTCGCTGCGGGCTTGTTTACTCTTCCCGCATTGGCCGGGACTCCTGCTGCTTTGGATCATGTGCCTACGGATGCTCATGCGGTGATCGTGGTCCCGAATCTGGGCGAGTTGCTCAATGATGTTAATGGTATCAACGCGATGCTCGGCGATGACGGCGAGCCGATGATCATGATGATGACCTCGATGGTTCGCGGATTGCCCGGGTTGAATCTTGATGGTTCGATGGCGATTGTGCTTGAGTTTGATGAAGAGATGGCGGACGAGCCTGATGGGATTGTGTTGGTTCCTGTGTCGGACTTTGGCGCGTTTTCGAACGGGTATCAGTCTGAGGAGAACGTCTTTGAGATGAGTATTGACGGGAACATGATTTACTTCCGTGATGCCGGCGGCGGGTACGCTGTGCTTGGTGATGATGATGAGAGTGTGAAGGCATTCGATGCATCGGGCGGGAACTTGAAGTCGCATTCGGCGACATTGGGCAATGCCGGTCAGCAGATCGCCAGCGGGAACGATATTTCGGTCTATGTCAACTTCGGTGCGTTTGATGAGTTGATTGCTGAGGGTCTCGAAGAGATGGAGTCCCAGGGCGAGATGGTTGAGATGATGGGCGGGGCGGAAGCCGCAGCCGGGTTTGATGCGTTTTTGAATATTGCTCAGTCGGTTGCGAACGATGGATCATCGTTTGCGATGGGCGTGAACTTTGATATGGCAACGGGGATTTCGTACGACTTTGGGCTTCAGTTCAAGGATGATTCTGGTTCGGCTTCGTATCTTATGAACGAGGGCGACGCGGGCAAGTATTTTAACAATGTGCCTGCGATGGACTATTTTATTGCTTCGTCGTTTGATCTGTCGGGCGATGGTTTGCAGAAGATGATCGTTGAGTATCTCAAGATCGCAGAGAAGTTTGATACCACCGGGATGGCGTCGGGCAAGCACATGAAGACGCTGATGGGTGAGGCTCAGGGCGGCATCGCGATGATGGGCGCGTCGGACAACATCATGGGCGGGTTGTTCAGCAAGGTGCTCAACTATGTTGAAGTGAACAATGCTGATGGGTACATCGCTGCTTCGCAGCAGATGTACGCGGGCATGGGCGAGCAGATGGCACAGCTTGGTGAGCTTGGGATCAAGATCGAGGCGGGCATGGACGAAGAGCCAACGAGCATTGATGGAGTTGATGCGTATGGATACAACTTCTCGATGGATATGTCGGGGATGGACGGTGCGGGCGCTGCGATGGGCGGCATGGACCCGGGGATGATTCTGGGCATGGTCTTTGGTGCTGACGGGGGCCCGGCTGGGTACATCGCCAAGGCTGGCGACGGGGTCGTCACCACGATGTCCAAGGATGCGGAGTTCTTATCGTTGGTCGCCAATGCAGCCAAGGGTCAGAACACGATGAAGGGGAACGCTTCGATTGCGCAGACGGCTGCGATGTTGCCTGGCAACCGGGTGATGGAGACTTATATTGGTGCGGATCATTTGATCAATACCGCGGGTCCGATGCTGATGATGTTCGGGGTGATCCCGGAGTTTGAGCCTATGGATTCGTTGGCCCCGATCGGGATGGGCATGAGTGCCGACGGCGGCGGCGTGCTGTTCCGTTTGGCGATCCCGATGCAGACGATCGGTGCGGTCATGGAAATGATCCCCTCAGAGGCGTTTGGCGATGATGACGACGAAGATATGGAGTTCTGATTCGGTTCGGTCTTGATTGATCGGTGTGGGCGGCATCCAATCTGTTGATGGATACACCACGCAACGAAATTCAGTTCGCCAGATGGCAGATACACCCCCAGCGGACGATCCTTGCGGATCGTCCGCTTTGTATAGGTATATTGAATATCACGCCCGATTCGTTTGCTGACGGCGGGGTGTTGGATTCGGTGTCGGCGGCGGTCGATCGAGCGAAGGCGATCGTGGACGAGGGGGGCGACGGGCTTGATATCGGGGGCGAATCGACGCGTCCTGGGGCGGAGCGGGTTTCGGTTGAAGAGCAGATCGGGCGGGTGGTGCCTGTGATCGAGGGGATTCGCAAGGCCGGGATTGTGTTGCCCATTACGATTGATACGACACGGGCGGCGGTGGCGTCGGCGGGGCTCGATGCGGGGGGCGATGCGATCAATGATGTGTCGGCGGGGGCGGAAGATGACGGGATGTTGGCGTTGGCAGCGACGCGTGGATGCGGGATTATTCTGATGCATCGTGCGGTTGAGCCCGGGGAGGATCGGTATTCTGATGAGTATGAGCATCGGCCATATAAACAACGGCCAATCGAAGGCGACATTGTCGCGCATGTGGTTGAGGGGTTGAAGGCTCGGCGGGACGCGGCGGTGAGTGCGGGGATTGATCCGGGGTGCATTGTGCTCGATCCGGGTCTGGGCTTTGGGAAGGATGTTGGGCAGAATCTGGCGTTGATCCGTGGGACGGGGGCGTTGGTTGGGCTTGGGCACCCGGTGATGAGTGCGTTGAGTAGGAAGAGCTTTGTGGGGCGGGTGAGTCTTGGGCGTGATTCTGACCCAAGCGAGCGATTGGCGGGGACGGTTGGGCTGTCGGCTTTGCACCTGATGATGGGGGCGTTGGTCTTCCGGGTGCATGATGTGGGGGTGCATCGTCAGGCGCTTGATGCGGCGTGGGCGGCGTGTGGGCGGTGATGGTCGTGAAGGTGGAATGAGCGTGGAGAATCGGGTGTTTTCTGTTGTTTTGCATCGGGTTTGGTGTGGTGGGGCACCTACCATCGGTACGCACTCTAAGGGAGATCGTGATTGAAAGTGCCAATGGGCGCGGATTACGATTCACGAGGACGACCCGAAAGGATCTTGTTTATGGCTAGCGCGAATGTGATGGAGTTTACGGACAGTAACTTTGAAGCCGAGGTTATTGGAAGCGATAAGCCTGTGCTTGTTGATTTCTGGGCCGAGTGGTGCATGCCTTGCAAGATTCTGGCGCCGACGATTGATGATGTTGCGGATGCAAATACTGATTCGTTGAAGGTCGGCAAGGTTGATACGGATGCGAACCGTGAGATTTCGGTGAAGTATGGTATCAGCGCGATCCCGACAGTGATTATCTTCAAGGGCGGCGAGATCGCCAAGAAGTTTGTCGGGCTGACGAAGAAAGAAGATATTGAAGCTGCACTTGCTGAGTTGAGCTGAAGCTCTTTGGCGTTTGCAGATTGAAAACACTAATTATCGAGAATCATCATGAGTACTGAGTCATCGAATAATCGTCCGTTGCGTTGTGGAGCTGTTGGTGTTGGCCGAATGGGTCAGCATCATGCTCGGGTGTATGCCGAGATGGAAGGGGTCGAGCTTGTTGGTGTTGTTGATGCCAACTTCGATCGTGCCAAAGAGATCGCGGACAAGTTCGGTTGCCCTGCGTTTGCCAGCGAAGAAGATTTGCTCGCGGCGGGTGTTGATGCGGTATCGATCGCAGTGCCTACGACTTTTCATTTGAAGAGCGCGACGCCTTTCTTGAAGGCGGGCGTGGCGTGTCTGATCGAGAAGCCTTTGGCGCAGAGTGCTGATGAGGCTGAGCAGATCAAGAAGCTCGCTGAGGAGCACGATGCGTGCTTGATGGTGGGGCATATTGAGCGGTTTAATCCGATCATGCGTGCGATGCAGGATGCAACGGAGGGCTCTGGCGAGCCGATCCGCCCGAGTTTTATCGAGGTGCATCGTGTGTCGCCGATGACTTTCCGTTCGATGGATATTGGTGTCGTGATGGACATGATGATCCACGACCTGGATGTTGTTTTGATGCTGATGGGCGGGCGTGAGCCTGACGAGGTGCAGGCATCGGGTGTCGCGGTGATCTCTGAGTTTGAAGATCTGTGCAATGCCCGTTTGGTCTGGAATAAGACCGAAGAAGAGGGCGGCGGGCAGTGTGTCGCCAATGTGACGGCTTCACGCTTGGCGATGAAGACCGAACGGGTGACACGGATCACCGGCGAGAACGGGTACATCAAGATTGATTACGCGGCCAAGACCGGGACGCTGATCCGTAAGACTGCCAATGAGATTCAGATGCGTGAGGTTCGTGACCAGCTTCGTTCTGGTGAGGACTTGACGGATATGGACTGGACCGAGTTGATAAATATTGAGCCTTTGAAGATTGATGGCGGCGAGCCGATTGTCAAAGAGATCGAGGCGTTCTTGGACGCTGTGCGATCGGGCGAGCAGCCTGCGGTGAATGCTGAAGCCGGGTTCGCCAATGTGCGGACCGCTGAGCGGATCGTTGCGGCGATTAAGCTTTCGGTTGGCGATAAGGCGACGGCGCTTTCTTGAGCCTATGACCGATTCTTTCGAACTGAATTGAACGAATGTTAAAAAACGATACAACCCAGATGCTCAATACGACGAACGGTCGTATGGGTGTCTTATGGGCATCACTTTGAGTATGAGCCTTTGACGATCGAAGGCTTTTTATAACGATCTGCACAGATGCAGAATGAACTTTTTTGAACTGACATCAGAACCCGACAACAAGAGAACACCACTATGACTGACCAGCCCAAAGAACCGACCGCCGAATCAACTCCCGAATCAACTCCCGAAACAGCCGCCCCGCAGACCGAGGCAGCCGCTCCGGTTTCTGCACCGGCTCCGGCTCCGGCTTCGGCTTCGGCTCCGGATTCAGCAGAGTTGCCGGTGAAGATGCAGACCGCTGAGCTTGACGACCAGACCAACGCCGAGATCGAAGCCGCGATGTCTGAGATGGCAGCAGCTGGCGCGGCGGATGGCGCGGCGGATGGCAAGGACAAGGGCGGATCCAAGAAGATCCGTGGGCCTCGCGTTGTGCGTGGCGGGCGTGAGCATCGTACGGGCAAGGTTGTGTCTGTTGGCGCGACTGACTTGTTTGTCGAGTTTGGTCCCAAGGAGCTCGGCGTTGTCGATGTGAGCCAGTTTAAGGACGAGAAGCCAAGCGTTGGCGACGACCTTGAGGTTTCGGTGCAGCGGTTTGACAGCGCGGAATCGCTGTACATCTGTGCGTTGCCCGGTTCGGTTCAGAAGGCCGACTGGGAGATGCTTGAGATGGGGCAGGTTGTTGAGGCACGGGTCACCGGCACCAACAAGGGCGGGCTCGAGCTCGAGATCGCGGGTCATCGTGCGTTCATGCCTGCATCACAGGTTGATATCAACCACATCGCGGACCTGTCCGTGTTTGTTGGCGAGAAGATGACTTGTGAGGTACAGAAGATTGATCGCCGTGGGCAGGGCAATATTTTGCTCTCTCGCCGAGACATTATTGCCAAGGAACGCGCCAAGCTCGCGGAGGGTTTGAAGGACAAGCTCAACGAGGGTGATACGGTCGAGGGTATTGTTCGCAAGATCATGGACTTCGGTGCGTTTGTTGACATCGGGGGCATCGATGGTCTGATCCATATCAATGACCTTTCGTACAACCGTGTGAATCATGGTGCCAAGGGTGTCGCGGAGCATGTGACCGAAGGGCAGAAAGTCACCGTACAGATTCTCAAGCTCGATTGGGAAGCGAACCGGATTGGTTTGGGACTCAAGCAGCTCGCGGCTGATCCGTATTCGGCGGCAGCAAGCGAAGTTGTTGAGGGTGCTGAGATGACCGGCAAGGTCACCAAGATCTTGGACTTTGGTGCGTTTGTTGAAGTCGCGCCGGGTGTTGAGGGTTTGGTTCATATCTCGGAACTCGAATGGCGCCGCGTTGGCGATGTGAGCGAAGTGCTCACTGAGAACGAAGTGATCCAGGTCTTGGTGCTCAAGGTTGATAGCGAGGATCGCAAGATCTCGCTTTCGGTCAAGCAGCTCAAGGAGCGTCCTGCACAGCAGGGCGGCGGCGGCCAAGGTGGCGGCGGCGGGCGTGGTCGTGGCGGCAAGGGCGGCGGTCGTGGCGGACGCGATGATCGTGACCCGGCAGAGATCTTGAAGGAAACAAAGCAACTCCGACGCATGCGTGAGCAGGCTCAGAAGAGCAAGCCCAAGACCGGCGGCGGTATCGGCAGCACGGGCGGGTTGGGGATTGGCCTTGGCGATCTGAAGCTTTGATGTAGCCTTTGTAAATGAATATTAAGAGCCGCCCGCATTGTTTGCGGGCGGTTTTTTTGGTGTGTATACTTATGTTATGAAATATATCCATCCTGATATTGTTGTTGGCGAGGCGATCCCGGATGTTGAGCCGAGGGTTGATGGGGTTGGGTTGGAGTTGGCGCGATCGTTTGTGCGTTGGGGGCGGTTGGGGACGGGGTTGGTTCTTGTGTTGATTGTTGGGCTGGCGGCGTTTGATGCGTCGTTGAAGGTGCGGATTGTGATGATGGTGGTGATGCTCGTTGGGTACATCGGGGTGATGTTCCAGCCTAAGCATTGGAGGCTGATGAAGCGGCGTCGGGATCAGTGGAAGGCGGAAGGAAAACTCAAGGCACACCAGATTCAGCAGTGGGGGCTTCCGATTCGGGTGCAGGTTGAGCTGATGTGCCATCAGTTCTTGATGATCATCGCGTCGCAGGGGATTGTTTCAGTGAATGGTGGGTTGGGTGGATTGAGCAGCTTTGTTGCGATGAGTGGTATTCTGATCGGTGGTTGGCTGATTGTGTATGGGTTGAGGGCCCGTGAGCCGGGGCAGATTTGTTGTGTTGATTGTGAGTATCCGCTTGTTGGGTTGACGATTCCTTGCGAGTGTCCTGAGTGTGGTCGGATGATTTATGATCCAAGTTGGACGACGGATCGGGCGCGGGTTCGTTCGGGGTGGTTCTTTGGTATAGGAGGGGTGTTGATCCCGTTGGGGTTGATGAGTTTTTATGTGGGGATTTTTCAGCCCAGTGTGTTGTATGCCCCGATGCCTCGGGCGGCGTTGATGCAGATCGCCCCGCGTGATCGCAGTGCCTTTGAGCAGCTTGTTCGCCGATCGCTCTCGGAGGAGGAGACCTATGAGTTGATTGATCGGCTGATCGATGCCAACGCGGGGGCGGATGGTTGGGATTATTCGACGGGTGCGCAGGGGCGATGGTTGAGGCAGTTTGTGGGCACTGAAATGCTGGATGGCGATCGGTTGGATCGGATCTTGGGGCGGGTGATTGAGCCTATTGAGATTGTTGGGCCAATCAATGGGCGGGTCGGCGAGGAGATGGAGTTGTACTTGGTTTCGGAAGAGATCGAGGTGCCAAACTATTCGATGCTGCCTTGGTTGTATTTCCGTGGCTTTGAGATTGGTGCTGAGGCGG
>CAJXXI010000032.1 GCA_913062615.1 uncultured bacterium | reverse complement strand
GGAGTTCATTCCCGTTGATGTTGAGCCTTTGGATCGTGAACCGATCGTGCCAGAGGTGAATGAGCCCGTAGAGAATGATTCGGAAGAACTCGAAGTAGATTCATGAACAACACGCTCACCGAACACGACCAACGCGCACTCGATGCCGCGTATGAACAAGCCTGCAAATCACTCGCTGAGGGCGGCATCCCGATCGGATCGGCGCTCATCAACCCGAGCGGCGAGATCGTGGCTGTTGGTCACAACGAGCGTGTGCAGTCTGATGATCCGACCGCGCACGCCGAGACGGTGTGCATCCGCAAAGCCGGTCGTCGACGCGATTGGCACACGCTGACACTCGCTTCGACGCTCTCGCCATGCGCCATGTGTACGGGCACCGCGATTTTGCACCGCATCCCCCGGGTGGTCATCGGCGAGCACCAAACCTTCCTCGGGCGCGAAGACTGGCTCAACGCCGAATCGGTCGAGGTGATTTTGGCGAACGATCCGCGGTGTATTTCGTTGATGGAACGGTTTATCTCAGAGCGACCCGATCTATGGAACGAGGATATCGGCGTTCCACCAGATGAGACTTAGACGGTGCCGTACATCCGATCGCCCGCATCTCCGAGCCCTGGCATGATGTACCCTTTTTCGTTGAGTCGTTCGTCGAGTGCTGCGGCGTAGAGGGTGACATCGGGGTGATCCTTGCGGAGTCTCTCGATGCCTTCGGGGGCCGCGACCAAGCAGATCATGCGGATATCAGTCGCGCCCGCTTGGCGGAGCATGGTGAGGGCTGCCGAGGCGCTCCCGCCGGTGGCGAGCATGGGATCAACAAGAATCACAGGGCCTGCATCGAGATCGATCGGGAGTCTGTTGAGGTAGGCGACGGGTTCGAGGGTCTGTTCATCACGGGCGAGCCCGAGGTGTCCAATGCGTGCTTCGGGCATGACATCGAGGATGCCATCGATCATTCCGAGCCCGGCGCGGAGCACGGGGACGATGGTGATGGCGCCTTTGATGACGGCGCACTCGGTGGTCACCATTGGGGTCTCAACCTGGATCACAGCTGTTGGCAGCGAACGGGTCACCTCATAGACCATCAAGCCAGCGATCTGCGAGAGCGCCGCCCGGAAGAGCCGATGCCCGGTTTCTCTGTTGCGGATGGTCGCGAGTTTGTGGGCGATCAGCGGGTGATCGAAGATGATGATGCCGGTATCCGATTGGGTTGTGCTTTGGTCTGCCATGCCCAGAGTGTATCCGGTGATTGAATCGCGTAGATGTGTATGGGCATGAAAAAAACCCCGCTCTGTGAAGAGCGGGGCCTGGAAAACATGTTCAGCACGATCGCCCGAGGGCGGCGTGTTTAGTTTCGATATCGGATTATGGACATCCGGCGCTGAATGCACCGAGGAATGCCGAGATATCGAAGAAGGTGTAGCTGCCATCACCATCGAAGTCTGCGATCGGATTCTGAGCATTGAATGCTACGAGGAATGCCGAGACATCGAAGAAGTTGAGGTCGCCGTCGCCGTTGAGGTCTGCAAGACAGATGCCTGCGGATGGAACGGTGAGTGTTGCGGTGAGTGAAACGCCTGCGTCACGCCACATGCCTACGGTGACTACGCCTTCTTCTGGAGCGTTATCCGAGATGAAGGAGAAGTTGTAGGTGGTGCCCCAACGGATTGCGTTGGCGTTTGGGTTCGAAGCGAAAGGTGTGGTCGACCATGAGATCGAGTTTGAACCTTCGACTGGAGCCCAGTCGGTGCCGTCGATTGCAGCGTCCACTGAGTCATGATAATCGATATCATGGAAGTAGTGCCCGCTTGTTGAACCCGGGTTAGGTACCGAGAACGAAGCGATCGACATGTGCGAGTTCTGGTTGTGAACTGCGTACTCGTAGCGCCAAGTGCCGTCACCAAGATCGACAGCTTTTGAAGCGACTTCGAGCTTGCCTTCGTTTGGAACAGCGATGGTTGCGACGGTTACATCTGGGTCAGGGGTGTTGACACCAAGGCCATGCTCCTGCCATGCGATGAGTGCGGACTCGTGATGGTTGGTACCACCGGTGGTGGTTGCGCCGCCGCTTGCCTGAATGCTCATACGCTTGTAGGAAACATTGTTGTAGCTCGTAGGAGTTACGCCGTCAGCTTGGAATTGACCAAACTCGTCCTTGATGACATACTGGCCTTCAGCGATGTAGACAGCACCAGCAGACTGCATGTCTGCACGTGGAACCTGGATACGCTTAAAGATGGTGTTGCCGCTCTGGTTGATCGAGGTGTATGGGTAGACGAACTGGCCGTCCCATGCGTTGATCTCTGAGCGAGGACCCAAGTCAGCCTGCGAGCCGTTCAAGCCAGCGCCGTATGGGTCCGAACATCCGACTCCGAGATGGCTGAAGTCGCCACCGCCTGAGCAACCAAAGCCACATGCGTTACCTTGGAGTGATGCGAATGAATGCTTCACGAATGAAACACCGAGCTGCTCCATACGACCGTTGAGCATGCGGTAGATTGAAACCTGGATTACAGGATGGTTTGGTGTGCCGTCAACCCAGTTGAGATTGACAGAGCCTTCGTTACACGCGGTGGTACCGACTGCGTACGCGCTGGTATCACCAACGGTACCGTAGAAGTTGACATCGTCGAGTGAGCCACAAATGACATCGGGTGCTGCGGCGGCGACGCCACAGCAAGCAGCGAGCGCTGCGATTGCTGTAATACGGAACATGTTGTTTTTTCCTCCAGAAAGTGGGGTATTTGGGTTACTGAATACAGAGTACACAGAATGGACCCGCAATTACAACCCTTTCCTGTTCAATTTCAAAAGAAAATCACCAAACAAACGCCGATTGGTATACTTTTGCACGATACTGGTGTCTGCGATCGGTCAATGCCGACCCGCTCATCGTGGTGACCTACGATTTATCTCCGATCGTGAACACCCAAAGCACACATCCCGTCGTTGAGATCAAAGACCTGATTTATCGGTATCCGTCGAGCCCTGCGCCCGCGGTTTCGGTGGAGGATTTGAGCATTGATTCTGGCGAGCAGATCGTGATTACCGGGCAGTCCGGGTGCGGCAAGAGCACGCTGCTTCATCTCATCGCGGGGCTGATGGACCCGACATCGGGCACGATTCGTGTGGATGGGGTTTGCATCAATAGTTTGCGCGGGTCAAAGCGCGATCGGTTCCGTGGGCAGCACATCGGGATGGTCTTCCAGACTTTCCAGCTCTTGCACGGGTTCACCGTGATCGAAAATGTCTTCGCAGCGTTGATGTTCTCGGACCTTGAGCGGGCTCAGCACCGCAAGCGTGCGCTGTCATTGCTCGAACAACTCGGGATCAACACGCCCAATGCACGGATTCAAGATCTGAGTGTTGGTCAACAGCAGCGTGTCGCGGTGGCGCGTGCGATCGCGTGCTCGCCGAGGGTTGTGCTCGCTGATGAACCCACCGCAGCGCTTGATCCAGAGTTTGCCAATACCGCGATGGACCTGCTCCAAGACGCGTGTCGATCGATCGGTGCGGCGCTGATCTGCGTGACACACGATGTCTCCTTGATCGAACGATTCGATCGTCATGAACGATTAGAAGCATTGAGTCCTGTTGAGGGACATGTCGGGAGTGATTCTTGATGGCGTTGAGCGATTGGAACATTGTGACGCGTTCGATGCGCAGCCGATGGTTTTCGACCGCGTTGACGGTCCTCACCGTTGCCATCGCTTGTGGATTGATGACACTCTTGATCTCGATGCGCAGCGCGGGCGAAGACGCCTTCAAACGAGGCACTGGCAATGTGCAGATCCTGATCTCCAAAGAACCTGGGCCGCTGGCGAGCGTGCTCAACTCGATGTTCTACGCGGAAGCGCCGGGGAATCCGATCCTGTATTCGCAGTATGAAGAACTCGTCTCGTCGTACCCGTTTGCATGGACGGCCCCGACGCAGCTGGGTGATTCGTATCATGGATCGCCAGTCATGGGCACGACGGGTGCGTTCTTCACATCGTTCAAACCCGCAGCCGACATGGTGTGGTCGCTCGATGATGGGGTGCTCTTTGACGCACCATTCGAGGTGGTGGTGGGGGCAGATGCCGCCAAGACGAACAACCTGCATCTGGGCGATTCGATCACACTCGAACACGGCACCGCACGCACAATGGGCGGGCACGATCATGGCGAGTTCGATTTTACGGTGGTTGGCATCCTCAACCCAACCGCGACGGCACACGATCGGGCGCTGTTTACGAGTCTGGATTCCTCATGGATTCTTCACGCCCACGATCGGCGAGAATCCCAGCTCGAGCACGGCGTGCATACCTCTATAGATGATGTGATTGATGACGATCGGAAGATCACGGGGATTTATGCCTCGATCGGCGAGCGCAAAGCCGCGTTGATGCAGGTGCTCGGGGCGTTGCGTGCTGATCCCAACTGGACAGTCGCCAATCCGGCGAGCACGGTGGGTGGGTTGTTCAAGATTGTTTCGAATATCGATGAGGTGCTCTTGGCGATGGCGATCGCGGTGATGTTCTCGTCGGGGATTTCGATTTTGGTGGCGTTGTACAACTCGATGGAGCAACGCCGACGCCAGATCGCGGTATTACGGGTTCTGGGCGCAACGAAAATGCGTGTGTTTAATCTTGTCCTCACCGAGAGCGCGATCATCGGATTGCTCGGCGGGGCTGTCGGGATCGGGATTGCACTCGTTGCGGGTACAGTAGTTTCAGGGATTCTCCAATCGCGCGTAGGGATTGTGGTGAACCCGTCGTTGCCAGTAGATGGATACCTGATGATCGTGCTGGCGACGATCGCGTTGTCGTGTGTTGCCGGGGTGATCCCGGCGATGATCGCGTACCGCACGCCGGTGGTTCGTTCGCTCAGGCCCGTTGGCTAGGAGATATGTTTGCGTTGGTTCTGGTTGTTTATTTTGGGCTTGGTGGTCGTGACGGGCGGGTTGTACGCCTTGCGTGTGCGCACAAAGACGGTTGTTCTGCCGATCGCTCCCCCTCCGATCGCAGTCGCGGCTGTTCCACAAGAAACAATCAAACCCGATGTGATTCCACCGGTTGTTGCCGAGCCAGAGCCAGAAGAAGAGAAGAGCGTTCAACGCGAAGTGCGCGAAGAGCTCGAAGTGGGGGAAGAGGAACAAGAAGTTGAAGAGGTGATCGAGCCGGTGATGGTTGAAGAAGTTGTTGAAGAAGTCGCCAATGAAACCACTCACGAAACAATCGAAGATGTTGTTGGGTTGATCGAAGAGGTTGCGGTTGAAGAGCCGACGGCTGGGGTTGTTCAAGAAGAGATCGTGATTCAGGAAGAACCAGAAGAAGAACCCAAGCCCGTGCCGACATTCGAGCACCTTGGAGACGGGTCAATCCGGATTTTTGCGAGCGACACCATAGTGACAGGCACCGGGACACAACCCGACCCGTTTGTGCTCGACTGGGTGACGCTGCGGGCGATCGAGCGGGTGTTCAACCCAAAGAAGGGCAAGGACGAGCTGCCCGCATGGCTCGATGTGCTTAATGGGAAATATGTGAAGATCAAGGGCAACACCCTTGTCCCTGTGATCGCGACGACGACGCGTGAGTTGTTGGTGATGCAGAACCCGTGGGATGGGTGCTGTATTGGGATCCCGCCATCGCCTTATGACGCGATCGAGGTTGAGCTGGATCATGATGTGGACTTTGGATCGAGCGCGGTCGGGTATGGCGTCGTCGAAGGCGTGTTTATCCTCGATCCGTATGTGGTCGATGGGTGGGTGCTTGGGTTGTACATGATCGAGCAGGCGAGCTATCGCTCTGGCGAAGGCGTGCCGTTCCCTGATTTTTAAGAATAACGGGATAGAAAAAGCCCCGCAACTTTTGGTTGCGGGGCTTGGGTCTGTGCGTGTGATTTGAGATCAAGGATCAATCGTCATCGACGAGTGGGCCGAGGGAATCTGGTTCTGGTTCTGGGCCAGATTTACAAGTCAGCAACAACCCGGCTCCAACGACCGCCGAGATGCCTGATGCGACGAGGATCGCGAGCTTGGCGTGTTCGAGATCGGTTGGCGATTTGGCAAACGCGAGGTTTGCGATGAAGATCGCCATGGTGAACCCGATGCCTCCGAGGGTCGCTGCCCCGATGATGTGTCGCCAGGTGACTCCAGTAGGCAATGCTGCCAAGCCGACCTTGCACGCGAGGTAGCACGCGATGCCGATGCCGATGGGCTTACCCAGGAAGAGCCCGAGGATGATGCCCAGCGAGGCGGGGTTGGCAAGGTTTTCCATGACGCCGCCGTGGATGGGGATGCCCGCGTTGGCGAGTGCAAAGACAGGAATGATAATGAATGCAGCCCACGGGTGGAGCACGTGCTCGATGCGGTGCAATGGTGGGAGCACCTGGCGTGAGTTCTTCATGATGGCGTTGACGGCTGCGCGTCGTTCGGATGACTTGGTGACACAGGTATCATCGTCATCGTGTGCGTTCGAGAAGATATCGATGGCCTTCTTTGTGGAGAACACAAAGTTCACCGCGTTGACTCGGGCATGGGCCGGGATGGTCAACGCGAGGAGCACGCCCGCGATGGTCGCATGGACTCCGGACATATAGACGCAGTACCAAAGCGGGACACCCATCACGAGATACATGGTGATCCATCGGACACGCATGATGTTCATCACGGCCAAGATGGCGACGATGATGCCCGCGTATCCGAGATAGTTCATCTGCAGATGATCGGTGTAGAACACCGCGATGACAACCAATGCGCCAAGGTCATCGACGATCGCCAAGCTGGTGAGGAAGACTTTGAGTGAGTTGGGGATGCGTGAGCCGAGCATCGCGAGGATGCCCACCGCAAAGGCGATGTCGGTCGCCATGGGGATTCCCCACCCGCCGATGGTTGGTTTGCCGAAGTTGAGCGATGCAAAGATGAGTGCCGGGCCGATCATGCCGCCGAGGGCACCGAAGATCGGGAGGGCTGCACGCTTGGGTGAAGCGAGCTCGCCGACGAGGATCTCGCGTTTGATTTCGAGCCCGACGACGAGGAAGAAGATCGCCATGAGCAGATCGTTGATCCACGCAGCGGTCGAGTGTCCCATGTACCAATATGGGGTGTCGTTGACAGGTGCCCATGCGTGGGGGTCATGTGTTTCGGCTTCGCCTTGGCCATGGTCTGCATCGGCATCGGAATGAGTAGCGTCGTCGATCGATGCGTCTGCCTGTTCGCCGGCGTGCTCATCGATGATGTCGTTTGTGGTGTCTTCTGCATGTTCATCATGAGTGTCAGCCTCATGTGAAATAGCGGCTTCGCCATGGTCGGCGGCGGGTGAGCCATGGGCATCATTGTGGAATACGGTGATGCGGGTCTCGGCTTGGTTGAAGATCCGGTCGTAGGATTCCCAGTCGGAGTTTGCCCAGATCATTGCGATCGCGGTCATGAGGAGGAGCACGATGCCGCCGGAGCTTGAGAGCTTGGCAAAGCGCGTGAACGGGCGGGCAAGGCGTTCGCCCGGCTCGGTCTTCATGTCGTGTTCAGCGGTTGGGATGTGATGGTCGTCTGACATAGATCTGTTTCCTCGTCCTTGAGCGGGCTTTGAACCCCCAGAAACTGGGGGTGCGATAACCTAGATCGGTTTGTATCTATATCGTGCCAAGGGCATGGGGATGTTGAGTGGTGATTGGGCTCTGGGCATATTTTCGGGCCATGATCTGCCATCACTGCGCACTTCTCTCGGCAACCACTCAGATTTGGGCAGATGGGTCGGCTTAAAAAATATGTGCGTCAGTGTTGGAACGGATAGAGCCCGGGCAGATCGAGGATCCCGGTCAGTTCATCGAGCGCATCGGTGAGCGATATCGCCAGTTGTGGATCGAGCAAATCGCTGCTGCCAAGCTCATTTGGGTAGTATTTCTCGACCCAGCCGACCAATGTGCTGTAGAGCGAGTCGGTGAGCATCACGCCTTGATGGACGGCTGCTCGTTCTTGGTCGGTCATGACGATCCGCAGTCGCAGGCAGGCGGGGCCGCCGCCGTTACGCATCGATTCGCGGACATCAAGGTAATGTACGGCATTGATCGGGTTGGAGGTGTCTGCGACCATCCGATCAACAAATGCGGCGACTCTTGGATTCTCTTTGGATTCGAGCGGCGCGAACAGGGCCATGGTCCCGTCGTTCATGGTGACAATCTGGGAGTTGAAGATGTAGCTCGTGACGGCGTCTTCGAGCGTGAAGTCTGTGTTGTGCGCTTCGATGATGGTCAAAGGCTCGCCGAGTGGCCCGGCAATATCCGTAATCATCGAACGCGAGGTCGCAAAGGCTTGCTCATGATAAAAGAACACTTGCTCGTTGCCCGTTGCGATGACATCATTATGGAACACGCCCGCGTCGATCGCGTCGGGGTGCTGGCGGGTATAGACGGTGTTGATCGGATCGAGCTTGTGCAATCGAGCGATGGCTTGGGTTGATGCGCGGGTTTGGCGTGATGGATATTTGCGTGCGCCCCCGGCGGGGTCTTCGCGATCGAACCCGTAGACGAACATTTCGACTCCGGGCTCGCCGTGCTTGGTGGCGAAGCGGATGTGGTTGGCGGCCCCCTCATCGGCGTACCGCATCTGGTCGGGCAATGGATCGTGCACAACAAAGTGTGCATCGTTGTTGAAAATCATCCTGAGCATGCGTGTGGTGTTGGGGTGCTCGATCGAGCGATGATAGTTCGAGATCAGATTCGCCGGGGTGAGGTGGACCTTGTTGTCTGCGGTGTCTGCGCTGGGCGAAACCGTCGCGGCGTTGGCAGCCCACATGCTGCTCGCGCTCCAGATGGCAGCGAGCAGTGTTGGATCACTGTCGTGGGCATCTTTGAGAACTTGCTCGTCTGAGCCGAGGAATCCGATCCGGCGGAGGGCGCCAAGGTCCGGGCGATGCTGAGGGGGCAACACCCCCTGGGTCAATCCCATGTCTATGAGCAGCTTCATCTTCGCCAACCCTTGGAGGGCAGCAGCCTTGGGCTTGGAGGTGCCCCCGGCGTTGGTGACCGAGGCGACATTGCCCGGGGAGAGCCCGGCGTAGTTGTGGGTCGGGCCGATGAGTCCATCAAAGTTTGTTTCGCGAGCGATTGGCATGATGAAGGATAGGGCGGCTCTCGACAATTGTTTCGTGGTTTATTTTGGCGGGATTGGTTTGCCGTGAGGATCGGTGTGTTGGTTGGGGAGATCTGGGTCTATCAGGTGTTCGAGCTTCTCGGCTGTATCGTGGACATGGTCTGGGCTGAAGCCTGCTTCGTCCACGAGATAGCCTTCCCATTGGCGATGCTTGCGGATGATCGCGGCTCCGTGAGCGAGCCCGGATTGGGTGAGTTGGAGATGGGTGCCAACGAGTTTGACTAGGTTGTCTGCCAGTGCGCGATCCATCGCCTTGGTTGTGCGATTGGTGAATCCAAGCGTGGCGATGAGCCGATCGCGGGTAGTGTGTTCGTCCGTCTCGGCGAGTCGATAGAGCGATCCGAGGATGTCTTCGAGTGCGACGAGGTTGCCGAGCTTGCGTTGGTTGCGGGCTTTGGCGATGATGCCGTGGGATGGGGAACCGATCATGACGACGACAAGTATCGCGCCGGCGGTGCTCGCCATCATGCCCGCAGCGTTGACGCCCATCCAAGATGCGAGTGCGTACCCGCCGATCGCGGTGAGCAAGGCGATGACCGCGCTGACCAAGATTTGGGTGATGAGCCGATCGGTGAGCAGGCGTGCGGTGGCTGCGGGGCAGATGAGCATCGCGATGACCAAGATCGATCCGACCGCCTCGAACGACGCGACGGCTGCGATCGCGACAAAGGTCATCAACGCCATATGCATGAACCCGGCGTTGATGCCTTGGACGGTGGCGATGCCGGCATCGAACGATGCGATGCGGAGTTCTTTGAAGAAGACGGTGATGAAGATGATGACGGCGAGGGTGGTGCCGAGGAGCGTCCAGAGCTGGCGGGGGACTTCGTCTTTGATGCTTGCGCTGAGGAAGTGATTCCACTCGGTGGGCGAGGTGGTCCAGAAGAGTGTTTGGAGATTGCCGTGAAGAACGCAATCGGCGTCGAGATCGACGCTCCGGGCTGACGCGTTTTCGAGCATGAACACGCCGAGGGCGAAAAGGACAGAGAACACCACACCCATCGCGGCGCCCGGTTCGACCTTGCCCAGGCGCTTGATGACCTCGACGAGGACAACGGTGATGAGCGCCGAGATCGCAGCGCCGGCGAACATGATGCCCGGGGATCGGGATTGGGTGATCAGGAATGCGCCGACGAGCCCGGGGAGGACGGCGTGCGAGATCGCATCGCCCATGAGGGATTGTTTTCGCAGGACCAAGAAGTTGCCGAGCAACCCGCAAGAGAGTGCAGCGAAGATTGCTGCGAGTATCGGGAAGAGATCGAGCGTGAGAAAGGTTTGGATGAGATCGGGGATCATGCTGGATCCCCGTTTTCGATCGTGATGCCTCGCACGCGCAATGCTTCTTCAAGCTCGGCGATGAGTTCATCGGTGAGCACATGTTCGACCTGGTCGACCGACCAATCGACATGGGTCGGTGCGATGTCGGCGTAGGAAACGAGGTACTGCTCCCAGAGTTTGTGATTCCGATGGATGCGTTGGCCCTGGATTCGCCCGGCTTCAGTCAGGGCGAGGGTATTGTTGGATGTGGTGATCCAGCCACGCATCGCGATGAGTTTGATGAGCATGATCGAAGCGTTTGGATGGCGTGCGCCTTCGATATCCGACTCGATTTCGTAGAGCGATTCGAGGACATGGTCGCGGGCGATGAGGAGTTTGAGCCTGAGCCTCCGGATGGTGTCGGCGAGGACACCTCGTGTTGGAGCGAAGAGCATCGAGATCGCAAAGATCGAGCCGGCGACGAGCACGATGACCGCGCCGGCTGGTTTGCGCGGGAAGAGTGCGCTGATCGATGCACCGGCGTATCCGGATAACCCGCCGATGAGTGCGCTGATGAGAACAAGCTTCCAGAGCCGATCCGTCCAGAACCGTGCAGCAGCGGGGGGGATGATGATCATCGCAACGATCAGGATCAGCCCGACCGCTTGCAGACCCGAAACGGTGATGAGCACAACGAGCCCGAGCATGATCGAATCGATAAGCCAGACGGGCAAGCCGGTGGACCGCGCGAAGGTTTCATTAAAACACACGACCATGAACTCTTTGAGCATGACGAGTGCGATGATTGAAGCGACGATCCCGATGGTGCCCATGATCGCCGCGTCGGAGCGGGTCATGGCGGCGGTCTGCCCATAGATGTAATGGTTGAGCCCGGCGCCGCTGCCCGAGGATGATGTCTGGACGAGGGAGAGTAGGACGATGCCGATGCCGAAGAAAACGGAGAGCACGATGCCGATCGCGGCGTCTTCCTTGAGGCGCGAGTGGTGCAAGATGAGATGGATGCACGCGACCCCGAGGATGCCGGTGATCGCGGCCCCGAGCATGAGCAAAGGCATCGAACGCCCGGAGTATCCCATTGATGTCGCGATCAAAAACGCGCCGGCGATGCCAGGCAGGGTCGCGTGGCTCAGCGCGTCAGCGGTGAGCGATCGCTTGCGGAGCAGTGCGAACGAACCGATCACGCCGGCGGCGATCCCGAGCAGTGTCGTGCCCAAGATGACCGCGTTGGTGTTGAACCCGCCCTGTAATGCCAGGGTTTCGAGGATCTCTTCAAAGTTGATCGGCAGGTCGTTCATGGGTGGTCGTTAGCTACCCTTTGCTGCTCTGGCGACGGCTTCGGCGGCTTCTGCGAGCAGGGTGAGTCGTCCGCCGTAGGTTTTTTGGAGGTTGTCGGCGGTGAAGACTTCGCTCACCGGACCCGACGCGACGATGCGCATGTTGAGCAAGAGCACATGATCGAAATACTCGGGCACGGTCTGCAGATCATGATGAACAACGATGACAGTCTTGCCGTTGGATCGCAGTTCGCGCAGGACATCGATGATCGCACGTTCCGTCGCGGCGTCTACGCCGGCGAATGGTTCGTCCATAAAGTAGAGTTCGGCTTCTTGTGTGAGTGCGCGGGCGAGGAACACACGCTGCTGTTGCCCGCCGGAGAGTTGGGAGATCTGGCGTTTGGCAAAGTCGGCCATGCCCACGCGATCGAGCGCTTCCATCGCGGCGAGCTTGTGTGATTTGGATACTGGTCGGCACCATCCGATTTTTCGATACCGCCCCATGCACACGACATCGAGTGCGGACACCGGGAAGTCCCAATCAACGGATTCGCGTTGGGGGACGTACCCGATGCGTGAGCGGGCGTGTTTGTAGGATTGTCCCCAGAACTCGACGGTGCCCGCAGCCCGTGGGATGAGCCCGAGGCAGGCTTTGATGAGCGTGCTTTTTCCTGCGCCGTTTGGGCCGACGATGGCGATGAGGGCGTTGGACGGCGCGTCGTAGTCAACATCCCAGAGCACTGGTTTGCGTGCGTAGGCAACGGTCATCGCGTGGATCGAGACCGGAGAATCGGCCGAGTGCTCCGGGCGGGCGTCGAGTGTGGAGCGTGGCGAGTAGACAGCTGGACGCGTTGTTGAACTCATGGTTCGCTTCCAGAAAGCAGGCCGTTCATGCCGGCGTCGGGGACATCGGCGCCGAGGGCTTTTGCGATGAGTGTGATATTGTGATCGATCATCCCGATGTAGGTGCCTTCGTAGGTGTCTTCGAGTCCCATCGCGTCAGAGAAGAGTGCGCCGCCGATGGTGACGGTGTGTCCGCGGTCTTTAGCACCAGCGATGAGCGCACGGATGTTACGTTCGGAGACGGTGGTCTCGACAAAGACCGCCGCGATTTTGCGGGTGACCAAGAGATCGACGATCCGTTCGATATCGCGGACCCCGGCTTCGGATTCGGTGGAGATGCCTTGGATGCCGACAACTTGGAAGTTGTAGCGCCTGCCGAAGTAGCTAAACGCGTCATGGGCGGTGACGAGCACGCGTTGTTCGTCGGGGATCGAGCCGAGTGCTTCAGAGGCGTAGGTGTTGAGCGCGTCGATCTCGGTTGCGAGCATTGCCATGTTGGTGTCGTAGAGTGGTGCCCCATCGGGGTCGTGCTCGACGAGTGTTGCGTGGATGAACTGGGCAACTTGCTTCCAGGCGAGCGGGTCCATCCAGACATGGGGGTCATGGTGCCCATCGAACTCGGGTGGAGAGAAGAGTTGCTCGCGATCGAGCGAATCGGTGACGGCGAAGACCTTCGTCACTTTGGCGACGCGATCAAAGGCGTCGATCATCTTGCCTTCGAGGTGGAGACCCGAGTAGAGCACGATGTCGGCTTTCATGAGCGATTGGATATCGTTGCGGGTCGGAGAGTAGAGATGCGGGTCGATGCCCGAACTCATGAGCCCGGTGACATCGGCGCGATCGCCCGCGATGCGTTTGGCGATGTCGGTGATCATGCCTGTGGTGGTGACGATGGTGTAGGAGGCGTTCGATTCCTCTACAGCTGAGTCAGAGGGATCGGCGTCGCTGCACCCAATGAAGAAGAGCGAGCAGGTGAGGAGGATGGCGATGAAGAGAGATCGGTGCATTGGGGACTCCTAGAAATATGTAGCTGCGGCTACATGTAGCAGTGGCTACATTAGCAGGTTCGGGGGGGCAGAACAGTCCAAAAACAGGTATTTGATTCAAATTGGGAGAAGATATTGTCCTCAAACGACTCATTGAGGCGAGATTTGAGGGTGAGAACTTGACAAATCGGCTTGGGTCGCGTTCGCTCAATGCCCGAAAGGTCTTTATGGTGCACTTTTTACAGAGTGGCTATAAAGGATAGTGATCGAAAAATGAACGACATCCAGATCGGCTTGTTCCAGCACCACACACCATAAGAGAACAGAACACATGGCCAAGAAAACCACGACCAAGAAGACTACAAAGAAAACGACCAAGAAGACCACCAAGAAGGTTGGCAAGAAGGTCGCGAAGAAAGCAACCGGGCGCAAATCGTTCGGGTCGAACTACAAAAAGGGCGACGCGATCGGCAAATCGTTGGTGATCGTGGAATCCCCCGCCAAAGCCAAGACCATCAACAAGCATCTGGGCAACGATTTTGTCGTGCTCGCTTCGGTGGGTCATGTGCGCGATTTGCCAAGCAAGAATCCAAAGGGAGTCAAAGATCCGGTACCGGGCGTGAAGATCGACAATCACTTTAAGCCCAGCTACGAGATCCTCAAGGGCAAAGAGCAGGTCATGAAGGACCTGAAGAACGCCGCCAAGGATGCACTCGCCAGCGGCGGGCAGATCTGGTTCGCGACCGACCTCGACCGCGAGGGGGAAGCGATCGCCTGGCACCTCGCCCAGGAACTCAAGATCGAATCCAAGGATGCCCAGCGTGTGATCTTCACCGCGATCACCAAGAAGGAAATCGATAAGGCGTTTCATAATCCGCAGCCGATCGATGAAGAACGCGTCAACGCCCAGCAGGCAAGGCGGATTCTCGATCGAATCGTAGGGTATCAGGTGTCGCCTTTGCTCTGGAAGAAGGTCGCGCGTGGCCTAAGCGCCGGGCGTGTGCAGTCCGTCGCGGTGAGAATCATCGTCGAACGCGAACGCCAGATCCGTGCGTTTATCCCCGATGAATACTGGTCGATCCAAGGCTACTTCGCGCTCGACGCAGCCAACGCGGGCAAGCTCGGCTCAGAGTGGCGAGACTACCTTGCCGAGCGCGACGAGAAGGGCAAGGGACGGACGGTCAAATCGCAGAACGCCTGGCTCGCAAGGAACAACACGGTTCGTGCAGAGCTCGTTGAGTTTGACGGGCAGAAGTTCGATCCGCGGATTTTGGCAACATCAATCGTGCCTGTGCCTGAGGTATTGAACGAAGATACGGTCACCGAACGGGTCGCAGCGGTGGCCAAAGCGTTTGAAGATTCCAAGAGCCACGATCTGGGTGCAACCGTCGCGAGCATCGCAGCATCGTGTGGGCTCAGCGAGATCAATACTCTCGTCAACGAAGACGAACGCGGGCGTGGGCCCGCAAGGTGGAAGCGGGACATCACCGGGGTGGTCGACAGCGATGCGAACTACACGATCGAGTCGATCGAGACCAGGCGGACCAAGTCGCGTGCAGCTGGGCCTTTCATCACTTCGACGCTTCAGCAATCAGCATCTTCACGCATCGGGTTCGGTGCGCAGCGCACTATGCGAGCAGCACAAGGGTTGTACGAAGGCGTGACAATCCCCGGAGAAGGCCCGGTCGGTCTGATTACCTACATGCGTACCGACTCGACGCACATCGACGGCGAAGCGTTGACCGCGTGCCGAAACCACATCAGCTCAACCTACGGCGAGAAGTACCTGCCTGAGAAACCCAACTTCTTCAAATCCACCAACAAAGACGCGCAGGCGGCACATGAGGCGATCCGGCCTACGGATGTTTCACGCCACCCCGACGCGATCGCCAAATCGCTCAAGCCCGATCAATACAAGCTCTACAAGCTCATCTGGGAACGCTTCGTTGCCTGCCAGATGGTGGCGGGCGAATGGGATGCGACCGCGGTGATGATCCGTGGCGGCGAGGAAAACAAAGCACTCTTCCGCGCAACCGGTCGAACACTGGCCTTCGACGGCCATTTCCGGGTCAGCGGCGTCCCGACATCGGGCGATGAACTCAACTTGCCCAAGCTCGAAGAGAAGCAAGCGATGTACCCGTTTGATTTCGCGGTCAACCAAAAATTCACCGCGCCTCCGGGACGGTTCTCCGAAGCAAGTTTGATCAAGATCCTTGAATCCGAGGGGATCGGCCGCCCATCGACCTATGCGAGCATCATCCAGACCATCCAGGATCGCAAGTATGTCGAGCAGATCCAGCGGGCGTTCTATTCGACCGATCTGGGCGAGGTCGTCACCGACAAGCTGATCGAAGGGTTCCCAAACCTGATGGATCTGAGTTATACCCGCAAGCTCGAAGAAGACCTCGACAAGATCGAAGAAGAGCATCTCGACTGGATCGACATGCTCGAACAGTTCTATGGGCGATTCTCCAAGAGCCTCGCGCGGGCCCATGAGGAGATGACCCACGCCAAGGCCGAAATCAAGCCTGCGCCCGAGGAGTACCGGTGCGAGAAGTGTGAATCATCGCTTGTGTATCGGTTCGGAAAGAACGGCAGGTTCTTGAGCTGTTCGACGTATCCGGATTGCAACTATGCGTGTCCTTGTGATCGTGAGGGCAAGCCTCAGATGGCGGAGTTCGTGGATGTGAAGTGTCCCAAGACCGGTCGTCCGATGATCAAGAAGACGGGTCGGTTCGGGCCATTCCTGACGACGCCGCTCGAAGAGGGCGAGACGAATGATGACGGGTTGATCTTGAACATCGACAAGAACGGGTTTGTGAACGCGCCCAGCGTGCCGCCTTTGGAGACCGAGCTGCCATGCCCCAACTGTGACAGCCCGCTGAATCTTCGCAACGGTGCGCGTGGGCCTTGGCTTGGGTGTTCTCGGTTCCCCAAATGTCGCGGGCGAGGCAAGTGGGCTGGGCTCGAAGAGGACATTAAGTCCGATCTCGAATCCAAGCTCGCTGCCCACGAGAAGCTCCACCCGGTCGCGACGATCACCAAGATGGACGGCACCGTGTTGACCGATGCCAAGGGCAAGCCGATCGCCGAGGCGCCAAAGGTTGACGAGTTAGTGTTGCTTGAGGACCCAAGAGCCGTGGCTGCCAGTTGATGTTGTCTATCATGTCTGTCGTGAACTTTTCACGCCCTCAGGTATGCTATGAAACTCAGCTCGAAGGACATTTTACGAACCATTGGCGCCAAGGTGCACGATCATCCTGACGGGTGGCTCAATGTGCTCGGCGCGATCATCGGCGCGATCACCGCGATCGGTGCGGTCTTGTTTTCTCGTGGGTTGATGCGGGCCGAGCACTGGACCGAGCACCTGCAAGGCGAGATGGCCTGGTGGATGTTGCCCGCGATCCCGATGATCGGGGCGTTGCTCACAGGGCTCTTGGTGTATCGCTTTGCGCGTGAAGCCGGCGGGCACGGGGTGCCTCAGGTCTTGGATGCGATTGTTCGCAAGGGCGGAAAAATCCCCGCGCGGATCGGGTTCGTCAAAGTCGTCGCGAGTATCTGCACCGTGGGCACGGGCGGCTCGGCGGGTGCCGAGGGCCCGATTGTTCAGATTGGTGCCGTGACGGGCTCGGTGGTTGCTCGGTGGCTCGGCGTGCCTCGGCGTCACATCGGGACGCTCGTTGGGTGCGGTGCCGCAGCGGGTATATCGAGTATTTTTAACGCGCCCATCGCCGGCGTATTCTTTGCTCTCGAGATTCTGCTTCGGGACTTCTCGCTCAAGACCTTTACACCCATCGTGATCGCATCAGTCTTTGCGACCGCGATGACGCAGGTGATCCTCGGCGACAACGACGCGATCTTCTACATGGAACTCCCGGACTATGTGTTTAGTGTGCTTGAGCTGCCCAGCTATATCGTGCTCGGCGTGCTCTGTGCATTCGGCGCGTGGACATTTACGATGGTGCTCGAACGCGGCGAAGATGTGTTCGATAAGATGAGATTGCACCCGGTGCTCAAGCCCGTGCTCGGCGCGTTGATGCTTGGTGTGCTGGGCATCTTTGGGATGTGGGCGTTTGCCGCGATGCCCGGTAATGAAATCCTTGGCAGCGAGCACAGCTCGATCCCGGCGTTCTTTGGAAATGGGTATTCCGTGATCACGCACCTTGTTGCTCCGACGAGTTATCTTGACGGTCAGGTTGTGTGGGGCGCGATCGGGGTGCTTGCGTTCTTGGTGGTTGCGAAAATATTGGCGACGACCTTCACGCTCGCGTCGGGTGGCAGCGGCGGCGTCTTCGCGCCGGGGTTGTTTACTGGAGCCGCGATCGGTGGGGTGTTTGGAATTGTGCTCGATAAAGCTGGGTTGATCGCAGAGGGTTCATCGCCGGCGTCGTATGCGTTGGTTGGGATGGCTGCGGTGATCGCCGGGACGACCTTTGCGCCGATGACTGCGATTCTGATTCTGTTTGAAATTACGCGCGAGCCTCATGTGCTCGCCCCGATTATGCTCGCGGCAATTGTGTCCACCGCGATGACACGCAAGCTCATGCCTGATTCAATCTACACCGCCAAGCTCCGACGCGCCGGCGTGCGGATCGGCACCAATCGCGATATGTCGCTGCTGCGTCATGTGCCCGTGAGCAGTGTTGATCACGCACCGCTTCCGCCCGAACCGGTGTATGCGTCCGATCCGTTGAGCAAACTCATCACCCTGCACGCGCACCACAATGTACCCGACTTCCCGGTGGTCGACGCCGACGGCAAATACATCGGCATGGTGACCGGCGCCGACATGCGCACCGCCCTGATCGACCGCGAAGCCATCCCGTTGTTGTTGGTCGCCGAACTCATGCGCTCCGACTTCCCGGTGATCAAGCCCGACGAACACCTCGATACGGTGATGGAAAAGTTCGCCCGCCACGAGATTTCGAGTCTGGTTTTAGTCGATGGTTTCGCCGGCGAGAAGCCTCTGGCGTTGGTGACACGCGTGAAGGTGATGGCGCGATACAACGCTGTGCTTGATGAGGGGTGATGCCTCAGACGAAGGTGAAAGGACGAGCGTGACGCTGTTTCAGAATGGGATGGAGATCAAGTGCGAGCGCAAAAGTGACACAGGTTCAAAAAACACAGTTTTGTGTTATGCCGACTTAAATATGTGTTTTAGATATATATCATATAAACGCGTCATTTTCGTTTGACAGGCGGGGGGGG
>CAJXXI010000031.1 GCA_913062615.1 uncultured bacterium | reverse complement strand
ACAGTCTACGCCAACACAAAGTGCTGGTATCCAGCTGGCCGATCCTGTAGATCAACCGATTACTCGGGTGGACCCGTCGGGGATGAGCATCGTCGACGATCGTCCATCGACCCAACAGATTGACACTTCGGCCCAGCATACAGACGATCCTGCGATCGAGATTATCGAGCCTGAGCTAGGGCGTGTGTTCAATCGTCTGCCTAAACACGAAGCGAGCTATTCGCGAGCAGTGGAGATGCACGCATCGGGCGATCTGATCTCGGCATTGCGCGAGCTCGAACGGGCGATCGCGTATAACCCTCAGTTCACGATGGCCTTCCTTGAAGCGGGCGATATTTATCTGGAGATGGCGGAGTATGAGCTCGCCGAGCGTCAGTTTGCTCTCGCGGTGCGGTCCAAGCCTCGTGATTTCATGGCCCAGTATCGTCACGGGCAGGTGCTCCATCGGCTGGGTCAACTCGACGATGCCAACCGGGCGTTCCTTCGTGCGTTGTCGATTCGTCCTGCGGACTTTGATGCGAACCTTGGGATATCGATTGTGCTGCTCGAACTCGGGCGCATTGAGCAATCGATGCCCTATGCCCAGCGTGCGGTGCGGTCTGATCCGCCCAGTGGTCGTGCCCGGCTGCACCTTGGCAATGTGTACGCAGCGGTCGATCGTCATGAAGAAGCCGTGATTGAGTATCAGCAGGCCGGCGAGTTGATGGATGTGCCCAGCGCAGATTTGCTGCTCAACATGGGCGAGTCGCTCAACACGCTCGGGCGTTACGCCGAGATGGTGGGGGCGCTTGATCAGCTCGTCCGGATCGAGCCAGACGCGATCGCGTATGAACGATTGGGCTCTGGATTGTTTCGGCTCAAGCGATACGACGAGAGCTTGGTCGCGTTTGGAAACTCCGCCGACCAAGACCCGACGCACTACCCTGCATACAACGGCACGGCGGTGTGCGAGTTGAATCAGTATCTTTGGTCATCAAAGACCGACGGGGGCGCACGCGAGCGAGCGGTCGCGGCGATGCGGAAATCTTTGCGTATCGATCGCCAGCAGCCGAGGATTGTTGAGTTGCTCCGGCGATACTCCAAAGCGAGCAGCACGGAGAAGTGAGTTCGAGCGGGCTCGTCGTTAAACAATACAAATGTCTTGCCCGTCCATTAGAGGGCAGTGAAGGCGTAAAAAAAGGACACCCGAAGGGTGTCCTTTTGATTGTTGAATGAAGCGGTTTATGGGAAGATGCCGCGGACTTTGTAGACATCGCCGATGTGATCGAGTGCGGTCGCGTAGGCAGCTTGACGCAGGGTGCACTTGAGTTCGTTTCGGCGAGCGAGTGTGCGTTGAGCTGCGACGACCATGTGGCGGTTGAGCTCGCGGTCGACTTGCTCTGCTGACCATGTGACTGCGTTTTTATTCTGTACCCATTCGAAGTACGAAACGGTGACGCCGCCGGCGTTGGCGAGGATCGCGGGGATCACTTCGATGCCTTTTTCGTCGAGCTTTCGTTCGCCACCTGGATCACAGGGCGCGTTTGCTGCTTCTGCGACGACCTTGCAGTCGAGCCAGCTTGCTTCGAGTTCGGTGACCATTTGTTCGAGTGCACCTGGGATGAAGACATCGACCGGGGTGCGGTAGAACGCTTCCTTGTCGATGACATCAACGCCCTCGTAACCAGCGATGCCTCCGGTCTTCATGTTGTGGGCGTAGAGTGCTTTACAATCGATGCCGTTGTCGTTGCGGATGAAACCGGTGTGGTCTGCGACCGCGACGATTTTGGCGCCCATGTCTTGGAGGATCTGCCCGGCCCAGCCGTTGACATTACCAAAGCCAAGCAGCGAGACCTTCATGCCTTCGAGTGAGATGCCGATACCTGGGAGCATTTCAGCGAGGGTGTCTGCGACGCCCTGGCCGGTTGCCTTGAGGCGGCCGGCGGAGCCGCCGTATTCAACAGGCTTTCCGGTGACGACGCGGAGTGCGTCGTGATGCTGGTGTGATGAGGACATCATGTATGTATCTGCGAACCACGCCATGATCTCTGCGGTGGTGCCGACATCTGGTGCGGGGATATCGACATCAGGACCGATTTGATCCATGATGGCCGAGCAGTATCGTCGGGTGAGTCGTTGGAGTTCGCCATGGGAGAGGTCGCGGGTGTTGACATTGACGCCGCCCTTGCCGCCCCCGAATGGGATGCGTACTACGGCACACTTCATGGTCATGAGGAGTGCGAGTGATTTGACATCGTCAAGGTGGACATTTGGATGGAAGCGGAATCCGCCTTTGTATGGACCACACGCGTTGTTGTGCTGGATCCGGTAACCTTTGAAGAGGCGATGATGCCCGTCGTCCATCTTCACTGGGAAGTGAACCATGATCTCGTTCTTTGGCTGAGCGAGGATGATGCGGGTGCGATGCTTGAGGTTCACAAGCTCTGCCGATTCAAGCATAGTGTTGACGGTTTGGAGATACAGGTTGTTTGGATCGTTCGGGAATCCGAGTTCTTCAGTCACTGAGCCGCGGGGGAGTTCGGTTGCGGTTGCTGGAGTCATGCTTCACACCCAATCACAAATGCACATGCTGTTGATGTGTCACCTGCAGCGGATTCGCTCCTTGCGTGTTCTTCGTGGTGAAGAAAGGCATGGAGTCATTCGGTCGCTGCATAGGCCGAATGGTTGGCTTCCCAATAAAGCCAATAGATCATGAATGGTACCCGATATCGAAGGGTAAACCCAGTTCGGACACGCATGGAAAGTATTTTCGGGGAGACATTTTTGAGCCATTTTTCTGAGTCGTGAACAGGCCTTGGGATCAGCGCAAGATTGAGCAGGCAGTGGCGACAAAAGATTGTGGAATTCAGATGAAATCCGGTGTGGAATTCCTGTCCCTAGCGGATTTTGCGCTCTATCCTTCTCTCCCTATTGTTGGTTCCGCGAGGGAGAACAATGGGAGGCCGAAGCTTTGCTCCTAGATGGTCTGGGTAGGCAGAGACAATTTGACCCAAGCCGCACCGATTTCGGTGCAGTCTGATCGGGCGTATTTCGCAGATCGGATGCAGGGAAACACGGAACTGAATCGGCCTATCAGTTGCGGAAGCCCCCCTGCGATACTCGAAAGAGTATGGAAGGATAATAAACTATGATCGACGAGAATCTAATCGCGTCACTTGGAATCGCTGACGACGAAGCGATGGCCTTGCTCGGAGAAGCATTTGGCGAGAACGCCGACTCCGAAACGCGGATGGACACGATCCTTTCCGACCAAGCGACCGACCTGACACCTGGCAAGCTCATCAAGGGCAAGGTCATCGGGTTCGCCGGCGACGATGTCGTTGTAGAAGTCGGGCTCAAGAGCGAAGGGCTGATCCCACGCGAAGAGTTCGCGGCGATGACCGAGCTCAAGATCGGTGACGAGGTCGATGTGTTGCTCGAATCGCTCGAAGGCGACGACGGTCTCATCGAGCTCTCGAAGCGCAAAGCCGATCGTCAGATCGCTTGGCAGCGTATCGTGGACACCACCAAAGAAGAAGATATTGTCGAAGGTACCGTCATGCGGAAGATCAAGGGTGGCTTGCTCGTCGATATCGGCGTGCCAGTATTCCTCCCTGCTTCGCAGGTCGATATCCGTCGCCCGCATAATCTCGATGAGTTCATCGGCCGCAAGGTTCGCGCTGAGATCCTCAAGATCGATACCGAACGTCGCAACATCGTGATCTCGCGTCGTAAGCTCGTCGAGCACGAACGCTCGGCGGCCAAGCAGAACCTGATGTCCAACCTCTCCGAGGGTCAGGTCATCACTGGTACCGTCAAGAACATCGCCGACTTCGGTGCGTTCGTTGATCTGGGTGGTATTGATGGTCTCTTGCATATCACCGATATGTCATGGGGACGGATCAATCACCCTTCAGAGCTGCTCAAGATCGACGACAAGGTCGAGGTCAAGGTGCTCAATATCGATCGCGAGAAAGAAAAGATCGCTCTTGGTCTCAAGCAGACCGAGTCCTCCCCATGGGAAGAGATCGAAGGCAAGTTCCCTGTTGGTGCTCGCATCAAGGGCGAAGTGGTCAACATCATGTCCTACGGTGCGTTCATCCGCCTCGAAGACGGCATCGAAGGTTTGGTCCACATCTCCGAGATGTCATGGACACGGCGTGTCAACCATCCATCAGAGATCGTCACCCCGGGTGAAGAGATCGATGTGGTTGTGCTCGAAATCGACAAGAACAAGCAGGAAATCTCGCTTGGTATGAAGCAGACCGAGGTCAACCCTTGGGAACTCGTTTCCGAGAAGTATCCAAACGGTACTGTTGTCACCGGCACGATCCGCAACCTCGCCAACTATGGCGCGTTTGTCGAAATCGAGCCGGGCATCGATGGTCTCCTTCATATCTCCGATATGTCATGGACCAAGAAGGTCACTCATCCAAACGAGCTCTACAAGAAGAGCGACGAGGTCGAGTGTGTTGTTCTTGATGTCGATCGCGACAAGCAGCGTATCTCACTTGGTATCAAGCAGCTCTCGGAAGATCCGTGGGCAGAAGCGATCCCCGGTGCATACCAACCAGGTATGGTTGTGCGTGGTAAGGTCACCAAGATCACCAACTTCGGCGTCTTCGTCGAGCTTGAAGATGATCTCGAAGGCTTGCTGCACATCTCGGAACTCGCCGACCACAAGGTCGAGAACCCGCAAGATGTCGTCACCGTTGACGAGGAAGTGGATGTCAAAATCCTCCGCGTCGATATCGACGACCGCAAGATCGGCCTCTCGCTCAAGCGTGCCCAGTGGGGCGATGCTTCAGGCGGCGAAGGCGGCTCAGAAGAAGGTTCAACCGGCGGCGGCTCATCGAGCAGCGGCATGGGCGGCATGAAGATGCCAACCAAGGGTGGTATGGATGATCACGGTGCCATGGGTACCGACAAGATCGAGCTCTAAACCTGAGTTGAGTCTGTAGCAGACTTATTGTCTCCAAAACGCAAACGCCCCGGCCAACAAGTGGTCGGGGCGTTTTTTAGTGTCCCTGGGCGCGTAATCTTTCGGTCAACACGGATCAGACGCCATCATTGGCGTGACGCGGTACTCAGAGGACTCGGCACAAGCATCAAAGGCATGCTCGTGTCTCACAATCCGGAAAAGCACCACACGATGCATGGTGGCCATGCGTGTGATGCTTGGAGGTAAAATACATGATTCAGCAAAGGGCGACAAAGCTCAAGAGGGTCAAAATCGCGATGCGACGACGAACAGTTGTCATTACGAAGATTTGGGTCATTGTTGCTGTCATAAGAAAATCCTTTTTTCAGTTGTATAAGAACACATGCAACGGGTGTGCCAATACCATCAATACCACCCTACCACACGCCTTGGCGGGCGTCAATGGGGTTTTGATTCCTTCTCGGACGCACAGGTTTGTGGAACACCGGCATCATGATGCACGAACACAACACCACATGCCCACATCTTTCTCGATACCGCAACACAAGGCCAATCGCATGACTACGACTGATAACAGGACCGATAACACGAACGAGAACAAAGTAAGGCGAGTTTGGCTTTGGGCGTTGATCCTGATGGGGTTTGGGTCTGTGGGCGTTGCCCAGCCGACGCTTTCGGTGCAGGCGAGCCTTGAGGCGTATGCGATGGTTGACCGGTGGGTGCGGGATTGGGAGATGCCAACGAGTGATCAGGCAGATGTTCAATCTGAGATCCAGAGCGTTGCGATGTCGGCTGTCATCGTGACGCTTCGTCTCGACGGGCGGGTTTTCGGACGCGGATCGAGTGTGTCGCTCGATCCGTCAACCATGCTTGTGTATCAGGCGACCAAGCAAGCGATGCGCGACGCCAACAGCAAGCTGACCCAAGATCGCGACGCGATGTGGGATACGTACATCGCCGAGTTAGCTGCCAAGCTCACGATCACGATTGAGGTTGCCGATGTGCTGGTGCCGATGTCTGAATCAGAAATCGCATCGCCCGGATTTGGATACACGCCCGGCGTCTTGGGCATCGTGGTCCGGCGCGGCGAAGAGCTCGAAATCCTCGGCCCAGAATCCATGCTCGCCCGCAACACCGATATGACCCAGAGCGCGATGGCTTTGGCCAATGCGCTCGCGGGCGATGGGAGCGCGATGCTCCGTGAGCCAGAGCAACTCGCTCAGAGCGGGTACTCGTTTTATCGGTTCGAGCCTGTCGTGCTCGCCCAGCCGGGCGTGTCGCAGGGTGCTGCGTTTATAGACCGTGGCGGGCGTGTGGTGAATGAATCCGAGATCAGTATCCGTTCGATCGAGGGGTTGTCGGCGAAGATTGCGGGGCACCTGATGAACCGAAGGTGGGCGGGTGTTGAGCACTATGGGATGATGGGCACGCTTGATCCGGTGACGGGTATCAGCGAATCGGCGTTCGCATCGCCTTTCGATCAGGCGATCAGCGCGTACGCACTCTTGCGGTTTGGAGAATCGGGCGAGAGCAAGCTCCACCGCCAAGCCCACGGCTTTGCCAAGTCTGTGCTGGGCGATCTCGCGATTGTCGAAGAGAATGAGGTCGCAGCATGGGATGACCCGGTCGGGGCGTGCATGGCGGTGATCGCACTGGGCGAGTTGCCACTTGTTGACATCCTCGGCGACAAAGCCCTCAACACGCTGCGCACACGGTGCATCGAGACGCTCGACGGGTTGTATAGCGAGTCGGGTGGGTTCGACGAGGCATTACCGATGGGTTCGCAGGGGTTGGTGGTGCATGCGTTGGTGCGTGCGAGCAAGCTCGATCCACGGAACCGAACGAAAGCTGCCGCGTCGGCGTTGGGTGATGTGTTCGAATCGACATTGGCTTCGGGTTTGGTTGGGCAGATGCCGTTCTTGGGATGGGCAGCGATCGAGCAGGGTGGGGATGAAGAAGAGTTCGTCGGCAAGCCCGCGTTGTACAACATGCGGAGCCTGGTCTGGGAGCATCAACTCGCGAGATCAGATTTGGCGTGGATGGATCGTGATCTTGAGGGCGGGATTGTGTTTACCAGCTCGAGCACGCCATTGCCCAGCTGGATCGGGACCAAGCCGATGGCGATGATCGCGACGATGCTCGGCGACGAGCGGTTCACGCCCGGCACCATCAGCTCGGGCCAGGTACCGATCCAGATCGGGCACCAGATCGACGCGATCCGGTTCATCCGTCAGTTGTGCGCCGATGTCGAAAACATGCACCTCTATGCGGCCCATTCGGGGGCGCAGTGGGGGGTTCGCAAGGCGATGTGGGATCAGCGGATGCCCGTCGAAGCCGACGCGATGGCGTTGTTGACACTGATCGAAACGACCCGATCGTTCGATGTGATCATGAGCAAAGCCCAGCGCTAGGTGATCGATTCAAAATCAGTATTTAAAGGATGATACGGGTGTTTTTTCGGTATTTTTTTGGGGTTGATTCCGAGCCAAAATTCGGTGGTGCGCCTATGATTTTCGGTCCCGTTCGCATTGGGATACGGGGGCATTTGTGCGCCTGATTCCATGCCTCGACTGATTGAATATTCATCGGAGAATCCCGAATGCCAGATAATCTCCCGCCTGATGACTCGACCGAAAACGGCGCGTCGTCGCCCGCGGAAAATGATCCGACGAGCACGCACACCAAAGCGATTGATCTTTCGATTGAGAAAGAACTCGCCGACTCATACCTGACCTATGCGATGAGCACGATCATGGATCGTGCGCTCCCCGATGTCCGCGACGGGCTCAAGCCTTCGCAGCGTCGCATCTTGGTCGCGATGAATGATCTCAATCTTCGCCCCAACAAGAAGCATCTCAAGTGTGCCAAAATCTGTGGCGATACCTCGGGCAACTATCACCCGCATGGCGAGTCCGTAATCTATCCAACCATGGTCGGCATGGCGCAGAAATGGAAAATGAACACACCCGTGGTCGATCCACAGGGGAACTTTGGTTCGATCGATGGTGATCCGCCCGCGGCGATGCGATATACCGAAGCACGCATGACCCATGCGTCGGTTGATATGATGGCTGATATCAAGTTTGGCACCGTTGATTTTCAACCCAACTACGACGATCGGTTGCTCGAGCCAACCGTATTGCCGGGCAAGTTTCCTTACCTGCTGATCAACGGTGGCATGGGCATCGCGGTCGGTATGGCGACGAGCTTGCCGCCACATAACCCGAGCGAAATTTTCGATGCAATCGTGCGTGTGGTCAACACGCCTGAGATCGAGTTGATGGATCTGATGCGCGACGAGGTTGACGAAGATGGCAATGTGATCTATCGCGGGGTGCAAGGACCGGACTTCCCGACCTCGGGTCGCATCTTGGGTCGCAAGGGCATCCTTGATGCCTACACCACCGGACGCGGGCGCGTCACGGTGCGGGGCAACCTGCATGTCGAAGATCGCGGCACACGCGGATTGCAGCAGCTCGTCATCGACGAGATCCCGTACTCATTGGTGCAGAACACGCTCGTCGAGAAGATTGTTGATGCGGTGAAGGATGAACGCCTTAAGGATATTGCCGATGTCCGCAACGAGTCTGGTCGAAACGCACAGACCCGCATCGTGATCGAACTCAAGAAGGGTGCTGATCCAGCGGTCATTGAGAATCAGTTGTATCAATGTACTCCATTGCAGCAGACCTTCTCGATCATCAACATCGCGTTGGTCAATCGCCAGCCTCGCACGATGGGGCTCAAGCAGATCATCGAGTGTTATGTCGATCACCGCGTCGAGGTCATCACCCGACGCACGCAGTTCTTGCTTCGTGAAGCGAAGAAAAAGGCTCATGTGCTCGAAGGCATGATCTATGCGGTGATTGATATTGATGAGATTATTCAGTTGATCAAGTCTTCGCAGACCCGCGAAGAAGCGATCGGCAAGCTGATGGATCGCCGATACACTATTCCCGCGTCACACCCGGCGGCATCAAAGATCCCAGAACGCTTGATGAAAACACTACGCGACGCCGATTCAGATGGCGGCGTGCTGCTCACGCGCATCCAAGCCGAGACCATCGGATCGATGCGGTTGATCCAGCTCGTTGGTCTCGAAATCGAACGCCTGGTCAAAGATTACACCGCGCTGATCATCGAGATCGAAGGGTACGAGCTGATCTTGGCAAACCATCGGATGATCCTTGATATCATCGTTTCGGATTGCCAAGAGATGAAGCAACGGTTCGGTCGCGAACGCTTGACCTCGATCGAAGAGGCGGCGGGCGATATTGATATTGCCGCGTTGATCCAAGAGCAAGAGATGGCCGTCACGATCTCGCACGCCGGGTATGTCAAGCGTGTCGCGCTCGATACCTACCAGTCGCAAGGGCGTGGTGGTAAGGGTATCCGTGCATCCGATTCAAAGGATGATGACTTCATCGAACACCTATTCGCGGCATCAACGCATGACGATTTGTTGTGCTTCACCGATACCGGGCGGGTGTTCAAGATTAAGGTTTATGAGCTGCCCGAGATGAGCCGAACGAGCAAGGGTCGCCCGATCATCAACTATATTGATCTCAAAAAGGGCGAACGCACCTGTGCGTACCTGGCGATCAACGACTTTGAATCCGGGTCGAACTACCTGACCTTCGTGTCACGCAACGGCATCGTCAAGCGCACCGCGCTCAAGGCGTACGCCAATGTGAACCGGTCTGGTTTGATCGCTGTTGGTTTGAAGGATGACGACAATTTGCTCGATGTTCGTAAGACCACCGGGCATGATGATCTGATGCTTATTACCAGTGGCGGCATGGCGATCCGATTCTCCGAACAGAATGTTCGTGAGATGGGTCGATCGGCAGCGGGTGTCAAGGGGATCGAGCTGCGTGAGGACGCGACGGTCGTCGGGATCATGCGTGTGCCGATGGTGCAAGATGAGAATGATCCAGAGGTGACACACACCACCGACGAGATGCACGATCGAAACTTGTGCCTGCTGACCATCACCGAAAACGGGTACGGGAAGCGGACGCCTGTGGATGAATACCGCGTAAATCCTGAAAATGGACCGATGCGGAGCCAGTCGCGAGGCGGCAAGGGACGCACCGATATCAAGTCCACAGAGCGTAATGGAAAGTCTGTAGCGGCGATCGGCGTGTGCGACGACCAAGATGTCGTTGTGATTTCTCGAAAAGGACAGCTCGTTCGCATGGCGGCCGACTCAATTTCCAGTTATGGTCGAGGGGCACAGGGCGTGCGGGTCGTTGGGCTCAAGGATGGCGACGCGGTGATTTCTGCGGCGTGGATCGATGATTCTGATGAGAATGTTACAGATAAAACAGACACCAAGCCCGAGTCAGATGACGCGGGCAAAGGCGAGAACGAATAATGGCTGTGGACTGGTCTGACAATATTGTGATTGCCAATCTCGCCGACGAGCCCGCGCTCTCCGATGAGTTGGCGATGATCTGTGAACGCATCGAAGAAACAAGCGAGGGCGACCCGGTGCCCCATGCGGTGCTCGAGTTCCATGAGGTGAGTTATGTCAACTCGTCGAACATCGCCCAGCTCTTGCGTCTGCGTAAGAACCTCGAAGCCCACGGGCGTCAGTTGGTGCTCTGCGGCGTCACCGACGAGGTGATGAGCGTATTGGTTGTCACCGGGCTCAGTAAAGTGTTCCGGTTCGCTGCCGACTTGCTCACCGCGATCGCATCGATCCAGATCGCGGACACCGCCCAAGACTAAACCCCGCCAAGAAGGAAACGCGATGCCTCTACTCGTATTGTTGGTCATCGTGGCGGTTGCGTTGATGGTCGTTCGCATCGGTGCGACCGCGTTGATGATGACCGGACTTTCTCGCGATGTCTCCGAGTTTCAGGCGGTGTCGTGCTTCTTCGGTGTTGGGTTCACGACGAGCGAAGCCGAGATGATCATGTCGCACCCGGCGCGTCGGCGCATCGCATCGCATCTGATCATCGGCGGCAACATCGGGCTCACCGGTGCGCTCAGTACGGTGATTATCACCTTTGTTCAGAACGAGCCAGACCTGATCGATCACATGATCCCGTTCGAGGGTTCGAGCGCGTTTTTGTTCAAGCTGGGATTGATTCTCGGTGGTATCTTAGTTGTAGGCACAATCTTTCGGCTCAAGTTCGTCAGGCGGATCCTCGAACGGATCATCGAAGCATCACTCAAGAGGTTTCAGGGCGTCCATGCGATGGACTACGAGACGGTGCTCCGTTCTCGTGATGGGTACGCGGTGATGCAAGTTGAGATCGAGCATGATCATCCGCTAGTTGGGCGAACACTCGCCGGCTCGAAACTCAGCCTCGAGGGCGTGCTGGTGCTTGGAATCATGCGGGCTACCGGCGAGTATCTTGGTGCGACCCATTCGACGACTGAGATCCTTGCCGACGATGTGCTCACGGTCTATGGCAAAGAAGAAGCGATCTTCTGTGCGCTCGATCCAGAGGCTTCTACAGCCTAAGGCGGGTGATATTCAGGATTCTGTAGAACTCAGCGATCCCACGCTGGCGAAGAACAACGCGGTGATGTCGTCGGGCTGGTGCAGCGAACCGCTTTGGTTATCGAGGTGAGATTCGAGCGTGGCGATCGCGTCGGCCAGGGTCTCGATTCCTGAACCCGCGTCAGCGAGTTCTTTGAGATAAGTGAGCGTTGGGCGTTTGCGTTCGTCCCCGACGGCGCCTTTATTTGGGAAGGCGACCTCGAACCCGTCGGAATACATGATGAACACATCGCCCGGGCGCAGGGTGATGGTCTCTTGTCCGAACTCGACATCGGGGAACACCCCGAGCAAGGGCCCGTCAGATTCGAGGTGCTCGACATCGCCAGATTCTGATCGCACAAGCAACGAAGGGGGATGCCCCGCGCCCGCCACGGTGATCGTGTTAGTGCGTTTGTTGTGGATGGCGTAGACCGCGGTGGCGAACCGGGCTTGTTCGCCTTGGTGTTCGGTCATGGTATTGTTGAGCCTGCGCAGCGCCTCGCCGGGTTCGATGATGCGAGCGTTTTCGCCCTTGCCTTCGATTTTATGAAGCCCTTGGGTGATGACCATGGTCATGAGTGCGGCGGGCACGCCGTGCCCGACAGCGTCGGCGAGGAAGAACCCGGTGTGGTCTTTATCGAGCTCGATCACATCATAGATATCGCCCGAGACATACGACGCCGGTCGATAGATGATCCCCATATCGATGCCTTCGATGGCGGGCAGCTTGCTGGGCATGTATTCTCGCTGGATGCATGCTGCGCTCTGGAGTTCTTCGTGGAGTTTGTTGATCTCGGTGTGGACCGAGTTGATCGACATCTCGGTGATCTTCAGGTCGGTCGAGAGCTGTTGAATTGCCGGCTGGCGCTGGGCGAGTGTCCAGAGAATAATCGAAGCGTGGACCGGATCAATGTCATTGGGTTCGCACATGATCCCTTGCGAGCGGAGCATCATCGTCGCGTGCTCGTGGGATTTGGGGACAAGCACCAACGCCGGGCAGAGATGATCGAGGAGCTGGTCGGCGATGCGGTTGATTGTGGAGTCTGAATCATTCTCCGAAATCACAATAAGCACGGGCGCCTGCATCGCGGATTTCTTTGGCTCGATAGACAGGAGCTTTTCAAACGAGATGTGCTCAAGCCCGATCCCACGCTGTCCGAGCTGAGATGCGATGAGGTTGATGTGCGGGGCATTCCGCTCGCCAGTTTCGTTGTCAAGAGAACTCGCGACGAGAATCTTTGGCCCACATATTTTTTCACCTGCAATGCCTCGTCCCATCCTCAATGCCCCTTTCGCAGATCGCACCAGCTCGGCGGGTTCAGACAAAGCCCGCTGACGATGCGCGATATTCACATATCGTCGCTCCTCAGGGCGATGTTGACCAACAACGCAGAATGTGCGCACACGGATGGTTATGGGCAGTTGGGATAGACGATCAGGACAGATCAGCGCGATCATGCCGATTCCTGTGGTCTCACAGGGCGAGCATCGAGACCGATAGTTATTTATCTCGTGACGGATTGCAGGTATTGGGTATCGAGCTTGATCTGTTGCCCCTCTTCGAGGTTGAGGGTTTCGAGCATGCCGCCGACAAGCTCGATGGCGTATTGGGCGTTGAAACGCGAGGAGTATTTGAGCAAACGCGACTCGTAGGCGTATTGCGTTTCGTCGTCGCGTTTATCTTCTTCGGTCGGCATGTGGTGCATCGCGGTGATGCGTCCGGCGCTGTCGATAAAGATAATGTCGATGTCGATGGAGCAATCGCGCATCACAAATCGGCGGAGCTTGGAATCGGGGAACGAGAAGATCATCCCCTTGTCTGGATCCATTTCGGTGCGTCCGCCGAGCCCAAGGTTGCGTGAGTCGTCGTCGGCGACGATCTCAAGAGCAAAGGTCTTGTTTCCGATTTCAACCGGGAGCACCCCATCGACCATCGCGGGCTTGGAGCATCCGCCGAGCAGGGGCAATGTGCACAAGAGCGCAAGGATGAATAGAACTCTGTTGGTGCGGGTCACGATCGTAGCCATGCGTCGTCCTCGGGGGTAAAGACAATATCGTCAGTGGGTAGTGTATCGAGTGAGAACCGTTCTTGGAACCCTTGAATAGACATCGGCGATCTTTCTTGGGTGATCTTGCACCAATACGCGATCAAGCCGATGATTCGTTCGTTTGAGGTGCCCGATTGGGTGTAGGTGTCGATCCGGGTATCGCCGTGTCGCTTGGCGAGTCTTCGCCCGTCAGCCCCTCGGATCAGAGGCAAATGGGTATAAGTCGGTTCGTCAGAGATCCCCAGTGCCCGATAGAGCATCAGCTGTCGGCAGCTTGAATCGAGCAAGTCGTTGCCTCGGATAATCTGAGTCACATTGGCAGCCGCATCGTCTACAACGACTGCGAGTTGATAACTCGGGGCATTTCGCTTTGTCCACACTGCAAAATCGCCCAAAATCCCATCGATATCAAAGGATTGCTCGCCCATATGGGTATCGACAAATCCGATTGCCCCCGGATTGACTTGGAATCGCCAGTTGGTGCCCGCATCGTGGAAACGGGTTGGGAAGGTGGTGGGGCGGAGATTAGGGTTGAATCGGGTCTCGTGAATTTCTGAGGTATTCGTATGCGGTGCAGAGGCGGCCTGCTCGATTTGTAAGCGAGTCAGCTCGCAGGGATAGACATGCCCGGCTTTGGCGAGTGTTTCCATGGCTTCTTGATAGGAGGAAAGCCGATCTGTCTGGGTGGTTGGGCCTGAATTCCAATCGAGCCCGAGCCATTCGAGGGTGCGGATGGTTTGGTCGATCACGCCGGGTTTGACTCTTGGTGTGTCGAGGTCTTCAATACGTAAGGCGATGTGCCATCCGTGTTTGCGCGCCAGTGCCCAGTTAATGGCGAAGGCAAAGGCGTTACCCAGATGCAAGGCACCCGTCGGCGATGGGGCCAAGCGGGTGATTGGCTGCCGGGAGCCAGAATCAGGCAGATTTGGAATTATGGATTCATGCACGGGTGATTGTGGGTACACTCGATGCTTGGGGCAACCATTGCTGACGGAAATGTGTACAAAGTCGAAGCTCACAGGAGGAGCCCATGACCAAGCAGACACTCAATAAGATGAGCGAAGAGCAGATATCGGCCGGTCTCGAAACCCATACCGAGTGGATCGAGCTCAACAACCAGATCCAACGGACTTTCGAGTTTGACGACTTTGTCGGGGCGATGAAGTTCGTCAACGCGATCGCTGAGTATGCCGAGCAGGTCCAGCATCATCCTGATGTGCTGATCCGGTACAACAAGGTGATGCTGACGGTTTCGACACACGATGCCAACGGGATCACGCACAAAGACTTCGAGCTCGCGGCCAAAGCCGATGGGCTAGCCTGAGACAAACTTAGCGAAGTTCGACCGACCAATACGCTTCATCGAGGAATGTTTTCCACGAGGCGTATTTTTTGCTGTTGAGTTTGATCGAGATCAGCGGGTTGCGTTTTGGCTGGATCGGTTTGCGGATCAGCTTCATGTTCGCTTGCGTAGGCGTGCGTCCGCCTTTGCGTGAGTTGCACCGGACGCATGAGCACACCAGGTTTGTCCAGGTGTCCGGGCCGCGCTGTGTGCGCGGAACGACATGATCGATCGAGAGTTCGGAGGTGGGGAACCGGTTGCCGCAGTATTGGCACTGGTTGTGATCTCGTGCGAAGAGGTTGCGTCGATTGAGTTTGACGCGTTGTTGTGGGAGTTTGTCGTAGCCGGTGAGCCGAATGATGCGTGGGACAGCGATATCAAACCGGACCGTTCGGACCCAGTCGTAGTTGTCAGGCTCGAACTCTTTTTGAAGTTCTGAAAGTTCGGCCCAGGTGATCAGGTCGTAGTTGGCGAACGAGCCGTCGTCTGCATGGATGACCTCGGCGGCTTCACGCGCGAGCAATATGAACGCGCGTTTGGCAGAGATCACCCGCGATGCAAGGTAGTTGCGGTTGAGGACCAAGACCTTGGCGCTGAGCCCATCGTTTACATATCCATTGAGATAGGGAAGTGCACCGGCTGCGACGAGGGCGCCGGTGCCCAGCATGTGATCTGGTTGCTGATCGTCGATCGAGTGGGCACCGACCCTGTTGCCAGCTTTGGTTCTTCTGGCGGTGCGTTTGGACTTGGATGCCTTGGGTCTGCGGGCCATATATCTATATCTACCAGTTTTTGGTCCTCTCTACAACCTTATACGCAGGGAAAGGGGTGAAGGATCGGAGAAGATTGGGCTTTAAGGGTTGGAATCTCGTGTACGCCCGATAGAAACTTCCGATATCCAAGCGTGTTCGTGCACAATCGGGTTTGCTCTAGGTGCCTTGGAGGAGCGGTCCTGTGCTGGTGCATGCCTTGAAAACAAGAACCCGAGAAGACATGCAGGAGACTTCGTCACCTACATGGCACCCGGCCTGGTTTTGCAGCTACCTCCCCGCGGTTCGCATGGAGGGACAAATGGATTGGGAGTGGGTCTAGTGGCGGAAGTGACGGACAGCTGTGGTCATGCAGGTGACATTGTGTTTGTCGCAGAGTTCGAAGGTATCGCCATCGCGCTTTGAGCCGCCGGGATGGACAATCATTGATACGCCCGCGTCGATGAGAATCTGTGGGCCGTCAGGGAATGGGAAGAAGGCGTCGGACAAGGCGATCGAGCCTTTGCACAACTCGCCCGCCTTGCGCACCGCGCCAAGGCACGATGCGACACGATCCATCTGCCCTGCGCCCGCGCCGAAGAGTCTGGCTGAACCGTTTTCGATACCGCCGACGAGCACCGCGTTTGATGACAGTGCTCGGCAGACGGTTTCGAGCATGGCGGCTGCGCTGAGTTGTTCAGCGCTTGGTGTTGGTCCTCCAGCGTGTGTCCATTCGTTCGCGTTGGGCACGACGAGATCGCGGCCTTGGACGAGCAACCCGCCGGGGAAGTATTTGGTTTCTGTAGCGATTTCTGGGACATCATCACCGACGGCCAAGATGCGGAGATTCTTCCAGCGTTGTTGCAAGAGTGCCAGGGCATCGGGGGCGTAGGACGGTGCGATGACCACCTCGAAGAATGTGCCGTCGGCGGCGATGCGTTGTGCGCCTGCAAGGTCGATCTGGGTCGAGCTGGCAAGGATGCCACCAAAGGCCGCCATCGGATCGCCCGCGATGGCTTGGTCGATCGCGCCGGCGATGGTTGATGACGATGCTGCACCGCATGGGTTGGTGTGCTTGAGGACGATCGCGGCGTGCTCGGTGCCATCGACCCGTGCGATGGCGCGGACGAGTTCGAGGGCAGCGGAGGCGTCGTTGAGGTTGTTAAAGCTCAGAGGCTTGCCATGAAGTTGGGTCGCATCAATCAGCGTGCCTTTGGGCGCACCGACGGCGCGATACGATGCGGCTGTTTGATGCGGATTCTCGCCGTAGCGGAGATCGTCGGCCTTGCGGTAGCTCAGTGTGAGTGTGTCGGGGGTATCGGTGTCGTTGCGGGTCATCCACTGGGCGATCATCGCGTCGTAGCTCGCGGTCTGGACGAATGCTTGTGCAGCGAGTTGTTGGCGAAGGGCGAAGGTGGTTTGCCCGTTGTTGGCTTTGAGTTGTTCGATGAGGGATTCGTACTGGGATGGATCGGTGACGATCGCGACGGATGCGTGGTTCTTGGCTGCGGACCGGACCATGGATGGGCCGCCGATGTCGATCTGTTCGATGGCCTCGCTGTCGGTGACGCCGGCTTTGGCGATGGTGGATTCGAACGGGTAGAGATTGACGATGACGAGATCAATTGGTTTGATATCGTGATCGTTCATGGATTGGACATGCTCGGGCAGGTCGCGCCGTGCGAGGAGCCCGCCGTGGATTTTGGGATGGAGTGTTTTGACTCTGCCGTCCATCATCTCTGGGAATCCGGTGACCTGGTCGATGGGGATAACGGGGATGCCCGCGTCGGCGATTGCCTTTGCGGTGCCTCCGGTGGAGATGATTTCGATGCCAAGCTCGTTGAGGACTTTGGCGAGTTCGATGATGCCTGCTTTGTCAGATACCGAGACCAGCGCCCGCGCGACTTTGACCAGTTGCGGTCTTGAGTCGGGAGCGATAGCCGCAGCGTGTGCTGTGGAGGTCATTGGATGAATCCCTTATGGGTGGTGGTGTGGTGCGTCTTTACAACAAGACGATTGGGTGATTTACTTGAGACTGAACTTGGCGACGGAACCTTCGAGCGTGATGATGTAGATGTCGCCGTCGTTGACCGAGTTGGTGCGGATGCCTGCGATATTGCTCAAAGGCATCCGTGTAATCACATCGCCGCGTTCTATGTCAATGGCGAGGAGTTCATACCCGGACCAGACGATGAGTTCGTTGGCATCGAGAACAGTCAGTGCCCATCCGCCGATGGACTTGTTTGACCAGAGCGTGTCGCCGGTCGCCGAATCGATCGCGGTGAGCCCGGTGTCTTCGGTGGTTGCGTAGATGATTCCCTCGTGGAGGGTGTGCTGGACGGTAATCGGCGAGCTCGACCGCTTGCGCCAGAACCGGAATCCGTCTTCGACATCGAATGCGTAGAGTGATTGGTCTTTGGATGCGATGTAGAGCCCGACGCCGTCGGTGAGCAATGTGGCGTCTGTGCCGCCGGCGATCTGAACGCTCATTCCTGAGTGTGCATTCATAGACTCGAGTGTGCGGACATCGCCTTTTTCCGACATCGCAGCGATGAAGTCATCGTTGACCGAGATTGCGGGGACATGGATCGGGCCGTCGAACTTGTATGACCAGAGTTTGAAATCGTTTTCCATTTGCCAAGCGAAGAGTTCGCCCGAGAGCGTCCCGAAGATGGCGAGGTTATCGACAATCAAAGGTGATGTGTTGACCAGGGTGCCAAGCGAGTCGCGGTCGAGCGTGTTGCCGTTGCGGATGTTGAGTTCCCAGAGTTCGGTGTCCGAAGCGGTGTAGAGCGTGTCGCCCAAGCGGACAGATTCTTGGAAGACGGTTGACGGGCGATCGACCTGTCGTGACCAACGGACTTTACCGGTGGATGATTCGAGCACCGAGAGGGTTGAGCCTGAACCCTGAAAGACGAGCACATCGTGGTATGCGGTGGCATGGTCGATCAGTGCGTTGGGCTGGAGTGGTGGGAACCCGGTCCACTGCCATTCATATCCAATCTCGGCCCAATCAGCGTGGGTGACATTCCATTCTTGGTCAGCTCCGACCCGTTGGGTGGTGCTTGTGTTCGACGATGTCGAGGCGCACCCGCCAATCGCGCAGGCGGACCCGGCGAGGAGGACAGCGAACAAAGAACATGAAGAAAAGGATTTCTCGAACAGAATAGACATATTGAGTCATCTCCCAATGGGTGCAGATAAGCATGGTGCCCGATCGGATCGGGGAGGTGCATGATATCCGCCTAGCGGGTCGGCTACACGGATTGAGTGGCATTTCTGACGGGCAATTGTGCCCTTGAAACCAACTTGCAGGCGACTGTTCGCACAAAACCGCATACGGTTCGGTGATGTACACCGGTATTATCCAACAAGTTGGGATTGTGCACACTCTCAAGGAGACCCAAACGGGGGTTCGGGTGGTGGTTGACCCACTCGGATGGGACTATCGCCCCAAACCCGGCGATTCGGTCGCCAACAACGGGTGCTGCTTGACGCTCGTTGATCCTTTGGAT
>CAJXXI010000030.1 GCA_913062615.1 uncultured bacterium | reverse complement strand
TTCAATTTTTGATAAATCCAGCAAATCATTTATAAGCTTTAACAACGCCTTGCCGCTGGATCTAATGGCATTTAAGTGGCCTTTTTGCGGGCCGTTGCCTATGTACGGCTCCAGCAATTCAGTAAAGCCCAGCACCGAATTCATGGGGGTGCGAATTTCATGGCTCATGTTGGCCAAAAAATCGCTCTTGGCCATCGAAGATGCTATGGCCGATTCAGATGTTTCAATAGTTCGTTGTTCGATCTGATCATTCTGAATCGCTTGGGCGATCAGGTGCCCGACATTTTTGAGCATGTCGATCCGGGTCTGGTTTCGGCTCGGGAATACCTGGGTATACAGGAACATCACCCCGATGGTGGTGTCGTTGACACGCAGCGGGATGATGTAGTGTCCGTGTGGGGTCATGCCGACAAACGTGTTTTCATGGCGATCATCACAGAAACAATCATCAGAGATGATGATCTCTCCCGAGACCACAGCCCGCCCGCACAAGCAGTTTCCAAACGGAATCTGTTGTTCGCGGTCGATAAACTCTTTGCTGAACTCGCCGTGCATAGCGAACATGTCGAGGTGTGTGCGCTCTTTGTTGGCGATAAAGATCCCGCACTTATTTTCGATGTGCAGTTCTTCGAGACTCGATAAGATTTCGAGCGATTCGCTTACCCGATCATGCAGCGGGCTCGTCTTCTGAAGCACACTGGCGATCTGTGCCCGTGTTTGGGCGCCGACACGATCAAAGTCGAGCAGTCTTTGGGTCTCGACATGCTCAGAGATGTCATACTGAACGGCAGCATACAGGTAGATTTCACCTTGGCGATTGCGGATTGGCGTGACCGTGATCCGCGCCCAATACTCATTATTCTCTTTGCGTGGATTCCCGCCGGCGATGCGCATCGGGAGTTGTGGCTTGCGTTTGTTGAGAAGCCGACCGTCCCAGACTTTACCCTCGCGGATTGTTTTCCAAAGATCGTCATACACGACTCGGCTCGTTTTTTTGCTCTGGAACATCGACGGTCTTTTACCCAGAACTTCGTCGCTGGTATACCCGGTGGTTGTGCTGAAGGTTTTATTGACATAGACAATGCGACCATCTGTGTCAGTAATCAGCACCGCGCCGCCGGCTTGCTCGAGTGCATTGGCAAGATCAGATTCAATCAAACTCATGTAAATTCCATATCCTCTGCGTCGTTTCATCAATCGCCATGCCTGGGGCGAGTTGAAAACGGGATGGCAAACTCCACTTTTCCAATCGACACACTATTGGGCTCGCTTGAGCAGCCTCGCACCATGGGAGTATGGGAGTTCTCTCATGGGTCACGGTTGTGTTGGATACGAGGTTATCGACCCCCATCACCACCCAAAGCACCGCAGAAGGTGCGTGGATTTGGTTTTTCATAGGCTCGAAAACAGATGGGCGAATCGCCTATGATCCATGCCCGTCTGATCAGATCAGCAGATCGGCAACTATCCACGGAGATTCACGATGAAAGCTGGAATTGTTGGGCTTCCCAATGTCGGTAAATCAACCCTCTTCAACGCACTGACCAACGCCGGCGCGTTGGCTGCGAACTACCCATTCGCGACGATCGATCCAAATGTCGGCGTCGTCCCGATCCCCGATCCTCGCCTAAACATCATCCAAGAGCACATCAAAACCCAGAAGATCATCCCCGCGATCCTCGAACTCGTCGATATCGCCGGGCTCGTCAAGGGTGCGTCCACAGGCGAAGGCAAGGGCAACGCCTTCCTCGGGCACATCAAAGATGTCGATGCGATCATCCAGGTCGTCCGATGCTTCGAATCCGCACCCGGTGGCGAAGACATCACCCATGTCGAAGGCTCCGTTGATCCAGTCCGCGATATCGAGATCATCGAACTCGAACTGATCCTCGCCGATATGCAGAAGCTCGAAAACGCAGCGTCTAAAGCCCGGCGCAACGCCAAGAGTGGCGACCGCGACGCGATCGCACGCATGAAGGTCATCGAGCTTCTCGATCCGATCCTCGAAGCTCAAAAGCCGGCGCGTTCATTGGAACTCAACGATCCGGATCTCGTCAATGCTCGCGATATGCTCGGGTTGATAACGACCAAGCCGATTTTGTACATCGCCAATGTCTCCGACGACGATCCCAACGGCGAAGGCGCATTGGCTGTCAAGGTCCGCGAGCACGCCGAGTCTGTCGGCGCGGTCATGGTCCCGGTCTGTGCCCAGATCGAATCCGAGCTTTCAGAGCTCGACGAAGAAGACAAGATCGAGATGCTCGCCGACATGGGTATGAACGAGCCCGCACTAGGCAAGCTCGCCCGCGCGGCATACAACCTGCTCGGGTACCAGTCCTACTACACCGCAGGCGAAAAAGAAGTCCGCGCCTGGACCATCCCGATCGGATCCAAGGCTCCCCAAGCCGCCGGCGTGATTCACACTGACTTTGAAAAAGGCTTCATCCGCGTCGAATGCTTCAGCGTCGATGATCTCGTCGAGTTTAAGAGCGAGAAGGCGATCAAAGAAGCCGGCAAGATGCGCATCGAAGGCAAGGGTTATGTCATGCACGACGCCGATGTTTGCAACTTCTTGTTCAGCTCATAAAAATAATATTTCATTTTGTTGCTTTACGACTTGACACAGTTGTGCGGGGGGGGTATCTTGCATTTGTGTTTTATGTAAATTTAAAACAAAAGGAGAAGAAAATGTTATCTAAGTTGGTCTCTCGTAGTGTATTAGGGGTAATTTCATGTAGCGCCACCATGTTTATGGGAAGCGTTGCATTGGCACAAGTAGGTGGGCCTAAGCCAGTGCCTGCGCCACACACATGTAGTGCATGCCATCCTGATTGGCCAAATATTTGCGATAGTGTACAATGTCCTGGAGTGAATGCCGTTGGTGCCGTCTACTGTGGGTGTACAGCGGATCCTGGTACCACTCCCAATGGCACACCAACAGTTTTGGCTGTTTGTCTATACGGCACGGACTGCGCGGAATGAAAGTTAATCATAAATGCTCGATATTACTTGGTGTGATCTTTGCGCTCGGTGGTGTGTTTTTCCTAGCGACCAAGTTTGTTCCTAAATCGGATCATTCAGATCGCGAAGCGGTTTATAAGAACACCGTTGCTATCGCCGAACTCGATATGATTGATTCCTTTATCGAGCCAAGTACGCCTGAAGAAGGCAACCAAGTTGCTGAGCAGTTAGCAGACCGGGCGTTATCTACGCCCGGTCTGCTTCAGTCGACCGATGGACGATCGCTCCCCAATGAGCAGCAACTTCGTCAACTGGTCATCGACCGGGTCAGTCTCATGTTCAACCCGGATTATGATGTGTATGTGACGCAAGTGGGCGAGTTGCTCGGGCGTGACGGTCACGAAGCGCTGCAAGGCACCATGTTCGAGGACAGCAAACTCTGGCTTGTTTTCGCGGATACATACGATTACGCCGGTGTTGCCATCGAGACTACCCGTGCGACGCTCGATCTCGGGAGTGTCACACTCGGGGAGGATCTCTGGGGCGGAAGGCAGACAACCTTCGGTGATCCGGGTGTCTATGGCTCCAATCGACTCGTCGAACAAGGCAGCACAGTGTTCAATATTGGGATCCCAGTCATGCTTCCTCCGGACAACACGCCGACTTCAAAGATTAAGGTGTTGTATGCGACGCTGAGTTTCGTCTGGGATCCGTCTCGCAACAAGTGGATCCCCTACCGCACGGCGGTCTACGACCCCACGGGCACGCTCGGTGCTTTACCGGTGTTGTGGATGTGAGCATGTCGTTCAATCCTCCATCAAGGAATCCGCGAGCGTTTACGCTGATCGAGCTGCTTGTTTCGATCGGAGTTATCTCAATACTCATCGGGCTCCTGCTGCCGGCGCTCAGCGGCGCGAAAATCCGCGCGAGCGAGGTCAAGGTGCTCAGTGAGCTTCGCCAGATCGGGGTCTCGATGCAGTTGTATGTCGAGGACGCTGGCGGCTTGTATCCATACTTCCCTCCTAATACGCCGCACCTCGTCGGCCCGCCCGATGATCCGCTTGCTATTATCTTTGTTGACGACGACCCTTGGAGCATGACCTACATGTGGGTGACGGTCATGCACCGAGTGGCGCCGTGGAACGAAAATTACGCAAGTTGGACCGGGGTGGGTCGTGAGTCTGGCAGACTCCCTTGGCTCGATCTCGAAGGTTCATGGTTGACTCCTGGCTATCGCATGAGCAACTCGTTCGTCGCTTCGCCCGGGACTTGGAGCGATTCGGGTGTCGCTCGCGTGCAATCCATTCGAGCGGGGCGGGTGCGATACCCGAGCGCGAAGATTATATTCATTGATGGCGCGAGGGCGTATCTCAGGAGGGGCGATAGAAGTCAGTCCTCCCGTGGAGTCCTTTTTACGGACGGCTCCGCCCGCAGCGTGCTCGATGCGGATGCGGCTTCACCAGTCCAGAATCGGCTCAAGAAGGGCACACCGAATATTTATCACGACACCCCCAATGGTGTCGAGGGGCGTGATTTCTAAAAGGCACATGCGGGACGCCTGTGCCACCGTCATAGGAATGAATAAAAAAAAGCCCGAAGCGTGATGCTCCGGGCTTTTCTGTCTTTTGTCGGTTCGTCAATCAATCGCTCGATCGCATCTTGGCGAGCAGGCGAAGGATCTCGATGTAGAGCCAGACGAGGGTGATCATCAATCCCCAAGCGCCGACCCATTCCATGTACTTGGGAGCTTGTGCGTCGATACCTTTTTCGATGAACTGGAAATCGAGGATCAGGAACATGCTTGCGAGCCCGATGATCAGCACGCTGAACCCGATGCCCATTGGTCCTGCATCGGCAAAGCCGTTCCAGATGTGGATGCCCATGAATCCTAGGAGCATGATCGCGACGACATAGACGACGAGCCCGATGAGAGCCGTCACCATGATCTTCTGGAAGATTGGTCCAACACGGATAACGCCAGTGGCATATCCAAGAAGCATCGCAGCAGTCACACCAAAGGTTGCAACAGCTGCCTGAACAGCAAGCATTGCCGTTGGATTGGTAGCTCCCGGCTCAACAGCCATGTATTGCATCGGGATATAAAAAGTTGCTACACCCACAAAGGCGCCTTCTAGGGCCGCGTGGAGCGGAGCAATGATCGGTGCAGATTTGGGATTGCGATAGATGATAAATGACACGGCTATCCCGCCGATGAGTGTCCCGATCATGACGGGCATAATCCACCCAGGCATGCTGTTGCCGGCGGCATACCCCGCGTTGAGGCTCTGCCAAACAAGGATGCCGACGACCGCGACGATCGAGAGCAGGATGCTTGTGGCCGTCAGCGTGCCCCCAAGGGTCATAACGCGTGCTTGTTCAGTCCCAAACGCCCGCTCAGATTGCAGGATGCTCATCGCCGGGTTTCGTGATTGTAAAATGCTCATGGTGTACTCCGTAGGGATATCTGTTCCAGTCATCTTATACTGGTTCATTTGGTATTGGGTTCATCGGCTATTGGGTTTTACAAACTGGCGTTTTGGGGCTCAAATACGGTCCATCGTGTAGTTTGGCGATTCTTTCGTGATCTTGATGTCGTGAGGGTGGTTCTCGACGACCGTCGCGCCCGAAACACGCACAAACTTGGCATCCGTCCGGAAGCTGTCGATCGTTGGGCACCCGCAGTACCCCATCGCCGATCGCAGACCCCCGACAAGCTGGTAGGTGTACTCGGCCAATGTCCCGCGATACGCGACGAGCCCCTCGACCCCCTCGGGCACAAACTTCTGAGGCCCTTTGCTCAGCGATGCCAGCTTGTCCGCCTGGCGATACCGATCGGCCGAGCCATTGTTCATCGCGCCTTCCGAGCCCATGCCTCGGTAGCTCTTGTATCGCCGACCGCCCGAGATCACCAGTTCGCCCGGCGATTCATCAAGACCGGCAAACAGCGAGCCCATCATCACGCAATGCGCACCCGCGCCGATCGCTTTGGCGATGTCGCCAGACAACCGAATCCCGCCGTCGGCGATGATGGTGATGTCCGAGCCAATGCTCGCCAGTCCCTCGACCGCGTTCATGATCGCGGTGATCTGAGGCATCCCAACCCCCGTCACCACCCGTGTCGTGCAGATCGACCCAGGACCGATCCCGACCTTGATCGCATCGGCGCCCGCTTGGGCAAGGGCGATCGCGGCTTCGCCCGTCGCAATATTGCCGGCGATCACGCCGATATCGTACTCGGCTTTGATCTCTTTGACCGCATCGATCACGGCTCCCGAGTGTCCATGCGCCGTATCAACGACCAATACATCGACTTCCGCTTCGATGAGGGCCGCCACGCGATCCATCTGGTTCGGGCCGACCGCGGCCCCGACCCGGAGCCGACCTCGGCTGTCCACGCACGCATTGGGGAACTGTGATTGGCGTTCGATATCACGCATCGTGATCAATCCAGACAAACATCCCGAATCGTCAACGAGCAAGAGCTTTTCGACCTTGAGCTGGTTGAGGATGCCCTCGGCCTGCGCCAGCGTTGTGCCCGCGGGCGCGGTGACGAGGTTCTCGCTGGTCATGACCTCGCGGATCGGGGTGTCCGCATCACGGGCAAACTTGAGATCGCGCCGGGTGAGGATCCCGACGAGCTTGCCCTTGGATCGCAGATCGCTCGTGCCGTCCTCGGTGATCGGGAACCCAGAGACCTTATACTCATGCATCAGATCGATCGCTCGGCTGACGGCATCGTCCGGGCCCAGCGTGATCGGGTCGGTGATGACGCCGTTGGCGGATCGCTTGACCTTGATGACCTCGCGTGCCTGGGCTTCGATCGATAGATTCTTATGAATAATCCCGATCCCGCCCTCTTGGGCAAGCCCGATCGCGAGTTCTGATTCGGTCACGGTATCCATCGGCGCCGAGACCATCGGGATATTGAGCGTGATGTCTTTGGTCAGCCGCGTCGAGGTGTCCGCCGTCGCGGGCATCACATTGGACGCCTGCGGGATCAGAAGCACATCATCGAAGGTAATCCCTTCCATGACGATCTTTGACGAAACTGGATTTGATGAAACTGAGTTCGATTGTGATTTTGGGGTGGTCTCCATGGGAGAGTATCCCATGCTCGCAGTGGTCTGTCTACTCGCCGGGATGATCTTGCTATCCTCTTTGTGCAATGGCATCAAAAACTTCATCAAACCCGTCCGATACGCTCCCGATCTTCAGCGCCAGCTTCGCACTCGGCGAGCCTTTAGATCCCGCCGGGCTGGGCTTCGAATCAGAGTGGCTCCTCCCCGATGGGCTCGGCGGATTCGCGATGGGGACGATCGTTGGCGTGCCGATGCGTCGGTATCATGGGCTATTGTGCGCCTCGCTCTCGCCTCCGGTGTGCCGGGCGATGCTCCTCACCGCGTTGGACGAGTGTGTTCATATCCCCGAGGGCGGCTACTGCGGGTGCGATCTCGATGTTCGGCTCACCGCGTTCCAGTTTGCCGACCAAGACCCGCTGGCCACCAACCCGCACCTGAGCGAGTTCGTCAAGGATGCCCAGAGCTGCCGATGGACTTATTCAATCTCGACCCAGCTCGGTCGTGTGCAGGTCCGCAAGACCCTGAGGATCGCCGACGCGATCGGCGGGTGCAGAATCGATTACGAGATCGAATCTGGGATCGATTCTGATCTTCCGATCACCATCGAAATCCGCCCGTTGGTTTCGATGCGCGATTTTCACGAGCTCAATGCGCCCGGTTCGATCGGGCTTGAGCACTTCGAGCAAGTGCCCATTGTTGAGCCAGCCGTCACGGGCACCGCCATCTCCCGCACAGGATTCGATCCAACCCTCTCGATCCGAGGCGTCCAGATCGATTGGGAATCAATTCCTGGAATCTGGCGTGGGATCACCTACCACCAAGAATCATTACGACAGCAGAGCGACCGTGAAGACCTGTACTGCCCCGGAGTGTTCACGGCTACCATCCACAAAGCCGAGCAACGATCGCTGAGCATCGAAGCGACCATCAGCACCGAGCCCACGACGGATTGGAACAAGTGCTCATCTGCCAAACACGCTCGGCTGCAATCTTCGATCAACTTCGCGCTCGATCAAGCGGGGAATCCAGAAGACCAACAGCTCCGTGGCGCGATCACGATGCTGGTGCAGGCCGCCGACGATTTCATTGTCAAACGCACCGGCAATCACGATTCGGTCTCGGTGCTCGCGGGGTATCCGTGGTTCTCGGATTGGGGACGCGACACGATGATCGCCATACCCGGACTGTTCCTAACCACCGGCCGATTCGACGAAGCCCACCAGACCTTGACCACCTTTGCAGATGCCATCGAGCACGGGCTGATCCCCAATCGCTTCGACGATGCGGGCGGGTCATCGCACTACAACACGGTTGATGCGTCACTCTGGTTCATTCATGCGTGTTTTGAGTGGTCGCAGGCATCAGCCAAGCCTTTGGATTCAACACTGCTCAGCGCGTGCGATCAGATCATCGACGCGTACATCGCGGGCACCATCAACCACATCGCCCTCGACGAAGACGACGGCTTGATCGCTGCCGGCGACGCCAACACCCAGCTCACCTGGATGGATGCCCTCCGCAACGGCACCGCCTTCACGCCTCGCCATGGAAAAGCGATCGAGATCAACGCATTGTGGATCAATGCCCTCGAATCACGAATGCTGATGAACGATCAGCGTCCAGAACTCAAAGCCCGGGCAACCCAAGCGCGTGATTCGATCGTCAATCGGATGGCCAAAGGCCCCGCTGGTGGATTGGTCGATTGCATCACCCGCGAGCCCGGCGTGCGGATCTCACGCTGGATCAGCTCCGATGAGCTGCGTCCCAATCAGATCTTTGCACTGAGCTTGCCGCTCGTGAATCTCCCTGATTCGATCGGGAAATCGGCGATTGATGCGGTCACCAATGGGCTCTTGACTCCTGTGGGGCTGCGGACGCTTGATCCCGGGCATGAGCACTATTGCCCGCATTATCAGGGCTCGATGACGGATCGGGATTGCGCCTATCACAACGGCACCGTGTGGCCTTGGCTGCTCGGTGGATACTGCGAGGCAACGCTTCGGCTCAACAACTTCGATGACTCATCGCGTAAAAATGCCCAAGCAATCATGCTCGGGCTCGTTGGCGAGATGCGTTCAAACGCCGCTGGTCAGTTGTTCGAAATCTACGACGCCGAGCCGACCGATGGCGTGCATTTGGCCCAAGGGTGTCCAGCCCAAGCGTGGTCAATCGCCGAGGCGTTGCGGGTGTTGGTGCTGAGTTGTCGAGCGTGAGTTGAGCGATCAGGCTTCTTTGTCGGGTGATGCGTTCATGAGCTGCACGCCATCCTGAGGCGACATCGACCCCTCCGCAACATACGCCGCGATCTCGCGTCGTGATTTTTCACGCTCGCCATTGATCGAGATCCGTTTGATCGTTGAGAAGACAATCGCAACCACCGCGACGATCCCACCAACGCCAAAGATCATGAAAGGGATCATGGTATCTTCGCTCTCGACGAGTGTTTGAATGACATCTGGTTGCATTTATAGACTCCTGAGTCTGTCTGTTTTTGTGTTGTGAAACCGCGTTAGCCGCAGCAGCTTTTGTTTTTCTTGGATGACGCGAGGAGTTTTTCAGCATCTTCGGGGGTTATTGATCCCTCGGCCACATAGGCAGCGATCTCTCTGCGAGATTTTTCGTGTTCTGCATTGGTTGCAATTGTGTTGATTACCCCAAAGATGATTGCGATAATCGCGACGCTAATTCCGCCGACGATCGCAACGATTGGGATCAGCAGCTGAGGGTTGCTTGAGAGCGATTCAAAGATGTTTGACATGGTTCGTTCCTGTGCTGGTGCGTGCACGCACCATTTGGGTGTTGGGTGCGTTTTAGCCGCAGCCAGAGCTGCCGTTGTTTTGTTTGGTAGATGCGAGGAGTTTCTCGCCCTGCTCGGGTGTCATCGAACCCTCTGCGATGTACGCCGCCACCTCACGTCGTGTGCGTTCGCCCGCGAGCCGGCCAACCATCGAGGTTAAGGCTTTGACGATAGATATTGTGAGAATGGCGCTGGTGATGACGAGCACAACCAATATTTCTTCGTTATTGATCAGTTCGTGGATGATGTTTTCCATGATTCTTGTCTCCTGCTTCGAGGAATCGGTGCGGATTCCCTCGCGATCAGTATATTGGGAAAATCGTGCTGACGATTTCATTGGACCGATCACCGACATCAATTATATCGAATAGAAAGGGCTGCCCGCATTGAAAATAGGCTAATGAGGCTTAAAGGTCTGTTTTTTAGTCTCAGCCTTCCATCCTATCCCACATTCGGGGCACCTAGGCGCATCGAGCATCCCGATCATGTCGTAGCCGCAGACTCCGCAGTGCCCGTCGTACCATGTTTTTCGCCGCTTTGAAAGGATCGGGAGAAACACCGCCGGACCGAGCGCAAACACCCCGACGAACCCGCAGATGGTGAGGGCCCAATAGGTCCCCGCCCAGCAGTAGCAGCTCGTTTTCCGCCGAACCATGACATCGAGCGGGATCAATAACGCGATCTCAATGATGGTGCCGACAAACAGCTTCTTTGAAAGCCGGGCGAGGACATCTTCTTTGCGCCCGGGTTTAGCGAACTTGATGAGCATCGGCGTGGCGACGAGCCAAGCGAACCCGATGATGATCGCAATTGCTGTGTATGGGGCTCCGGGGAGATCCAGAATAAAATCGGGCTCGATATCGATGTCGTGAACATCTTCGAGGAACCCACTGATCCCCATAAAGGATGCGAAAAAGAGGATGCCGATGACGCCGCCGGCGATCGCGAGGCTCTTACGAACGGATCGTCCATGGCTTGCAACACGCCCCGGCTGACGAACCGGGAGAATGAAGATCATCTGCGCGATGGTCAGTACTGTGATCGCGCCGAGCATCGGGATGACAAACTCGGAGTTGGTGAGCAGGTCGGTGTACTCTGATTGCGGGGGCAGTTGCCCAAAGAATCCATCACGGATCATCTTTGAGAATACATCATTCTCTTCTATGTCAACGCCAAGATCAGCCTGTGATAAATACATAAAGGCCTGTCCCAGATACAGGACTGCGCCTTGGGCGAGCCAAAATCCGGTCAACAGCAACCACTTGGGAGTCCGTGTAATCCAGTCTTGTCGCATCAAATCCTTTGTATCAAGCGTTTTCATCGACTACCACCCATACATCGCCTGCTCGATCATTCCAACCCAAGGCGAATAAAACGCCCAAGATTCCATCGTCAGCGATCCGCTCCGGTTTCCATTTTTGACTGCCTGTCTGCGGATATTGCCCGGCGGATCAAAGTCGTGGAACTCGGTGTCAATCTGTGCATCGGGCATGAGCAGCTCGGCGAGCTCGACGGGCTTGGTGTCGTCAAGCAACGATGGGCGGGCGTTGTCGCCAACGATCCCGATGCGGGTGCGTGGGCCGATGAGTCGGACGAGCTTGAGTTGCCCGTCCACTCGGATATGCAAGTCCAACAGGTCAGTCACCTTTGTGTGTCTATTCACATGGTATTGATCGGTGCTGATTGCCTTGATCATCGCGCTCTCGACGGGGGCGATCATGCTCATTGATGCCGAGTGATCGGTCTGCACGGTGGATGTGGTGAACTTGATCCACCCGCTGACCACAAGCTTGACTTGCTCGGCAGTAAATGTCCAATGCGCACCAAGCGATGATTCAACAACAAACCTTGCAGGATTCGCATCGGGGAACTGATCGATCCCAACAGCGATCTCGGCCTGCGGATACGCCATGATCTCTTCGTGCGATGGAACAATGCACAAGATCCCGCGTGCGTGCATCGCGTTGAGGATGTGCGGTCGGACATCGGCATCGATGGTCGCCATCACCCCGGGCAGGTTCCGACGACAGGCGAGCTTGGCCTGGTACGGATCCATCGCGGCACACTCGACGAGGGCTTTGATACGTTTGGGCTCATCAAAGCCCGTCGGCCAGGTGATTACAGTGAGATAAGCGGTCTTCGTTGGGTGCACACCCAAGCGTAGCAGATTGGGTCGCCAAAGGTGTATTCAGATGAACAAGTAAGGTATGGCCAGAGAGAAGCTGTGCTATTGAATATATATTTCGTAGGCTCAATGGCGTGTTTTATCGAAATTAAGCACCAAGCTGTCCGAAAATATCTCCGCAATGGCTCAGCTTTGCCCGTATTCGAAGCGAGTTGCAAAATTGTGCCAAAATTTGCTTCTAAATGATACGGAATTCGAGTATCTTGGAACCACGGGAGCCAGATACCATCTTGTGGGTGTCTTGTGAAAAATTAAATAGGAGGTCGGGGTCTGCGCACCCCGAGAGGAGAGAGTAATGATTATTTGCACCTTCACTTCGCGATCAGCAAAGATCGTTCTATTGGTGACGCTCGCTGGCGTGTCATCAGCAGCTTTGGCATCGAACCCATTGGACTTTTCTGATGAAGCAGTCGCTCGTGGGATCGATTACGACATCGGGTTCAACTACGACCAGTTCGGCGCAGGCCTGATGATGGTCGATGTTGATGGCGATGGCGACTTGGACATCATCATCGGCGGCGCAGCAGACAACACCATCGGTATCTACGAAAACGACGGTACCGGAAACTTCACCGATCGCACCGCTACAAGCGGAATTTCGCTCTCGGCAAAGAGCTCGGGGATGAATGCTGCCGACTATGACAACGATGGCGATCTCGATCTCTTGATCAACGGATGGCTCGTCCCAAACAAACTCTATCGCAACAACGGCGACTTCACCTTTACCGATGTCGCACCTGCTGCCGGGCTCGGGCTTGTCGCACCAACCTTCGCATCGAGCTGGGCAGATGTCGACGGCGATGGACACCTTGATCTCTATACAAGCGTGCGGACATTCTATAATGCCAATCCAACCCGCAACAAGTTCTACCACAACAACGGCGACGGCACATTCACCGAAATGGCCAACGCCATGGGGATCGAAGCAGGAAATGATCCAACGCTGCTCAGCGCGTTCTTTGACTTCGACCGCGATGGTGACGACGATCTTTATCTCGGTACCGACAAGGGCTCCGGCGGCGTGCTCACGAATCGGCTCTACCAAAACGACGGGGGCGTCTTTACCGAAGTGACTGCTGCAACCAACGCCGAGGCGTACATCGATTGCATGGGTATCGCGGTTGGCGATATCAACTTCGACGGGTTCTTTGATCTCTACCTCACCAACACCCCTCCGGGCAACAAGCTCTTGGTGCATGATGGCATCGGTGCCTACATAGACGAGACAGTGTCAGCCGGAGTCGGCAGCTACCGCGTCGGGTGGGGCACCGTGTTTGCTGACTTCGATAACGATACCGAACTCGATATCTACCTCTGCAACATGTTGGGCGAGAACAGGCTTTATCGTGGTTCGCAGACCTGGCCTTTGATCGATGAAGGGCCCAGCGCGGGCGTCGCCGAGATTTCCAATGTCTTCTGTGTCGCGATCGGCGATGTCGATGGCGACAACGATCTCGATATCCTTGCGGGCGATACCGATGGCAAGGCTCATCTATACATCAATAACTCGGTCGATGCTTCGATCAACTCATGGGTCCGGTTCAATGTAGTCGGCAACAACTCGAATGTCTTCGGCGTCGGGACATGTGTTGACATCGAAGCCGACGGCAAAGCACAGGTCCGCCAGGTTCGCTCGGGTGTGAACTACAAAGCACAAGACGAGTTCACGCTTCACTATGGATTGGGAGCTTCCAAGACGATCGATACCGTTACCGTCATCTACCCCGGTGGCGAGATCCGTATCCTCACCAACGCACCGGCGAACCAGACCTGGACACTCTACCCGCAAAGCCGTCTCGGTGATCCCAATGGCAACGGACGAATCGATTTGGTCGAGCTTGCCGCAGCTATCGCTGCTCGGACAGCACCTGGTCAGACAATCAATCCGGGTGACGAGATTTTCGATATGGATGGTGACTTTGATATCGATCTCGACGACCTCGCCGAGATGGGGCTTGGCATCCGGACGCCTTCGGTGTTCCGCCGATGATGAGCGTTCAGGCGAGTGACTAATCACGAGATGGTCATCAATAACGGGCATCAGTGATGGGTATCAATAGACGATTCCGCCAGCCAGCCTCCGGGTTGGCTGGTTTTCTAATTACTCACGCCTAGGCACCCGGGCGCATACGACATACGAAAAAACCGAGCACGGGCTCTCGCCTTCCTGTGCTCGGCTATGGGTTCGGCTTGGTGAAAAGCCAAATCCCTCCCGAAACCCCGGCCGGACGGAAAGTCCAACCGGGAGCCGCGTCAGGTCGGTTGGGGACGATGACGATCCTCCCTGACACGGTGTGTTGTCAACTACGTCCTTGATCCATGGAAGCCCATCGGATCCGTGTAGTGTTCGGCTTATTCAAGCCTTGGTTCATACCCACCCGGCATTCATTGCAAGGTGAAGGTGGGGCAAGCGAGTCATCAGTCAACGACGCCGATTCATTGGGCAGTTCCCTCTTCTGCCCGCATTGCTCCCATACCTTCATTCTCTTGCAGTTCTGTTTTGAGACTGATCGCGCTCATGCAGCCGGAGGCATGTGTTTGCGATCACTAGGATGTTCGAAGAAAATTGTCCTGAATGAGCAGCCAACGCTGCGTTCATCCCTGCGGTGGTGGTCAGGATCGTTTCCCTGGCACACCATCATGTTCGTCGCTCGCCCTTTGCCTGTTTCATCATGAATCAGAAAGAAATCAAATACAAGCAGGGTTGGCGGGTTAAAAACGATGCGACATGTTGCTAATGAAGCGTGGTTTCGTGGAGGATTTCATTTAAATCAAGTTTATTTGGTTACGGAATCGATCCGAAATGAAATGAAAACATTCTGCCCAATACAAGGCATCCCGGCATGAAGCTGTCAGCTCGATCGAAGTTCGTATGGGATTGAGTGGCTGAACTCGGAATGTGCGGGTCCAAATTCCGTATGATATGCCCATGTCAGATCATCAATCAGTCTCCAGTGCTCAACTCGGCGCGTGCCATTGTTGTGGGTTGGTCCATCTGATCCCGAAGATAGATGCCCGATCCCAGGCGTGCTGTGTGCGGTGTCGTTCGGTGATTCGTCATGGGGCGCACCCCCGTTCAATATCGAGAACCGCTGCTTTCGCGTTGGCCGCCTTGGTTCTATATCCGGTGGCGTTGGGGTTGCCTGTGATGCAGATCGAGCGGTTTGGATATGTGTCCGATGCGTCGATCTGGTCGGGGATGGTGGGGCTGCTCGGTGAAGGGCACCTGTTCATCGGGCTGGTGGTCTTGCTCTTTTCGGTGATCGCCCCGGTCGGGAAGCTGGGGTTATTGTTCGTGTTGTGTGTGGGGCAAGGGTCGATCGCGCGCCATGATCGGGCGCGGGCGTATCAGCTCATCGAGTTCGTCGGCAGGTGGGGGATGGTCGATGTGCTTTTGGTCGCGGTGCTTGTCGCGATCGTCAAGCTCGGCGATCTCGTCACCGTCACCCCCGGCCCGGGCGTCGTCGTGTTCGGCGGCGTGGTGATCCTGAGCCTCATCGCCTCGGCAATGTTCGATCCCCATGCGATCTGGGAAGAGCATAACCAATCAGGACAAGAGCAGAACAAACAAGAAAGTGATTCATGACAGAGACACAAGAGCAAGCATCTCTCGACAAACGCATCCCCGTCGCAACGATCCGCCGTCGGCGGGTGTCGCTCGCGTGGGTTGTGCCCATCGTTGCGCTGGCAGCGCTCGGGTACATGCTCTGGGCACAGGTCTCGCGCGAGCAAGGCACGATGATCACGATCCGGTTTGTCGATGCCGGCGGTCTCGAACCCGGTTCAGAAATCAAACACCGAGGCGTGACGGTCGGGGTTATCCGCAAGGTGAAACTCGCACCCGATTTGAAGAGCGTCGATGTCCACGCTGAGCTGGTGCCCGGGGCTGACGGGTTGGCGATCAAGGGGACCAAGTTCTGGCTCGTGCGGGCGCGGGTGAGCTTTGGAAAAGTCGCCGGGCTCGATACGCTTATTGGGCCAAGGTATATCGCCTTGCAGCCCGGCGCTAAGGATCAGCCGACGCTGTACGATTTTGTCGCGATCAATGACGCGCCCGCGGGTGAGCCCTCGGGCGATGGATCGCTCCGCTTGGTGCTCATGTCCGATCGGCTCGGGACACTCTCGCCGGGGAATCCGGTGCTGTATCGCGAGATCCGTGTGGGCACAGTCCGCGGGGCGCAGCTGACCAAGGACGCGACCGCCGTGATGATCAGCATTGATATCGATCCCAAGTACACGGCGTTGATTCATGACAAAACGCGGTTCTGGCGATCCGGAGGCGTGGGGGTCGACTTCGGTCTTTTCAGCGGGCTCAGCGTGCAGGCGGATTCGTTAGAGGCGGCGATGTCATCGTCGGTATCGTTGGCGACGCCTGAGAAGCGGGCGGGTGAGAAGGCACAGGCGGGGGATGTGTTTGAGTTGGTCGACGAGGTAGATGGGGATTGGTTGAAGTGGTCGCCGAAGATTGAGCGTGGGGGCAAAGGTGATGAGTGATTTGCCATCCATTATGTGGTGATTTTGGGCGCAATTCGAACGGAGGATACTGCACCACTATGGTATCTCACTTCGTGCAACTGTGCTTGGAAACAATGGTACAGTAAAGAAGGGAAGGCTGTATGCGTCCTGCTCTGATCATTACGTAAGGAGACCGACCATGTTATCCGATAATCCGCGCCGAACTTTTCGGCTGCAGTGTTGTTTCGTTGCTCTGTTCCTCATCGCGTCAGTGTGTACTTGTACTGATGCTCAGCGCACGGACAAAAATTATCCGGGTGTCGACATAGGGCGGTCTGGGCAGATCAGCGAGTATGTACGCGAGGTTTTTCAAGACCGCGCCGGCAACTACTGGTTTGGAACCAATGGCGACGGCGTCGTGCGCTACGACGGGGAATCTCTTACCTATCTCAGCATGGAGGAGGGGTTCGGTGGCAGGGCAGTTCGAGGGATCCTGCAGACCAGCGATGGGGATATGTGGTTCGCCACCAGCGGGGGGGTCAGCCGCCTCAACTCGGGCAAGTTTACCAACTACACGACGAAGAACGGGCTGAGCGACAACCAAGTGTGGAGCCTGATGCTGGATCGTTCCGGAACCATCTGGGCCGGGACACACGCCGGGGTTTGTTACTTTGATGGAGAGTCATTTGTCCCGTTCCCACTTCCGAGATTGGAAGTCGAGAACCCCTCGTCCCGGTTCTCTCCGAGTGTGGTCTTTGGGATGTTCGAGGATCAGGCTGGCAATCTTTGGTTCGGCACCGATGGCGAAGGAGCGCACAAGTACGACGGCACATCGTTCACCAGCTACAGCACCAAGAATGGGCTCGCGGGCAACATCGTCCGATCAATCTACGGCGATCGCGAAGGACGGATCTGGATCGGTACGAACGGCGGAGGCGTGAGCCGCCTTGAAGACGGCGAGTTTCAGAACTTCACAAAAGAGGACGGGCTGAACAACAACCGCATCTACGAGATTATTCAAGACAAGGATGGCAATATGTGGTTCTCGACGCTCGGAGCCGGTGCATCTCGATATGACGGGAAGACATTCACGGCATTTCGTGAGGATCACAGCCTGTTGATCAATGGCTACCCGGCCCGCGGGCATGTGCAGGAGTTCTTCGAGGACAAAGACGGCGTTCTCTGGATTGGATGTTCCGGCGGCCTGTTTTACTTTGACGGGACAACATTCGTGAATGTGAAGCGTGACGGCCCTTGGCCGATCAAGTTGATCGATGAACCCGAGCCGATCTCGCTTGAAGGGTGGGCGTCTGAGACCTTTGCGCTCCCGCCGGGTTTCGCGCCCGGGTTGCCAGCGGGTTCGGAATCGTTGCTCTTTGCGCCCGGTTGGCGAGATCCCGATACTGAGAATTTTTGGTCGTACGCCTTTGTGATGTCGATCGAGGAATCTGTCCCGGATGCAGCACGAATCGACGAGTTGCTCGAGATGTATTACAACGGGCTGATGTCGGTGTTTGCATCGAATAAACAGGGTGAAGAGATCGGCATCAAGCCGGTGCAGGTCGAGGTTGAGCAGGTTTCGCCCAATCGCTTCGAAGCAACGATGCAAACGACTGACGCGTTCGCGACATTCAAACCAGTTGCCATCCGGGTCGTCGTCGAGACGGTGGCTGACGGTGATGAGCATTCGCGTGTGCAGATCCAGGTGAGCAAGCAGCCCAAGGAGCACAAGATCTGGCGATCATTAGAAGCCGCGATCGAGCGTATTGAGACGCAGTTGACTTCATTGGAGACCTTGAAGGATCGCTCGGTGTACGCCCTGTCTGATAAGCAGGCTGTTGAAGCTCTTGCTCGCACGGCTAAATCTCATTGGGCAGAGGAGTTCTCGGGGTTCACCTACCAAGGTGTCGAGCATTTCGCCGCGGGCGGCGTGGCGCATTGGATGTCGATCTGGCTGCATGACAAGACAGGGCTTGAGTTTGTGCTGGTTCCCGGGGGCAAGTTTCAGATGGGATCGCCGGCGGATGAGGCGGGGCGACGAGATGACGAGCTCCAGCACTGGGTCACGCTTGATCCATTCTTGATCGCACGCACGGAATGCACGAAAGAGGCCTGGGCCAAGATAGCAAAGTCTGAGAAAGCAAAGGCCGCGGGTCTCAAAGGGGGGCAGTTCGATGGTTCGGGCCAGCTCCCAGTCGGCGGGATCGGGCCTGCGGATGTCGAAATTTGGTGCCGTGAAGCGGGCCTGTCGTTCCCGACCGAAGCGCAGTGGGAGTACATGTGTCGAGCAGGAACGACAACGCCTTGGGCGATGGGTGCTGACAAGAACGATCTGGTCAGGCTCGCCAACCTCGGAAGTCTCGAATGCCCGGCGGACTGGATTGGGATGGCGGGTATCACTGAATCATGGCATGATGGATACGGCGCCGAGACTGCCGAGGTTGGGGCGTTTGAGGTCAATGCCTTTGGCTTGTTCGATGTCCATGGCAACCTCAATGAGTATGTCCGAGACTTCTACCTCAGCTATGAAGTCCCAGCTGAAAAAGGAACAGGCGAGCGTCGCGGCAACTCAACAGATCGCAACGCACGCGGTGGCAACTACGGAGGAGACGCATCGGCCGCCCGATCCTCGACGCGTCTCACCCTGGGCTGGGGCGTCAACCCTGGCGGTGGCGGCAACCACGGCTTCGGCTTCCGCCCGTCGATGGACCTGCCTTTCTGATCGCGTTGCCCACCCGAGCTCGGCTCGACGAATGGGCGAGAGGTCTGGCGTTCATTGGCGGCGGCCATCGGGCGTATTGAGTCGGGGGGGCGATACAATAGATATCCGAAGACCCACTGCGCCGAAGATAGCGAGTCGGCGCACCCGGCAATAAAGTCAGGATTGGATGAGCTTAAACAACACGGTTTTTTGATCGGCGAAGGTGTCTACTTCCATAGAAAGGAATTCAAGGTTTAATCATGAGCGAGCCTCAATACTGTTGTGAGAATTGTGTTACAGAAGGATTCCTACTTGCCAGCCTCGAGCCTGTTGAGAACATAGATGAAGGGCTGACTTGCGACTTCTGCGAGGACTATTCGCCAGAAGACGACGACAGGTTGTTTGATGTAGACGACCTCGCGGAACTGATCGATCATGCCGTCTGGTCGTACTTTGCAGCTCCAGGAGAGATCTTGTTTCGTGATAAGGAGAACCCGTCAGGCTGGAGCCATCAGCCAGATTGGGGGCCGGATATCATTCG
>CAJXXI010000029.1 GCA_913062615.1 uncultured bacterium | reverse complement strand
CGCCAACGAGATCGCCCCACGCGTGCACAACACCGGGCACTGGACAATCGAGGGAGCGCAGACAAGCCAGTTCGAGAACCACATGCGTGCAGTGATGGGACTTGAGCTGGGATCAACCGAGCCGACCGGGCACAGCGCGATGGTCAATATCATCGGCAACGAGCCCAGAGCGGGTGCACTCGACGCGATGCCTCAGGCGTGTGTGCACATGTACGGCAAAGAACCCCGCGCGGGCCGAAAAATCGGGCATGTGACGCTCAACGCCCCAAGCGAATCCCGACTCGACGCCCTCCTCGAACGCTTCACCCGCGTCGTCGGTTGACCCTCTTTCTCCTCCCACGGGCTTCCGGGGGAGGTGGCATGCGCAGCATGACGGAGGGGGTCTTCTTTTACAAGTTGTACTTGAAAATACACCAGATGGCTTCGACCCCATCCTTCCACCCGATCTTCTTGCCCTCTTCATAGGTCCTGCCCGCATACGAGATGGGCACCTCATAAATCCGAAGCGGGCGACGAGTGTTGGTTGTCGCATCAATAATCCGGGCTTTGGCGAGCTTGGCGATGAGCTCTGGCTCGACCCCAAAGCGTTGCTCGACGATCTGGATATCTTCGATTGCTCCGCGCGTGAACGCTTTGAACCCGCACTCGATATCGGTCAGGTTTAGGTTGCTCATCATGTTGCTTGTCAGCGTGATGAGCCGATTGGCGATCGAGTGCCAGTAGTAGAGCACGCGATGGGTCTGCCCAAGGAACCGCGTGCCGATCACCGCGTCGGCTCTGCCATCAAGAATCGGAGCCAACACAGAATCATGCTCACGCGGATCATATTCAAGATCAGCATCCTGGATGATGATCGCGTCTGCATCAGATTCGAGTGCCGCGTGGATCCCCGCACCGAGCGCCGCACCCTTGCCCATGTTCATAGGCAGATGGATCGCCACACTGTCCTCGCGCACAGCGAGCTGGTCGATGATGGATTTCGAGTCGTCCGTTGAGCCATCGTTGACCAGATAGATCGTGCGTTTGCAAGCCGACCCGTCGGGCATCGTGGGCACCGGGGTGTTGATGAGCTTGTTGAACAACAAAGGCAACAGCGTCTGCTCGTTATAGACCGGGATGATCACCGCGATGTGCATGTCAATAGTGTAGGGTCACTCGATCCCTGCAATCGCAAACGCTTTGCGCTGGGCATTCGAGATCGCGACCTGATCGAGCGAATCAAGCGTCCGATAGGCTCGATTCTGGGTTGGCCTGATCGAATCTGCCCGGTAAACGACGAACTCGACGATCCGATGGGTGGTGATGTGCATAAAACTTCCGAGCTCTTCGAGTGTTTCTTTTTCGACGCCGGAGTGGGTAGCGACTTCATTGTGTGTATGTGCCCGATCGTCCCGTTCGATGGTCGGGGCTTGGTACATATTGGCCCACATGCCCGTCGATGGGCGCTGTTCGAGCAAGATCGAATTGCCCTGGACCTTTGCCTTGGTCGTGATCACCGTTGCGCAGTACATGTGCTTCTGCTTTGCGCGAGGCTTGGGCAACGGGATCGATTCGGTGGTCCCCGCCTTGAACGCTTGGCAGTGCGATCGCGCCGGGCATTGGGCGCACCGGATGTTCTTAGGCGTGCAGATCGTCGCGCCCAGTTCCATCACCGATTCGTTGAAGACTGCCGGATCGTTCGATGCCTCGACTAAATTGGTCGCGCGTTGCCACGCCCACTTGACCGTGTCCTTCTCAGTCTGAGGCACAGGTTTATTGTGCAAGCGCAACAGCACCCGGGTCACATTGCCATCGACGATCGGCGCACGCTGATGGAACACCATCGATGCAATCGCCCCCGCGGTGTATCGCCCGATCCCCGGCAGGGCTTGAAGTGCTTGGAGACACTCGGGCACATCGCCCGCGTGGGTCTCAACAATCGCTTGGGCGCACGCATGGAGCATCCGGGCCCGACGGTAATACCCAAGCCCGGCCCACATCGCGAGGACTTCGTCCTCGGGCGCACGCGCGAGCGATTGAACAGTGGGGAACCGGTCGATGAAAGGCTGGTACTTTTTGAGCACCCGCGAGACCTGGGTTTGCTGAAGCATGAGCTCGGACACCAGCGCGTGGTAGGGGTCACGGACAGCCAGACGCCAGGGGAGATCGCGGGCGTTGGCGTCGAACCAAGTTTCGAGTTGGCGGGTGAGCTTTGCGTCGTTCATCTGATTTGGCTCATGTGCTCTGGGCAAGGACAGATTCGATTGCCTTGGTGATCGACTTCCAGCTCGTCCCCGGCTCGACACACACCGAGATAAACTTGGTGTGGATCAACACATTGGTGATCCCGTCGATCCCGAAGAGCGCCGACCCGAGCGGGTCGTTGGCTGCGTCGGCCGACTTGAAATATGACCGGATCGCGCCCGGCGAGGGCTCGACGATCAGCTTGCGGGCGTTGGGGTTCGGGGTGGTTTCGATTTTGGTGATGGTATAAGGCATATTGATCGGCTTTGGGCAACAGTTTAACAACACAGCGTGCGATAAACGGTTAGAATCAGGGTGACACGCATGGATGCGATGATAAGGATAGCGATTTGGGATCTTCAGAACGATTCAATGACTTACTCAATAGGCTCGGCTCCTACTCATGGTGGGAGGTCGCTGTCGAGATCATACTGATCTGGTTCGTCGTTTTCGCGGTTTTCCGGTTCGTCCAAGGCACCCGTGCTGCCCGTGCCCTCAAAGGGCTCCTCTTTATCCTCATCGTTGGCACCCTCTTTGTCCGGTTCTTGGGCGACGATGTCTTCGAACGCATCGCCTACCTCTATGACCGCATGCTCGCGGTGATCGCCATCGCCCTGGTGGTGATCTTTCAGCCAGAGCTCCGCCGAGCGTTGATTCGACTCGGCGAAACCCGGTTCTTCCATGGCGACTACGAGGGCGCAGCCCGCATCGCCGGCGAGATCGCCCCGGCGTGTGCGTTTCTGTCAAAGGCCAGATTTGGTGCGATTATTGTCATCGAACGCAGAGTCGGGCTCAAAGCCCTCATCGAAGGCGGCACAGTTCTCAATGCGACCCTCACCGCGGCACTCATCCAGACCATCTTCCATCCCGGTTCTGCACTCCACGATCTCGCAGTCGTGATCCGAGGCGACAAAGTCCACTCGGCGGGTGTCCAGCTCCCAATGGCCGGTGCGACCGAGATCACCGATGCGTCGTTCGGGTCGCGCCATCGCGCAGCCATCGGGGTCTCGCGAGACTCAGACGCACTGGTCATCGTCGTCTCTGAAGAAACCGGACTCATCCGCATCGCCCAGCGAGGCGTGTTGTCGTCGCCGATTGATCCCAATAATCTCGAAGAGGTCATCAAAGAAGAGCTCGGACACCCCGCGCCGCCCGAACACGAAACCCAAGTTGAACACTCCGAATCGGTCGCTGAAGACAACAAGAGCGGGTTTGCAGACGACCAAGAAGCTGCGGATCAAACCGAGGTTGCTCCGGACGAATCCATGATGGCCGACGACGTGAAGGCAGAGCCTAAGAAGAGCACCGGAGGCGGGGCATGAACGAAACACGCACGCTTTCTGGGCATATCCGAACATTCTTCATCGTCACACTCATCACCGTGATGGTGTGGCTCCTTGCCGAGTCGCGGATGGTGCAGACACGGACACTTGAGCCTCAGATCGTGCTGACGACTGTTGAAACCAACGGCGGCGTGTCGTTGGTGGTGCGCCAGGTGACCGATCAAGTCCAGATCAGGACCGCAGCGGTCAAAGTCGAAGGCTCGACAGCCGGGCTCGACCGGTTCGTGCGGATGCTCCAGAACCGCATCGAGCTACGCGTCGGGCGCGAGATCCCCGCGACGCCCGGCATCCACACGCTTGATCTCCGCCAGATTCTTCGCGAATCGACAGAAATGACGGTGCATGGATTAATCATCACCGAGGTTTCGCCCGCGTCCATTACAGTCGAAGTCGATGAACTTGAGACACGCGATTTTCCGATCCGGGTGGTCATGCCCGTCGGCGTCGAGCTTGACGGGGTGCCTCGGGCCGATCCTGCATCGGTCCGTGTGATCGCCCCTTCGAGTGTGCTCGCAAGGGTGACAGCCAATGAAGCAGCGGTGCCCGTGAGTCAAGAAGTGGTGTCCCAACTCGCCCAAGGGCGATTAGAAACCATCCCCGGCGTGGTTGTCAATCTGCCCGGCATCGCCCGTGACGATTGGGCAACCCAGATCGAGCCAGGACAGGTCGATATCCGTGTCACGCTGCGCACCCAGACCCAGAATCTGACAATTGATCGGCTGCCGGTACAGGTACTCATCGCGCCCGGCGAGATCGGCAAGTGGGTCGTGCGGATTAATGATGCGGACAAGGATTTGGTCAATGTCATGGTGGTCGGGCCGGCCGAGTCGATCGAACTGCTCCGATCGGGCGAAACGGTGCCTCGGGCGTTTGTGACGCTGAGCTTTGAGGATCTCGGGCGAGGAATTCGCTCGAAATCGGCCCAAATCCTCGGTTTGCCCGCTGGGTGTCGGTTGGTCGACCCAGACCTGACGGTGAATCTCGAGATTTCGCCGGTTCAAACACCTGCCCAGACCCCCGACGAACCCACCAGCGACGCAGGTTCGGGCAACCCAAGCGAGTGAGCGAGATTCGCTTGGGCAGCAAATTCAACTGCTGACAATTACAAGACTTGGGAGTCTGACTTCTTGATCTTGGTGCCCTACCCTTTCCTCCCTCGTCGATCGGGCAATACACCCGGTTTATGAGCTCGTTTCGAACCCCTTTTCACGCACCGCATACCCGATGATTGTACAGCAAATCGTACAAACTGTCGTACATCGCCGGGGCACGCAGGAGAGCTTCCCGTGAAGATCAAGACCGATGAAATCGTTTCAGTAATCAAACAAGAAGTTGCAAACTTTTCCAGCGAGCTGGAGATCTCAGAAGTAGGGCGCGTTGTCGAAGTCGGCGACGGTATTGCTCGTATCTATGGTCTCTCAAAGGCCATGGCTGGCGAACTCATCGAGTTTGAATCATCAGAAGGCGCCGTCATGGGCCAGGTGATGAACCTCGAAGAAGACACCGTCGGTGCAATCATCTACGGCAACTTCCTCACGGTCAAAGAAGGCGACACCGTCAAAGCGACCGGTAAGCTCCTCGAAGTACCCGTCGGCGAAGCATTGCTCGGACGCGTGGTTGACCCGTTGGGCAAGCCCATCGATGGCGGCCCTGCATTGGGTAACTCAGAAACTGCACTCGTAGATATCATCGCGCCGGGCATCGCTGCCCGTCAGCCAGTTCACGAACCGCTGCAGACCGGCATCAAAGCGATCGACGCGATGATCCCCGTTGGCCGTGGCCAGCGTGAGCTGATCATTGGTGACCGTCAGACTGGTAAAACAGCTGTGTCACTCGACGCGATCATCAACCAGAAGCAATACTGGGGTACAGACGACGCTGTTGTTTGTATCTATGTTGCGGTTGGTCAGAAAGAATCAACAGTTGCAGGCGTAGTTCAGACGCTGCGTGATGCGGGCGCCATGGATTACACCATCGTCGTCAACGCGGGTTCATCTGACCCGGCACCGTTGCAGTACATCGCTCCCTACTCGGGCACCGCGATGGGCGAGCACTTCATGTGGTCGGGCAAGGAAGAGGGCAAGACCCTCGCCAACGGCTCCAAGTATCCAAAGCATGTGATGGTTGTTTACGATGACCTTTCAAAGCAGGCTGTTGCTTATCGCCAGCTTTCGCTTCTTCTTCGCCGTCCTCCAGGGCGTGAAGCATTCCCGGGCGATGTGTTCTACCTGCATAGCCGCCTGCTCGAACGCTCAACCAAGCTCTCCGATGAGCACGGTGCGGGTTCATTGACAGCGTTGCCAATCATTGAAACACAGGAAGGCGATGTGTCCGCATACATCCCAACCAATGTGATCTCGATTACCGATGGCCAGATCTACCTCGAACCAGAACTCTTCTTCTCGGGCGTTCGTCCTGCGATTAATGTTGGTATCTCGGTTTCACGCGTAGGCGGTGCTGCTCAGGTCAAAGCCATGAAGAAGATCGCGGGTTCACTGCGATTGGACCTCGCGGCCTATCGCGAGCTCGAAGCGTTCGCTCAGCTCGGTACTGATCTCGACAAGGCGACCAAGGCTCAGCTCGATCGCGGTGCCCGTATGGTTGAGTTGCTCAAGCAGCCTCAGTATGTGCCTCAGAATGTGACCGACCAGATCATCTCGATCTACGCGGGCACCAAGGGCTTCCTTGATACAGTTGAACTGACCAAGGTCGCGGCATTCGAGAAGGCGATGCACGATTACTTCCAGAGCTCGGGCAAGGGTGTCTGGGATGCCATCAACGAAGCCAAGGCACTCAACGAAGACTCCGAGAAGCAGCTCGTTGATGCCCTGAACAACTTCAAGGCTGGCTGGAACGGGTAAGCGTAGGGGTAAACATATCTAAACTGTTATATAAAACACATTCAATCTGAATGTGTTTTTTTATATGCAAATTTGATTGACGCATGGTCCGCAGCGTTGTATGTTCACTGACATGACGATGTTTATGTCAACAATAAGGATAGTGTGCAATGAGTATTCGATCGAGGGGTATCAAGAAGAGTTGGATTTCGGGCTGTTGTATGGTGGTGTGTGCAATCGCCAGTGCCAGTGTGAATGCGCAAACCTGTGGAGAGTTGCCTACAGATATATTGCATCCTGCAGATGATGAGGGGTTTGGTAGCTTTGGTGGGGTGATGGCCATCTCGGGAGATCGTGTCGTAGTTGGATCACGGTTTGCGAATGTAGTTGGGAATAATTCTGGAATAGCCTATGTTTTCGAGTTTGATGGAGAGCAATGGGTTGAAGGGGCCAGGCTATTACCGTCAGATATTGAAGATGTGCAAGAATTTGGGACCTCAGTTGCAATCGATAGAGATATCTTGGTTGTGGGCGCTCCTGGTGATGGACCAGGTCATACGGGTGCTGTGTATGTGTTTCGATTCGATGGAACGGAGTGGGTTGAAGAAGCGAAGATATTGTCTTTAGATCCTGATAATGATGACTGGTTTGGACGCTCGGTCGCGGTTGAAAATGACACCGTGATGGTCGGAGTTGCAGCGGCTGAATCTGGCTCAGGGGCTGTGTATGTGTTCGAATTCGATGGGTCAGCGTGGATTCAAGAAATAAAGCTCCTTGGGACTGGCGGTGCCCAAGCTCGCTTTGGGACATCAGTTGTGTTGTCAAACGGGCTCGCGGCTATTGGAGCTCAACTTGAGAACCAGGATGCGGGGGCAGTGTTTCTTTATCAAGAAGAAAAGGGCACTTGGCAAGAGCAAGCCATTCTTACAGCATCCGATGCAAATGTATCCGATGGATTTGGGAGCACGATTTCGATATCAGGTGATCTGCTTGTTGTAGGGGCCCCTGGAAATGAAGATGTCGGAAATGGGGGAGGAGCTTTGTATGTGTTCCGCCATGATGGTGTCGAATGGGTTGAAGAGCAGATTTTGTTTGCAACCGATGGCATTGCATTCCTTGCTGGATTTGGTGAATCAGTAGCCGTGAATAAAGAGAGGATCGTCATCGGTGACCCAGGGAATGGTGGATATATTGGTGAGCTCTTTGCTGGTGCCGTCTATGTGTTTATATATGATGGGACTCAATGGGTTGAAGAGGCCAAGCTGGCACAACGAGATGCACAGTCTTCTCAGTTCTTTGGGGGTTCAGTAGGTATTGGGAATGGAAGCGTCCTTGCAGGGTCATTTTTTAGCAATGGCGCTGGACCCCGCTCGGGTGCGGTGTTTGAGTACAACATTTCAGCGCTCGGTATTCAGGTATGCCCCGTTGATTTCAATGGCAACTGCGTCCTCGACTTCTTCGATGTCTCGGCGTTCATTCAACTCTTCATCAACCAAGACCCCGCGGGTGATCTGACCAACGATGGCATCTGGGACTTCTTCGATGTCTCGGCCTTCCTCGCGGCATTCGCCGCCGGGTGCCCATAATGGGGAATTTATCGGGTATGAGCATTTTTAGGCTCAAATCATGGATTCAAGTCCCATATTTTTCGTGAATCGTCGGCATGATTGTGGTAGACTATCGCCACAGAAGGAAACCTTATTATTATGAACACAACGCTTATCAACCGCCATCTGATTACTGGGGCACTCGCTTCGATCGCACTCGCCGCCGCAACTACCGCGGCCGGTCCGGGCGGTGGGGCGTTTGAAATCACTTGGTACACCATCGACGCGGGCGGCACATCATCAACCTCCGGCGGCGACTTCGATCTCGCGGGCACCATCGGTCAGCCCGATGCCGGCGCTGCGATGACCGGCGGCGCGTTCTCGCTCACCGGCGGATTCTGGGCGGGTGTTAACTCGGCACCGCCATGTCCAGCAGACCTTACTGGTGATGGCATGCTCAACTTCTTTGATGTCTCTGCATTCTTGCAGGCATTCAGTGCCAGCGATCCAATCGCCGATTTCACCGGCGATGGAATGTTCAACTTCTTCGATGTCTCGGCGTTCTTGCAAGCATTCGCAGCGGGCTGCCCATAAATCTTTTCGGTGTTATCGGATTCACAAGCATCAGCCAAACACTGGTGCTTTTTTAATTGTGACTCATTTCGGACTGAGATCGGCGTGCGTCCTTGGCAGGAGACCATGATTTTGATATCCTGTGAGACCGCCGAAAGAGAAGAGGATTCAATATGATACGATTTGTACAACGACGCCCGCTGACACCATGTGCTGCGCTTGCGATTCTATGTTCTGCCGGATATTCCCAGCCTTGTGCGCCTCTCGAATCAGAGCTACTCGTCGCGGACGACGGCGGCGTGGGCGATGGGTACGGCTGGGCCGTTGCGATCGATGGCGACATCGCGGTGGTCGGTGCGGTCAACGATGATGCGCGAGGCACAGATTCGGGTTCCGTATACATCCTCGGGTTTGATGGATCGGGCTGGGATGAAGCAGACAAGATAGTGCCCGCGGGGATCCGCACCAATGACGCGTTCGGGGATGCCGTTGGGATCAGCGGCAACACAATCGTCGTGGGCGCACCGGGCGATGATGATTCAGGTTCTGGCGCTGGCTCGGTGTTTGTGTTCGAGTTGATCAACTCGGTGTGGACACAGAGCGCGTTGCTGGTTCCGCCGCCGCCAGCCGACGGCGACAACTTTGGGTCATCGGTCGGGATCGATGGCGACACCATCGTCGTCGGCGCCATGCTCGACGATGACAACGGGAGCAACGCGGGCAAGGCCTATATCTATCGAAGGGTCGCGGGCGACTGGACCCTCGAAGCATCGTTTCAATCCGATGACATCGCTGAGTTTGATCGGTTCGGCAAGGATGTCGCGGTCTCTGGCGATCGTGTGCTGATCAGCTGTGATTCGGATGATGATCTCGGTTCGGCTTCTGGATCCGCATATGTCTTTACGCGCGTTGGCAGCGTATGGACACAGACCGCCAAGCTCCTTGCGAGCGATGGCGATGAGGACGACCAGTTCGGCGAACGGCTCGATATCGACCAAGACACCATCATCATCGGCGCACGGTACGACGATGCGATGGGTACATGGTCGGGCTCGGCGTACATCTTTGAATACGACGGCGTCGGCTGGAACGAGCAGATCAAACTCAATGCATTCGATGCGCGCTCATCCGAGTTCTTCGGGCACGATGTCGCGATCCATAACGGGCGAGCATTGGTCGGCGCATGGGGGCAGAACGATCCGTTTGGTATCTTCAACGCCGGCGCAGCGTATGCCTATTCGCGCACGAGCGAAGGGTGGACGCTTGATCGCAAGATCGTGGCGTCTGATCAAGAGGGGTGGGACTTCTTTGGTTACAGCGTGGCGATCAGCAGCGAGCACGCAATCATCGGTGCCGACGGGAACGATGATTTCTGGTGGGGTGAAGACGCGGGCGCGGTGTACATGATCACGCTCAACTGTGAAGCATCCTGCCCAGCGGATCTCAACAGCGACGGCTCGCTCAACTTCTTCGATGTCTCGTACTTCTTGACCAACCAAGTCGATTTCAACAATGATTCATTGTTCAACTTCTTCGATGTCTCCGCCTTCCTCGCAGCATTCGCTGCGGGATGCTCGTAGTTATCGAACCATACGGACAGCGTTAGTTTCTCCTAATTTCGGCACTGTTTGATTGAATTTTCGTAGGTGATTCGACCAGTTCTCTGTAGGATGGTGATGCACACACACAATCTCAGAGGAGACTCTTATGTCCAGTTTCAATCGATCGATAGTATCTGTCGCCGCCGCTCTCACCATCGCTGCCACCTTTGCCGATGCGGATGTAGCTGAGTTCCAAGTGGCCAAGCTGCATATATATGAACAATCCACATCGGCTGCGCCCAACACTCCCGTCGTCTACTTGTTGGACTCATATGTCGATATGGAAGATGGCGATGCGACATTGGTGACTATCAATGGGTTGTCGCTATCCGAGGAATACCCCGGCGAATGGAGCGTGGGCGTAGAGTTTGCGAGTCAAGGTGCGCTCGATGCGGCATTCCCTGGGTTTTCCTTTGATCTGCACCTCCAGGGGGGCGATCTGGGTGTGCGGGATGAAGCCGTGATATTGACATCGCCCGCGTTGTATCCCGCACCCGCCGCGTTGACGCCGACAAGCTTCAACGCGACCCAGAGCGCAGATCCATCGCAAGACCTGCTCCTCGAATGGAACACTCCGGGCGCGAATACAAACGCTATTTTCTTGTCGATCTATGATGTTGCCAATGACTTCGATATCTTTGATAGTGTTTTGCCCGCATCTCAAACCAGCTTTCTGATCGACGCTTCGATGCTCTCGCCCGGGCAAGAGTATGAAATAGAGATCGCCTTTGGTAATGTTGATGTATTTTCTGGTCAACCCGCATCCGGATTCGGTGCCGGGGCAGAGGGGATTTCGGGGTATGCCGCGATCACGCAGATCAACTTTACAACCACCCAAGCTGCGTGTGAGGATGTCGGGCGATTTTTCGTTGTCAAGGGTGCGGATTTCATGCAAGAATCAGACAACACCCCACCTGCATCGCCTTCGGCCTATTTTTTCGGGGGTTATATCGATTCTGCGCCGGGCGGAATCGAGTTTGCATGGATCGATAGTTTGCTCTCACCCATAGTCACGCTGTCCGATCCTGATGGGGTTGGGTTCTGGGAAGATGATGGTAAGGGTTCTGAGTTTATCAGCAAGAAAGATCTTGATGCGGACTTCCCGAGTTCTACAACATATGATTTTCACATCGGGGGCGGCACACTGGGTATGCGCGATCAGAGTATCGCGATCGGGGCTGACAACTATCCGAGCGTTCCTTATCTTACTGGGACCGTATATTCCGATCTTCAAGGCATGGACCCTTCTCAGGATCTCGTTATTGATTGGTCACCCGCTGATCCCGGGGTCGCAGCGGTCTTTGTCGATGTGTACGGTGGAGATGAAGATTCATTCTCCTTTGAGTTCCCCGCATCGGTCACTTCAGTCACCATCCCTGCCGACTTGCTCACCGATGGTGTTGAGTACGAGTTGCTGATCAATTTCCTCAATGCCACAACGGCATCGGGTGATGACTGTCCTGGGTTCGGGCTCGGTTCGGAGGGATTGGGCGGTTTTATCAGCGCCACCGCGGTGTTCTTTACGCCACAGGCTCCTGCGGCATGTCCCGCTGACCTTACAGGCGATGGGATTATCAACTTCTTCGACATCTCAGCCTTCCTGCAGGCGTTCAACTCACAGAACCCAATCGCAGACTTTACTGGCGATGGGATATATGATTTTTTCGATGTCAGTGCATTCCTTCAGGCTTTCGCGGCTGGTTGTCCATAACAACTTGTCTTTCCCTTGTAACGGGGTCGATGTTTTTATGTGCTTTGCGTGCAATGAACCTTTATAGAGGGCGTTGTGCTGATATCTGGGCAGGAGTCGCACAGGACAGATCTGCCAGTTGAAAAGGTTTTCAATATGCAAGTGAATACAGGAATCGTGGGCGCATCGCGCTCCAGTGGTCGTTTCTCGTCTGCATTGGTAGCGTGTGCCGCTGTTGCCTGCGCGGGTTCGATGCTTCATGCCCAAGCGTTGCCCCCGGTGCCGTTCCCGCCAGAGAACCAGTTTAGTGTCGAGAAGAGCACGCTGGGCAAGATTCTATTCTGGGACGAGCAGCTCTCGAGCGACAACACCATGTCGTGCGGCACATGCCACATCATGTCATCCGGCGGGGGCGATCCCCGGCTTGGAGTCAACCCAGGATTCGATGCACTCTTTGGCACCAGTGATGACATCCTCGGTTCGCCGGGCGTGTCGCTTGCTGATGTGAACGACAAATTTGTTCAGTCTGATGCGTTCGGGCTGTTGCCTCAGACCACCGGTCGGCTCGCACAGCCCGCGATCATGTCGATGTACGCGACTGATCTGTTCTGGGATGGTCGCGCCACGAGCCAGTTCGTCGATCCCCAGACCGGGCAGGTCTTGATCGCATCAGGAGGCGCCCTCGAGAGCCAAGCGGTCGGCCCGATCATGTCGAGTGTCGAGATGTCGCACGAGAGCCGAGATTGGGATTACATCATCGAGAAGCTCGCCAACGCACGCCCAATGGCACTCGGGGCCAACCTCACCCCGGACATGGCCGGGGTGATCGAAACGGGCGCAGGGTATCCCGAACTCTTCGCCCAAGCCTTCGGCGATGATGCGATCACCGCCGGGCGGATCGGAATGGCGATCGCGACCTATGAGCGCACGCTTGTTCCGGACCAATCACCGTTCGACCAGTTTGTTACCGGCGATCTAAACGCGTTGTCGCCTCAACAGATCAACGGCCTCAATGCGTTCCGGGCTTCGAACTGCAATATCTGCCATGGCGGGCGTGAGTTCACACGCAATGGATTCCGCAATATTGGTCTTCGCCCAATCTTTGAGGATGCAGGGCGATTCGAGATTACAGGCAATGCTGCTGATCGTGGGCGTTTCAAAGTGCCCTCGCTTCGCAACATCGCGCTCCGCGACCGGTTCATGCACAACGGCCAGTTATCAACCCTGGGCGAAGTCTTTGACTTCTACGCACGCAGAAACGGGCAGGTTTCCTTCCCGCAGAATCGTGATCCAGCGCTCAACAATCCCATCGCTTTCCCCCCCAATGTCCAGAACGATATCATCAACCTACTCGCAAACGGTCTAACAGATCCGCGCGTTGCCAACGAGACCTTCCCGTTCGATCGTCCGTTGCTGATGTCCGAACAACTCCTTGATAATCCTCAGCTCGTTTCCAGCGGCATCGCCGGCAGCGGAGGATTAATACCTGAGATGGTTGCACTTTCGCCTCCAAATATCGGCAATATCGATTTCAAGATCGGTGTTGATGGCGCGATCGGCGGAGCGCAGGCGTGGGTGGTCGTTTCGGCCAATCCGCCTGTCAATGGTTTGCTCATCGAAGACGAACTCCTCGGGCCGATCACCCTCGATGGCACAGGCATCGGTGAAGGGTTCGGGACGATGCAGTACCCGATCGACGACATCGTCGCCAACGATGGTCAGGTAAAGTACATGCAGTGGATTGTCGCCGACGCGCAGGCTCCCAACGGGTTGGCTGCATCACCGGTCGCCGAGCTCACCTACTTCTGTTCGATGAATGGCACATGCCTGAGCAGTTGTCCGGCCGACTTGACCGGTGACGGCGAACTGAACTTCTTTGATGTCTCCGCATTCCTCTTCGCATTCTCAACGAATGACCCCGATGCCGACTTTACCGGCGACGGCAACTTCAACTTCTTCGATGTAAGTGCGTTCCTTTTGGCATTCAGCGAAGGATGCCCAGAATGATCGATTGAGCAGTTCAAACATACCAAAGAAAAAACCCCATGCATTTCACCTTTCGGTGCAGATGCATGGGGTTTGATTTTAGGATGATTGTTTAACCCGGCGTTATGGACAGCCTTGTGCGTACAGGCTCAAGAATGCTGAAACATCAAAGAAGTTCCAGTCGCCATCGTTATCCATGTCGGCGCGAGCATCTTGACTTGTAAACTCAGTCAAGAAGATGCTGATATCGAAGAAGTCGAGTTGGCCATCGCCGTTGCAATCAGCGGGGCATTCGATCCCGTTGACACAATCAGGAGCGATGATACATACCTCGATCGAGCAGCACTCATCGAGCCCGGCGTTGTGCATCGTCATCAAGAAGCACACCACTTCACCGGGCATCGCCCCGCAGATAGTGAGGGTCACCGTCTCGGTGCCAAGGTATGGCATCGGCGGATAATCCCATCGGCTCGGATCAATATTTCCTGTATCAATCGAAACACCAGCCGGTGAGATTGGTACGAAGAATGAGTGGTAGATATCGCCTGGGAACAGGTTGTCGACATCAAAGGTGTAAGTAAAGCAGCCGGTCCCATCAGCGGAGCATTCGACAGATTCATCATGAATCTGAGCACATACGCATTCAGGCACAATAATGCAGTGCTCAATAGCACAGCATTCTTCAAAGTCTGCGGTATTGAGGCTCAGCGTAAAGCAAAGCTCGTCGCCCGGAAGCCCGCCACTAAATGTGATCGAGATCTGAGTTGTGTCTCCATCAAGGAGCAGCGACGGAAGTGTAATCAACCCCGAAGGCACAACGGTAAACCCGGCCGCGTTGTCAGGGAGCACCAAGAGATGCGCCACATCCTGACCCGATTTGTTGGTCAGGTCAAAGGTCAGGGTGTAGTTGCCAGAGTTATCAAGATCACACAGAATTTCTTCATTGGTAATGTTGGCACAAGGATCATCCTGAATGAGTCCTGGGCATGAGACTTCGACTGAGCCGATTCCTGATTTATCTTGTTGCAAGATTTCTGCGTCCATATCGATCAGGATCGAGCTGGCAACATTCCCGCCGGCTTGCGGCAATCCCTGGATGCCATAGACATTCGGACCGATACCTGGAGTGCCCAGGATCATCGCATCGCTGGTGATCCAGACGCGATCATCTGGTGCCGCCGCGTATGAATAATCACAGCCGCCAGCCGAATCGGCACTGTTGCTCGCGCCTCCACCGACGGAAAACGCATTGGGAGATGGGAGCCACGTTTGTCCTTGTTGTGGCTCGCACACATACTCCAAAGCACGCGATGCGTGTGGCGCGGTGTTAAATCGTCCGGTCGTCAGGTCAGTCTCCATAGTCCGCTCGGCGAGCATCATCTGCCCTGCAGGACCAAATGCGATGTCGGCAACCGGGTTGGAATAATCAGATGCCAGCGTGGGAACGGATATTTCGAGTTGCTCGGTGCCTGCAATGAACTCGCCCGCTGCGTTGTAAGCAACCGACCATACCTCGTTGGCAAAGTACGACGGTGCGTCCTGGTCTTCGACCCAGAGGGAGTAGTACACCCGCCCGTTGAATGTCTGGACCGCCCAAACGCGTTCGCCCAAACGAGCGGCGCCTTCGCCGTCGCCGGGTTCGGGACTGCAATCCGAGACGATCCCTGTAGCGTGATCCCATGTGCTCAAGCAGGTGCCCGATGCGTCAATCCGGTAGATGCGTCCGTCTTCGAAGTTCGAGACATAGACCATCTGCTTGTCGACGTCAAAGCAAAGATTGCCCAGGCCTGGGTAGGACTCGGCAACACCGAATGGTGAAGCGGCAATCACCGGGTCACTGTTGTTTGGGAGTGTGGCGAAGACAGTCGGGGCTCCGGTGACGGAGTCGATGATGTACACCTGGCCGGGCTGGCCGCCGATGGTACCGATCCCGTCCTGGAAATAAATTGCAGTATGGGCGGCGTAGATATTCCCGCGGTCATCAAGGGCGACCCCGAAGACCTGTCCCATCGTTGAGCGGACCCATTCCGGGTGCGTGTAGATATTGGTTGGCCAATCGACCCCGAGCGGCGCGGTGGTTTGTCCGGTCAGGTCGTACACATTGAGCACGCCTTGGGCATCACTCTGTCGCCATTGCGTGCCCACAGCGATTTGTCCGCCGCCGAAAATTTGATATTCATCCGCCTCAAACTGAGGCCGCTCGCCGTCGCATTCACCCGGTCCCACATCGCCAAGCGTTGACGATGTAAAAAAGGATATAGAGAAAAACGCAACCGTAGTTGCAACGATACGCAATGCCCGAAGCATGTGAAGCCCCTCTTAAAAGGCAGGGACAGAGTCCCAAACAAACTGTTAAACCCTCCACACAGCGCGCAAGGCTTCGTTGCGGGCAAGCAACACAAACACGCTTGCCTGACAGGCTATAGTACAGTAATTCGAATCCCCACACAAGCAGGTTCTGGGGATATAAGCGGATCGAACGCCCTGAGATCACGACATGTCATCGAAGCGTTCGTTGGAAACAAGTTGGGCGTGGTTCAGGTTGATAATATTCTGCTTCGTCTTGCAGCCGCAAATGTGAAGGGGAATAGTAAGGCGAGGGTTGAAGGGGCGGGGACGGTCGAGTCGATCCAGCTGAGGACGGACTGTTCGTAGAGTTTGGCGGAAATCGCCATGTGCCCGTATTGGCCGAAGTTGTCTCCAACGGCATTGAGTGTTCCCCACGATTGGATCGAAGCGAGTTTCCATTGGCCGTCGGTGTCTTGGATCCAGTAGGCGCCTCCCGAGTCTCCTTGTCCCGGGAAGAACTCATGGTCGAGCGGGTTGGAGGATCCGGTGCGGTTGAGGAAGCTCGAGTCCGGGCTGTCGAAATCGATGACGAGGTTGTTCGATGAGAGCGGGATGCCTGGGAGGATGGCGCCGAGCTGATTGGCGGTGGCGTCGATGGTGTTGAGCCCGGCGTGGAGGGTGCCGGTGGTGCCAGGGATTTGTCCGGAGTCGCCATAGCCAATGAGTCCGGCGCCGACAAGCATCGCTTGCCGTCCGACGATCTCTGATCCACGGTAGATCTGGGCTGGGGTTACATCCTCGACCGCGTCTTCCAGACGGATGAGTGCGATGTCGTAGCCTTCGGTGATGCGGCTGGTGCCTTGCCAGAGCGGGTGCTCGTATGTTTGGGCACCCGTGTAGGAGCGGCCGTTGATTGTGAAGTGGAGTCGGTTGGCGGGCGCGAGCTCGGTAGCGTGTGCCGCGGTAAGCACCCACCCGGGGGCGATGAGTGTTCCCGAACCAAAGCCGACGCCTTGGATGGTGAGTCCGCCGGCAGCCTGGAACTGGGATTGGGTGGCAAGCTGGCGGTGGTATTCGAGTGTGCGGTCGTGCCGCGCAACCCCGGCAAGGGCAGTCGAGGCGGCGAGTACGGTGATTGAGAGGAAGGGGAGGATTCGGATGTGGGTGGTCATTGATGGCTCCTGTATTGTTCAGACTTGTACAGGCATACGAATAGTTTGCAAAGGAGGTTGCATGCAAACTAGAAAATATATGCGTGAATGTGGGCCTGATCGGTGTGGGCGTAAAAACCGTACTCAGGCGAGTCCGCTCGGCGAGAGACAAGTCGAGGTGGATTTCGGCACTGTGGTGGAGATTGCAGCTGAAGAAGTCGAGCGGATATGAAGCGATTTACGGTGCGTGAATACATCGGCGTTTGGTCGGCTCATGAGTGGCTTTGGTCAAAGTTGTATTGTTGGTCTGGTGTGAGAAGATATATTATATAATTGGTCGCATGTGTCCTTCAGAAAACAAATGGTTATTTATGGCCAGTAGTATCGTTTGGGTTTGCTAGTATTTACCGAATAATGGTGTGAGCATTCAGCTTGGTTCAATCTGGTTGATTTGAGGATCGTATGCTCACCTAGTTGGTTAGAGCGAATGGAGACGGGAAGCATGAAGACGATCAAAATTAAGACGATGTTTGGCTTTGTGGTCGAGATCCCATTTGATGGCGAGAACTACTATTGTTTGGTATGTGGTAGAGTTTGGAGGCAAGATTCACCATGGGACTTGGATGGCGGTATGACCTGTGAGTATTGCCCCGTGTGTGGAGTCCAGTATGGCGTGTCGGATATGCCCTCTGAGAAAACCGGGCAAACGCATGCAGATCGTATCGATGAGATACGAATAGCCTGGCTCGATCGGACCGGATGGATGGACTCCGATGTAGAGCGAGTAGAGAAGATATTGGGACTCGATGCCGATCAGCTTCGCGCGATGCAGAGTCGAGTCAAGAAGGGCGATGGGCGGAGTGGGCATTAGCCACTCGGCAATCGCTATGTGCTTTATGATCGCTACAAACAGAGTAGTGTTCTGTGGCCTACGGGGTTCGAAAGAAGTGGGCCAGTAGATACGCAAAGACAGGTCCTGTCGTTGTCAGACAGAACCCGTCTTCAAATGGAGCCGGGGGGAATCGAACCCCCGTGCCGGGATAGTCAGCAATATGCCTCTACGAGTGTAGTCATCTGTTTAATCTCGACCTTGCACCGGGAGATGACGCCCTGTGCTTCGGTCCAGCCCCTCGAAACCTCCTCGCCAACACCCCAAGAGACACCAGGTATTGACCAGCTCGATAATCTTGATCACAGACACTATCAAGCGTCATGTCCGTGATCCGTAACCTGTATTAGGCTGCGAGTGCGTACTGCGGTTCTGCAGATAAATTTTTGCGTACTTTTTACGAGGCTAACACGCTCCTCGACTCGCCACACAAAGCCTTCCCTATCCGGTCGAATGCCACTTCGGCCCCGAATAAAAACTGGTCTATTCAACGCCAAGCGATATGCACACGCACAACGCTCGAGTTGAACCTACACCCATTGTACGCATGAAAATGCTCGCGTGTTCAAGAAACAATCACTCGCATCGCCGATATAAACCGTTCGATCTCTTGGGCCGTCGTTGTCGAGCCCGGCGAGACGCGGATGCCGCCGGATTCGCCATTGCCCAGCGCGATGTGCGCCAGCGGGGCACAGTGTGATCCGGCCCGGCACGCGATGTTATATTCTCGATCAAGCGTGTCAGCCACCGTTCGGCAATCGATGTGATCCACAACAAACAGCACCACCGGCGTCCTGCCCTCAATCCCCGGCACCCCGTGGATACGCACGCCCTCAATATCCTTGAGCCCGTCGATAATCTGCGCGGTCAGCTTCATCTCGTGGGCGTGAGCCGCCGGGTTCATCGCGCCGATCGCCGCGAGCAATCCGGCAAACCCCACGGCATTGCTCGTGCCCGCTTCGAGCGCATCGGGCAGCACCGTCGGCATCTCGAGCCCGGGCGCCTTCTGCCCGGTCCCGCCTCGGCGTTGACAAAAAACCTTCGGCGTCTCCTGCTCGCAACAATCCGGATACGCTCGGCAGCTGAGATACAGCGCCCCGGTCCCCGTCGGCCCGCCCAGCCCTTTATGCCCCGCGATCGCTAGTAGATCAATCTCCATCGCCTGCACATCGACCGGGATATGCCCGAGCGTCTGGGCACAATCCACGAGCACCAATGTTTCTGGAGCCGCCTCGCGGACAACCCGCACGGCTTCATGGATCGGCTGGATCGTCCCCATCGCGTTGGATGCGTGCGTCAGACAAACCAAAGCCGTGCATGGTGTGCATGCCCGGGAGAGCTCATCAAGATCAATCTTGCCCGATTGATCGCACCCGATCATGACGAGCTCGATCGCATCATCCGACGCGTAGCAGTGGAGCGTGCGCAGCACCGCGTTGTGTTCAAGAACCGATGTAACAATGCGGATCTGCCCGTCACAGTTCTCCCGCTGCGCGGCTCGGATCACGCCATGGATCGCCAGGTTGAGCGCATCGGTGCACCCATGCGTGAGCACCACGCGCGAGGTGCATGGTGCATTGATCAGCTGTGCGATTTTCTCGCGTGCCTCCTCGAC
>CAJXXI010000028.1 GCA_913062615.1 uncultured bacterium | reverse complement strand
GCTGCGTAAAATGTGTTCATCCTGTAGTGGAGACCCACAGGAAACCGAGACCACCAAAACATCTCTGGTGTACGGCTACGACGATATCCTCTACGCAAAGGATACGCCTGTGTTCCATTTGTACCCGATCGACGCGCAATATCGAGCATAAAAACAAAAAAACACCCAAGAATCGGCGATTCTCGGGTGGGTATTCGGTAATAGGACTTTAAGAAGTCAGGCGGTTTTCGGTATTTGATCGCAATCAGGCCGCGGACGACCAGTGGGACAAAGAGCCGAGAAATAGCCATCCGGGCGATGCCCAGTTGGTTTACTTGGTCTTTTTGAAGTAGTTGCCTGCGAACTTTTTCTGGAACTTCTCTACACGCCCAGCAGCGTCAACAAACGCTGATTTGCCGGTAAAGAATGGATGCGAGCCCGACCAGACATCGACTTTCATCTCTGGTACGGTCGCGCCGACGGTCATGACGACCTCGCCGTTGTAGTAGACCTTGCAGGAGGGGTAATAGGTAGGGTGTGTATCGTTTTTCATGGTGTAAATCCTTGAGTGCCGCCGGTTTCCATCCGGAGGGCCACAATGGTAGGCGTGGGAGGGGGGGAGGTCAATGGGGAGGGGGAATAGACAGGGTTGTTATTTTTGGGTATGATTAGGGTGTGTTGTGTATGAATGCGATAGTTAAACAAATGGGGATTTAAGATGCCGAGTAAAGCAAGGCAGAGTCTAAAGGAAAACTTGGAAGATATCAATAGGCTCATGGAACTTCACGAGTTAGTCGGAGGGACTGACGCGGGTCGCAGGTATGATCTTGAAGTTCTAAATAAATCAGCCATTGTGCTGACGACGGCATGCTGGGAAGCGTACTGCGAAGACATTGCAGCCGAAGCATTAGATCACATGGTTAAGTACTCAAAAAATTCAGAAAAGTTGCCGAGGGAACTGAAAAAGTCCATTGCAAAAGAACTGGAAAATCATGACAATGCGTTAGCTGTTTGGGAAATTGCAGATGGAAAATGGAAAGGGTATTTAAGTAAACGACTGAAAGATTTACAGGAAAAAAGAAATAGAAAACTTAATACTCCCAAAACAGTTCAAATCGATCAGTTGTTTTTAGATGCAGTGGGAATTGAAAAAGTCTCTAAGTCATGGTATTGGTCTGGAATGAGTGTTGTCAAAGCAACAAAAAAGCTTGACTCACTGGTCACGCTTCGAGGCTCAATCGCTCACCGAGGTTCGAGTTCTGAAAGCGTGAAGAAAACTCATGTTAAATCCTATCGAGATTTCATTGAGAGGCTCGCAAGCAAAACAGGAGGAAGAGTGAATTCTCATGTGAGAGAAGTCACAGGCAAACCGCTGTGGCCTGATCGTAGAAGGAAAAAGAAACGGAAAGTGAGATAGATAAATCAGGTTTTGAGTGGGAGTTGAGATGGTTTTTCGAACAGGATATGGAGAGTTAGTATGGGGTGGCTTAGAAAATTACTTGGAAAAGAGTTGGTTTCAGATAAAACAAATTGCGTGCGGGTAGCTGTTGACGATATTAACTCAAGAATGTCGCAAATAAAAAAAGCCGGTTCTGTAGATGGCGTGCATTATACAGATAGTGTCGAGAAGATAAAAGAGTTGAAACGGTTGGGGCGTCACGATGAGGCTATTGAACTGCTTCTTCAAACAGTCAATTCTACAGAGAAAGAATCAAAAGCTGGTGGGAAGGGGTGGGGAGTTGCGCCTTGGTACTACGAACAGCTCGCAATCATATACAGAAAAGAAAAACGGTACGCGGAAGAAGTTTCAATACTTGAAAGATATGAGGCGCAACCTAAGGCGCCAGGAGTTGGGCCAGTAAAATTGGCTGAGCGATTAATTAGAGCAAGATTGCTTGTGTCAAAGTCGTCATGAAGGTGCCGGGGGCCCTCCTTCAGCCCGCAGGGTGAAGGAGGATTTTGGGGGTGGTTGATAGCTTGGAAGACCTCCTTCGCCGAAGACGGGCGAAGGAGGGCACTGAGGATTGGTTCGTAGATTACCGGCTCTGGCGTGGGGTGTAGTTGAGGAAGGTGTCGGTGGCTTGCCAGAGGGACTCTAAGCGGTCGATTCTTTGGCGGGCTTGGTCGCCGAGTTGGTGGACGACTTGGGCGACGAGAAGTTCGGCAGCCATCACCGCGGGGATCGAGCTATCGAACGGGCCTACGGCTGGGATTTTGAGTTCGCACCAGGTTTGGGATGATTTAGTCAGGGCGGCGAGTGGGGAGAGCGGGCCATCGGTGATGGCGACGATGGTGACGCCGAGCTGTTCGAGGGCGCGGGCGGTGGTGATCGAGTTTCGGCGGTACCGTGCGAAATCGAACACGACGGCGGTGTCGCCCGGGCCTGCGCTGCTCAGTTCGCGTCCGGTCGAGTGTTCGACGACTAAATGCACATCTGGTCGGATCATGGCGAGCCCGCTATGGAGGACATACGCGCCGGCCATGGAGGTCTCGCCGGAGAGAATCCATACATTCTTCGCGTTGGCGATCGGGGTCGCGAGTGCGCCCAGGCGTTGTTCGTCGAGGGCGGCGAATGCTTGGTCGATGGCTTCTTTGATTGCCGAGCGTACCGGGGCGGTGGTGCTCTCTTGTTGGCGGATTCTTTGGCTTGGGCTGGAGAGTTGGAGCGATAACTGGGTGCGGATCCATGTTTGGAGATCGGTGTAGCCTTCGAAGCCAAGCTTGGTGGCGAATCTGACGATAGAGGGTCTGCTGGTGTCGGCTCTTTGTGCGAGGTCCGATACGGTGCCGAAGGCGATCAGGGTTGGGTCATTGAGGACCAGCTCGGCGATGCGTCGCTCGGTGGGTGTCAGCTTTTCGCTGGCGGCTGCGATGAAATCTTTTATCGACATAGGTAGCACTTGAGTGTTCAGAGTATTACAATCCTTCGTGCGTAGTGTACGCATTGTTTCAGAGCGACAAAGGCTTTGTCGTCAATTAATGGAGTCCAGTTGATGTCCACAGCAACCAAATATGTCCCGACTACCAAAGAGCAGGCATTTCTCGACACCGTGACGGATGTGCGTCACGAGCGTGAGATCATCAACGGGCTCGCTCCGTTTTTGAAGGAAACCGTGGCTGAGGATCTCCAGGATTTTTACAGCTCGGATGAACTCGTCCAGCTGAGTGTTTTGAAGAAGACCGATCGCGATGTCGAGAGCCGCATGCCCGTCAAGGTGACTCGTCACTTTGCCGAGCTTGCACGCTATAGCTTGCCGATTCAAAAACTTGTTAAAGCAAGCCCAGACGAAACACTCGACCTTGCCGGCTCAGAAGATCCGGGCAACCAGATGGATTACTCGCCCGTCGAAGGGCTCTTGCACAAATATGAAATGGGCTTGATGTATGTGGTGTCCACATGCTCGGCGCATTGTCGATTCTGCTATCGCGAAGAGCTGATCGCCCGCAAGGAAGTTGAACGAGCCGACGGCACAGTCGCGAAAAAAGGACTCGCCAAGATTCCTGAAATCGTTGCGTATATTCATGAGTTCAACAATGCTGTGAAAGACAACGGCGGACGCCATCCGGTCTGTGGCCGCGAGAAACTCCGGGAGGTTTTGCTTTCGGGCGGCGATCCGATGGTGCTTAACAACGCCAAGCTCGCGGCATGGTTCTCAGCATTGGCTGAAGCTGGCGTCGAATCGATCCGTGTCGGCACCAAAGAAATGGCGTTTTATCCCCAGCGGTTCGACGATACATTCTTTGCGATGCTCGATGGCTTCCACGAAGCATACCCAGAAGTTGGAATGCACTTCATGGTTCACTTCGAGCACCCAGACGAGTTCCTCGCCAAGACCAGCGAGAGCGAGTACATCAAGGACGACAATGGTTTCTTCACATGGGTCCCCGAAACCGGTCGAGCGATGCGAAGCTTGCTTGATCGTGGGTGGATTACCGTTGAGAACCAGACGCCGATCATCAAGGATATCAACAACGATGTCGAAGCGATCCGCATTATGCAGCGTGAGATGAAGCGTATTGGTGCGGACAACCATTACTTCTTCTGCGGCAGAGACATCATCGCGTACAAAGCGTTCAACATCCCGATGGAAGAATCATGGCGTATCCTCAACGAATCGCAGAAGGGCTTGTCGGGTGTTGAGAACCATGCTCGGCTTTCGATCACGCATTACAAGGGCAAGACCGAAATTGTCGCCGTCACCAACGAGCCGATCCCAGGGCTTAAGGGCAGTGAAAACGGCGTCGTGATCTTCAAGCTTTTGCGCAACGCCGCGACGGCTCCGGATCGTGGCAAGGTCTGTATTGTTGGGCGGAATCCAGACGCTGCATGGTTTGACGATTACGAAGATCGTGTCTTGTTTGACGAGGCGGGGTTGTACGATTACGCCCGTGTAACGAAAGACGATGAGTAATGATCAACAAGCAAATATCGAGTGCTTCACAAGCGGTCAAGGATGTGTTCGACGGTGCGACGATCATGATCGGCGGGTTCGGCGAAGCCGGCAGCCCGATCGAGTTGATTCATGCGCTGATTGATCAGGGCGCCAAGGATTTGACCGTCGCCAGCAATAATACTGGTAGCGGCGAAGTCGGGCTCGCGGCGTTGCTCAAAGCCGAACGCGTATCCAAGATCATTTGTTCGTTCCCACGGACGGCCAACTCGACGGTGTTTCCCGATCTGTACAACAATGGCAAGATCGAGCTTGAGCTTGTGCCTCAGGGTACGCTTGCCGAGCGCATTCGTGCGGGCGGCGCGGGGATCCCTGCGTTCTTTACACCAGCAGCCGTCGGTACACCATTGGCAGAAGGCAAAGAGACGCGTTCGTTCAACGGGCAGGATTACTTGATGGAGCATGGGCTCGTCGCAGACTTTGCATTCATCAAGGGACGAACCGGCGATACGCATGGCAACATTGTGTACAACAAAACCGCTCGCAACTTTGGGCCCATCATGGCGATGGCGGCGAAGGTCGCGATTGTACAGGTCAACGAGGTGGTCGAGCCGGGCGAGATTGATCCAGAGGTAGTTGTGACTCCTGGCATCTTTGTCAATCGTGTGGTTGAAGTTGCCAGCCCGGTGTTTGAATCGGAACTGGTCGCAGCAGGAGTGTCCTACCCATGAGTGAACAAACACAAACGCCTAAGGCTGTAGGGCGAACTCGTGAAGAGATGGCCAAGCGACTCGCACAAGATATCCCCAACGGCTCCTATGTCAATCTTGGCATCGGCATCCCCGAACTCGTGACGAAGTTTGTCCCCGACGGGCACACGCTGATCTATCACACCGAGAACGGGCTGTTGGGTATGGGCCCATCGCCCGAAGAGGGCGAGGGCGATCTTGAGTTGATCAATGCGGGCAAGCGTCAAGTGACGGCCAATCCGGGCGCGGCGTTCTTTCATCACGCGGATAGCTTTTCGATGATCCGAGGCGGGCATATTGATCTGTGCGTGCTCGGCGCGATGCAGGTTTCCAAAGGCGGCGACCTCGCCAACTGGTCAACCGGCAAGCCCGGTGCGATCCCGGCGGTCGGCGGCGCGATGGATCTTGTCGCCGGTGTCAAGTCGGTGTTCGTCATCACCCAACACTGCACAAAGCATGGCGATCCCAAGCTCGTCGAAAAATGCACCTTCCCACTGACCGGTGTTGGTGTGATCTCGCGTGTGTATACAGACCTCGCGGTGATCGATATTACGGCGCAAGGGTTCCGGCTTATCGAGTTGAGTCCGGGTGTAGACTTTGAATATGTTCAAGATCGCACCGGTGCCGAGTTGTTGCCCATTATAAATCCATAAACGGAAACACGATTATGAGTACGCCGACCCAAGTTAGCAAAAGCGCAGCCCTCTATGAACGAGCACTCAAAGTTCTCGCCGGCGGGGTAAGCCGAAACACCGTGCTGCGCGAGCCGCACCCCGCGTATGCCGATTTCGGTATTGGCTGCTGGCTGACCGATATCGAAGGCGTCAAACGACTCGATTTCGCGAACAATATGGCCTCGCTGATTCATGGGCACGCCGATCCCGATGTGGTCAAAGCGGTGACCGAGCAGCTCGGCAAGGGCTCAGCGTTCACGATGGCGACCGAGGTCGAAGTGGATTACGCCGAGCTTTTGTGCAGCCGAAACCCGGGCTTTGAGAAGATCCGATTCGTGAACTCGGGGACCGAAGCATTGATGGTCTCGCTCAAGGCATCACGCGCGTTTACCGGCAGGGCGAAGATCGCCAAGGTCGAGGGCGCCTACCACGGCGGGTATGACTACGCAGAGGTCAGCCAAGCACCGAATCCTGATACCTGGGGCGACATCGATCATCCCAAGAGCGTGCCACTCGCGCATGGAACACCAGCGTCGGCGCTCAATGATGTGGTCATCATTCCTTTCAACGATCCAGAGCGTGCGATCGCGATTCTCGATGAGCATGCCGACGAACTCGCGTGTGTGCTATTGGATTTGATGCCTCATCGTGTGGGGCTGCGTCCTGCGGATCAAGAGTTCGTTGCCGCGATCCGAGATTGGACCACACGCAACGGCGCGTTGCTTGTGCTCGACGAAGTGATCACTTTTCGCACCGAGCACGCCGGCTTGCAATCTCGCTATGGGATCACAGCGGACTTGACAGCGATGGGCAAGATGATCGGTGGCGGGTTCCCAATCGGGGCCGTCGCCGGGCGAACTGATGTGATGGATGTCCTCAATCCACGCTCAGAGAAGCTCCTGTTCCCGCACTCGGGCACATTCTCGGCCAACCCGATCAGCATCACCGCTGGGCTCGTTGCGATGAAGAAGTTCGATGAGCCTGCCGTTGATCGGCTCAATGCGTTGGCCAAGCGTGCGATCGAGGGGATCGAAGATGCGATCCGTGAAACCGGCGCAACCGCTTGCGTCACCGGCGGCGGGGCGATGTTTCGTGTGCACATGAAGGCCAATCCGCCACGCAACTTCCGCGAGGCTTATCTTTCACCAGACGAAAATAGAAAGCTCAACTTCCTGCTCAACTACATGTTTGACGAAGGCTTTGTGCTGATTAATACCTGCACCGCGACGCTCTCAACACCGATGAGCGAAGAGAATATTGATGCCTTGGTCAGCTCATACAAACGCGGGTTTGAAAAGCTCGTCGCGGTGGGCTGATTAGGATCGTTCAAAGACGGTCGCGAGCCCCTGCCCAACCCCAACACACAGCGATGCGAGCCCACGCTTGGCATCGGTCCGCACCATCTCATGGATGAGTGTCGTTGCGATCCGTGCGCCCGAGCATCCCAGCGGATGTCCGACGGCGATCGCGCCGCCTTTGACATTGAGCTTGGATTGATCGATGTTGAGTTCGCGGGCGCATGCGACGGATTGAGCCGCGAATGCTTCGTTGAGTTCGATCAGATCGATGTCGTTGATTGTCAGGTTCGCACGCTCAAGTGCTTTGCGGATCGCGGGGACTGGGCCGATGCCCATGCAGGCAGGATCGACACCAGCCGACGCGCTCATGCTGACAAATGCGAGTGGGGTGAGTCCGAGTTCCTTGGCTTTGCCTTCTTCGACGAGCAGCAGGGCCGATGCGCCGTCATTAATGCCTGACGAGTTGCCCGCAGTCACAGTGCCTTGGTCATCCTTAGCGAACACCGGGCGGAGCTTGGCGAGTTTTTCGAGGGTCATGCCCGGGCGTGGGTGCTCGTCGGTATCGACGATGATCGGATCACCCTTGCGTTGTGGGATCGATACTGGAACAATCTCGTCCTTGAATAATCCTTGCTCGTGCGCCTTGGCCCATTTCTGCTGGCTTGAGAACGCAAACTGGTCTTGGTCTTCACGCGAGATGTTGTACTTGCGGGCGACATTCTCTGCGGTTTCACCCATCGGGAATGGGTGATGGAGTTTGGAGAGCTTGGGGTTGATGAATCGCCACCCGATGGAGGTGTCATAGATTTCTTGTGATCGCCCGAACGCGGTTTCTGATTTGCTTAGCACATAGGGTGCTCTGCTCATGGACTCGACGCCGCCGGCGATGAAGATGTCGCCGTGGTTTGCTTCGATCATGCGAGCCGCGATGTTGATCGCGTCAAGACCCGATGCACAGAGCCGATTGACCGTCGAGCCGGGGACGGTTTCGGGTAAGCCCGCCAACAGCCCGGCCATGCGCGCAACATTGCGGTTGTCTTCGCCGGATTGATTCGCAGCGCCGAGATAGACTTCGTCGATCAGGCTTGGATCGATCTTTGATTGCTCAACCACGGCACGGATCACATGGGCAGCGAGATCATCGGGGCGGACAGACGAAAGCGAGCCGCCGAATCTTCCGATCGGGGTACGCAGGGCACAAACGACAGCGGCTCTTCTTTGCATGACGAACATTGTAGTGCATCGGGTGAGATTCGGCTCTCAACGAGCGCTGCATTCGCTCAGGTTTCGGATACGATACACCCATGGACGCAACTAATGCAGAACTGATCAATGAGAGCTTGGCCCAGCTTTGGGACTTTGGGAATCCTTCAGCCAGCGGCGAGCGATTTATTGTTTTTCGAGAGCGTGCTGCAAAGGCGGGGCTTGATGAACTCGCGGCGTTGACTCGCACCCAGATCGCTCGATCGCTGGGGTTGGGCCGAAAGTTCGATGAGGGCTTTGCGATGATCGATTCGATCATGCAGGAGTATCCAGAGGCTAGTGGTGAGTTGAAAGTTCGGCTTGTGCTTGAACGCGGTCGGCTGCTCAACTCGTCGGGCAAGAAGGTGGAATCTGCACCAGAGTTTGTCTCAGCATGGGAAGAAGCACGCTGCTCAGGGCTCGATGGCTTGGCCGTCGATGCGGCGCACATGCTCGGGATTGTGCTCGATGGGCTTGACGGCATGGATTGGAACGAGCGAGCACTCACGCTCGCGGTGGGTTCTGATCAGCCGTCGGCCAACAAGTGGAGGGGTTCGCTCCTGAACAACATGGGGTGGGCATATCACGAGGCGGAGAACTATCAGCGGGCGATGGAGCTCTTCGAGCAAGCTCTGGAACTCAGAGTAGAGGGAGGCAAGCCAGAGCGAATCCGCATCGCGCGTTGGTGTGTCGGGCGATGCTTCCGATCACTAGGCAAGTTTGATGTCGCTCTTTCGATTCAACGATCGCTCGAAAACGACCCTGAAGCTGACGGCTATGTCTTCGAAGAACTCGGTGAGTGTTTGCTTGCTCAAGGCCATAGCAACGACGCAAAGCCCAACTTCACAAAGGCACACAAAATGCTTTCGCAAGACCCTTGGTTGGTTGCCAACGAGGCGGGTCGGCTCAATCGGCTCAAAGAACTCGGTGATGTGTAAGGAATCGATACTTTGCGGTAGATCGCTGAACAGCTATGAGTTAGGATAGTACAGCAGGTTTGAGACACATCCCGAAAGGATTTACAATGGTTCATATTGGCGATACGGTTCCTGATTTTACTCAATCTTCAACAGAAGGCACAATCCAGTTTCATGACTGGCTCGGCGATTCTTGGGGCATGCTCTTTAGTCATCCCAAAGATTTCACGCCGGTGTGCACAACCGAGCTTGGCACGGTTGCTCGGCTCAAGCCCGAGTTCGACAAACGCAACTGCAAGGTCATTGGGCTGAGCTGCGATTCTCTCGAAGACCACCATGCCTGGATGGGTGATATCGAAGAGACCCAAGGGAACGCGGTCAACTTCCCGATGCTCGCCGACGATGATCGTAAGGTCGCCAATCTATATGAAATGATCCCGCCAAATGCACCCAACACCATGACCGTTCGCTCGGTCTTTATGATTGGTCCAGATAAGAAACTCAAGCTCAGCCTGACCTACCCCGCGAGCACTGGACGGAACTTTGATGAGCTTCTGCGTGTGCTTGATTCGCTCCAGCTGACAAGCAACTGCAAAGTCGCAACACCCGCGGATTGGAAAAACGGCGAAGACTGCATCATCATCCCTTCGGTTTCGGATGAAGAAGCAAAGACACTCTTCCCAAAGGGCTTTACCACAATCAAGCCTTACCTTCGGACAACACCTCAGCCGAGCTGCTGAGTCATTCAAACCAATAAAAAAACCCGCCGAGTTGGCGGGTTTTTTAATAGCATGATGAGTTGAATCAGAGCAGTGATTCAGGATTCTGCAACGACTCCACGATCTCGGCGAGTGCCAGTGCAGCCGTCGCGCCATCGACGACGCGATGATCGCACGCCAAGGACAAAGGCATGACCTTGCCGACCATGGCTTGTCCATCGCGGACAACCACGCCGTCGTAGGCTTTGCCGATCGCAAGGATCGCGACCTCAGGGGTGTTGATCACTGGCGTCGCAAACTTGCCCGCATGCGATCCAACATTCGAGATCGTAAAGGTCGAACCCATGAGCTGCTCGCGCGGGATCGAACGATCGCGTGCGCTCGCAGCAATGGCTGAGATTGCCTGAGCCATCTCGACGAGGTTCATGCGATCCGCATCACGGATCACAGGCACCATCAACCCGCTCTCGGTATCGGTCGCGATGCCAAGGTTGACCGCGCTGTACTGCACGATCTGATCGTTGGCTTCGTCAACGGTGCTGTTCATCGCGCCGAAGTGCCCGGCGAGCGCTTTGGAAACCGCAGCACAGACGAACGGCAAGAAGCTGATCTTCACGCCGGTCTGTGCGGTGACTTCCTTGCGGAGCGAATCAATCGCGGTGACATCTGCCTCGTCCATCACGGTGAAGTGCACCGCGGTGTTGACGGATTCACGCAAGCGATTGGCGATGGTTCGGCGGATGCCCTTGAACGGAATATATCCCTCGGCGTGCCCCGGCTGAACAATGCTCTGCTGGGCCGGGCTCGGGATCGGGCGATACGCGCCCGGGCCTTGATACCCAGGTGCATACGGCAAGCCCTGCTGCTGTGGTGCTTGTTGAGGCATCGGTGGTGGTGGGTATCCATATCCCGGAGGCGGTGGAGGAGGTGCGTACCCATAAGGGTACTGGTTTGCATATTGCGGCGGGTACGGATACGCCGGCGGTGGAGGCGCGTATCCATAGGCAGGCTGCTGCATCGGTTGTTGCATTGGTGGCTGCTGAATGTACTGCGCCGGTTGAGGCTGTTGCGGCGAGTAGGTCGGTGCAACCGGAGTCGTCGGCAAGTTCAACGGGCGACGAGTCTCGACAGGACGAGCAGTTGGTGCAGGTGCCGGAGCCGCTACTGGTGCACTCGGTGCAGGTGCAGATTTTGCAGGGGCTGAACCACTCGCGGCGCCTCGCACATCTTTAGCCGTCACACGACCACCGATGCCGGTGCCGGTGATGGTGTTGATGTCCACGCCCGCATCGCGTGCCTGTCGGCGCACGGCTGGCGAAGCAATCGCCTTGCCATCAGCTGCGGTCATGCCCGGCGTGTGGTCGGACATCTGTCCAACCACCGAGCCTTGGTCGTCTGGGCGTTCTTCCTCGGCTGGCGTTGCCCCAGCCGGAGCCGGAACAGGTGTTGCCGCAGGAGCATCGTCTGGGCCGCCTTCATAGGTGACAAACGGTGCGCCGACCTTGATGGTGTCGCCGTCGTTGCCATGGAGCGTCTTGATGGTGCCCGCGCGAGGTGATGGCACCTCGACGAGCGCCTTGTCGGTCTCCATCTCGGCGATCACTTCGAGCTCGCCGACGGTGTCGCCTTCCTTGACCGTCCACTTAATAAGCTCGGCTTCTTCAAGCCCTTCGCCAAGGTCGGGGAGGATAAAGATGTTCGGATCTGATGAAACTTTGCCAGCCATATATTCGTTCCTTCACACAAATGGGTGATGGGGGATTCGTCTTGTCGATTCGTGTCAGTTGTTTAGTACGCCAAGCATTCCGTAATGCCCTGCAAGATCCGAGGTGCCTCGGGGAGGTACTCGTGCTCAAGCTTGTAGTAAGGCATGATCGTATCGAACCCAGCAACACGCTGGACCGGGGCTTCAAGATTCAGGAAGCATTCTTCCATCACCCGTGCAGCGATCTCGGCGCCCATGCCGCAGGTCAACGGGGCTTCGTGTGCGATCACACAACGCCCGGTCTTGCTGACGGACTCGGCGATCGTGTCCATATCAAACGGATAGATCGAACGCAGGTCGATCAGCTCCACCGAGACATCCTCAGGCAAGCTGTCGATCGCTTCGAGCGCTTGGAACATGGTCGCGCCCCAAGTGACGACTGTGAGGTCTTCGCCTTCGGAAACAACCTTGGCCTTGCCGATGGGAATCTCGTAATACTCATCAGGCACTTCTTCTTTGAATGTGCGGTATACACGCTTAGGTTCAAAGAAAATCACCGGGTCTGGGTCTTTGATCGCGCTGTTGAGCAAGCCCTTCGCATCGTAAGGCGTACAAGGCATGAGCACCTTGACACCCGGCGAATGAGCATAGATAGACTCGGGTGAATCCGAGTGAAGTTCTGGGGCGTGGATGCCGCCGCCGACGGGGACACGAACAGTCATCGGCACCGTCACAGCCCCGCGTGTACGCGTTCGCATGCGTGCTGCATGGTTGACGAGTTGGTCATACGCAGGCCCCAAGAATCCTTCGAACTGAATCTCAGGGATGGACTTCATCCCAGCGATTGCGAGCCCGATCGCGGTGCCCATAATGCCCGATTCATCCAGCGGCGTATCGACGACACGATCCTTGCCGTGCTTGGCTTGGAGCCCGTCGGTGGCGCGGAAGACGCCGCCGTTGAGCCCGATGTCTTCGCCGAGCATGATGATGTCCTTGTCCGCTGCGAGTGCTTGGTCAAGGGTCGAAGTGATTGCTCCGACGAGTGTTTGTATTGCCATGATTGACTCCGTTTATCCAATAACTGCGATAATCGCAAGAGACTCTTCGTTGTTGGTTTGTTCTTCGGCAGCGATGAGTGCCGCTTCGATCGAGTTGGGCATCGCGGCATTGAGTGTGAGAGCGATCGACTCAGCAGGTTCGCGCACGCGAATTTTACTGCTCATGCCCCCGAACTCAAGGTCCGCCTCGTTGGGCCCCTTGGGGACAACGGCGCGGACATACATCGCATTGATATAGCGCTCCTTGCCTCTTTTATCAATGACCTTGACAAGCATCAGTGCGCCTCCGCCGGCTGAGCCTTGAGCCCGATCTGCGATGGGTTGCGTCCGATCGAGGTCGTCCGCATCGTGTCGCGTTGGATCTTGAGATCCTCAGGGATCTCTTTGAACATGTAGTTAAAGAAATCAGCCTTGTCTGGTTCTGGTACTGAGATCGCGGCGTTGATGACCTCTTTGACAATGGTCTCGGCGCGTGTGTCGAGCTCTTCTTGTTTCTTGTCGTCCCAGACGCCGACCGATTCCATGTACATGCGTGTACGGATCAATGGATCGCGTTCAACCCATGCTTCAACTTCCTTGGGATCACGATATCGGCTCGCATCATCTGCGGTGGTGTGATCGGCCAAGCGGTAAGTCACGCCTTCGATGAACGATGGGCCGCCGCCTTCGATTGCTCGCTTGCGTGCGTCGCAGGTTGCTTTATAAACAGCAAAGATATCGTTGCCATCGACGCGGATCGTTGGCATGTCATAGGCGATCGCTTTTTGGGCAACGGTCGCCGAGTTCATCTGCTGCTCGCGTGGGAGCGAGATCGCCCATGAGTTATTCTGGCAATAGAAGATCGTTGGGACCTGCATCACCGATGCAAAGTTCATCGCGTTGTGGAAGTCACCCTCCGAGGTCGCGCCGTCACCAAAGTAGGTGATGACCGCCGCGTCCTTTACCTTGCGTTGTTTCATCGCCCATGCAATGCCCGTTGCATGGAGCATGTGCGTCCCGATGGGCACGCTCAAAGGCGTGATGTTGACACCATCAGGGAACTGTGAGCCACGCTCGTCGCCCATCCAGTATTGAATAACCATGTGCATCGGCATCCCGTGCATGAACAGGGCTGCATTCTCGCGGTATGAAGGCACGATCCAGTCGTTGCCCTTCACCATCGCGAGTGCTGAACCAACCGCGTTGGCTTCCTGTCCCTTGTTCTGTGGGTAGGTGCCCATTCGGCCAGAACGCTGGAGCTTAAAAGCAATATCGTCAAGCGCTCGGCAGATCCGCATCTGCTCATAGAGGTACACAACCTGATCGTTGTTGAGAGTGTCTTTGGCGAGTTTTTTATCGAGCTTGCCGGTCTCATCGAGGATCTGGAGATGCTCGATTTTGGCTTCAAATACGGTATGGTGAGGCATGGTGTCTCCTATTCACTTATCCCCAATGCAGGCAACGATCGCGCGTCCGTCGTTCCAAAGGCGGCGGGGCGAACAAGTGCCTACTCACCGGGGTGAGTGAGTATAGGAAGCAAATGCCAAAATTTCAGGATTTAAACGGGATCAGGTTGTTTGGGTTTTTTGCTTGCGAAGGATGAATAAAAGGAGCATTCCTGACAGAATAACGATGGTTACGAGTGCTGGCTTTGTGAGGAGTTTTCGACGAATATCGAGCGGATATCGTGGCGGGGAAGTCGTTTCTTTCCAGTCATTCCAAAATTCAGGATTCGTGTCTGGATGATCACCGTTCAGCAACTTCGCAGTGATGTACTCATTTCGTAGCTCGATCCATAGATTAGCCTCGGCTCTGGCTTTTGGATAATATGTAGATTCAATTTTTTTGATATAGCTTGTAGAAACACTACCACGGCTGGCGGGGAATGATTGCTCGACAGCTGATGAATCGGTGAACGGATCGAGAGACTTGTGCCCGTTCCGTGCGAGTTCTTTCACACGCATCATGCAAAGTTTGGCAAGGACATTGTCGCCGCGATGCCCAAGAGAATCAGCCAAGGCGTGGTAGATGTCAATACTTTCCCACGCTGCTCCAAGTGTAATTAATCCTGAATAGCCTTTGATAGCCTCATCGTTGGTTCCACGAGCCAGTAGTTGTTCGATGAGTTCAGTGTTTAGACCTTGGATCTCTGCAATTGAGTCGATGGAATAGTCAATGGAGAGGTAGTCGTTGTGTGTTCGTGCTTCTCGAGAGCGAATCCATTCAATTGCGAGCAGTTGATACTTTTCTCTTCCAAAGTGAGCATTTGGATTGCGTCGAATAGCGTCTCCAATAAATTGGCGAGCTGTATCTACATCTGAAATATCAGACCGATCCGCGCCGTTGATGAGCCAGCGATGGACATGAAATGTTCCCAGATTTGCCAGGTACCGATACTCGTGCTCCGACACATCCTGACCTTGCTCGATCAATCGATCGAGTACCACTCGCTTCTTCGCCATCCATTCGATAGCTTCGTCGGATCGTTTGAGTCGATCGCACGCGACGCCGGCATTGTCGTAGAGTTCGAGATCATCGGACGATGACAGCACTTGCTCGCTCACCCGGTCGAGCCGCATTTGATAATACAACGGCGGGAACCGGTCGAACCGCCCGGTAATGATCTCGGTGATCCCCGGCAACCCTTTGGCTTCAGCAGCGAGCGTGTCGTAATCCCAGAGGCATCCGTTGGTTTTCTGAGGCTGCATCGTCGATTGGAACAATGCCGCCACGCCAAAGATCAGCACAATGATTGTTAAAGCCGGAAATGATTCGCGTTTCATGATGGTCCTCAATTCTATCTAGATACTTTACGCGAGATAACCAATGGTGTTGCAATAAAAAAACGCCGGGAGGATTCCCAGCGTCTGTAATCGAAGTTCAAATCAGTAAATCACAGCTGCGAGATGGTCTCTTCCATACCCGCACGCCCATTCACGCCAGCGTTCTCGCTGCTCGTTCCGGGGAACTGCTTGATGTGATCTTGCTTGAGTTCACGCCCGGTGCCCTTGGAGCTTGGTGAGCTTTCAGGGATCGCAAAGAGATTGTTGTCCAAGGTGTCCGAATGGGCAAACGCCAACTCCGCAGCCTTGAGCATCGTGTCATCGGCATTCTCATGCAACTCACGGAATGCCTGATGGATCGCGAGTTCTGCGATATCAAAGAAGTGAACCGCTGCGGCCTTGTTGCGTTCGAACTCGGTGCCGGATTCGCCGTTGCGGATGTCCTTGTCCAAGCACGAAAGCGTACACGACCACGCATGGAGATACATCGCGGCGTCTGCAAGACGAGCCTGGGTCGCCTGAGCAGTCACGATCGCGGCATCCTTCTTCTTGGAGATCACCTTGAACTGATAAGTCAGCTCGGAGATCAGCTTGGTCATCCTTGCGGCTGATGCACGCAGCGACGGATCAATCTTGTTGACCGTTGGTGCCTTCTTACGCATCCCAAGGAACACTTCCATGCCCAACGGAATCGCGGCTTTGATCATGGTCGGGGTGAACTTCTTGTTGTCCGCCATTTCCTTGATGCCGAGCATTTTCTCTGCGAGCTGCTTGCCGCCATAGGCAAAGATGAACGATTGCATGACTTCATTGGCGCCTTCAACAATGGTGTTGATGCGTGAGTCGCGGAAGATGCGTTCGAGCTCGTTTTCGGTCATGGTGCCTTCGCCGCCCATGATTTGCAGTGCGTTGTCGACGGTGCGCCAACCCATTTCCGAACAGAATACCTTGCAGACTGCGGTTTCGAGCATGATGTCGTCGTCATGACGATCGAGCATGCCGGTGGTCATGTAGAGCACCGAATCCATCGCGTAGCAGAGTGCAGCCATGTACGCAACACGCTTCTGCACAAGCTCAAAGTCCGCGATTGGACGCTTGAACTGGTAGCGGGTCTGCGACCATTTGATCGACTGATCCATCGCACGCTTGGCGCCCCCGAGCATACCGGCGGACAATGTACATCGCCCATAGTTCAAGCAGGTCAACGCCAAGCCCAAGCCCTTGCCCTCTTTGTGAAGCAGGTTTTTGCGGGGGACTTTGACATCGGTGAACTTGATGCGTGCCTGCCAGGTGCCTCGGATACACATCTTGGATCGGTTCTTCGAGAAGATCTCGATGCCTTCCATATCCGGCGTGCAGATGACTGCGGTCACACGAGGCTTGCCATCAATCTGCTGGATGCCCATCACGGTAAACAAGCCGGCGATAGCGCCCGAGGTTGCCCATTTCTTCTCGCCGTTGATGATGTAGTACTCGCCACATTCGGAGATATCAATCGTTGTCTCTTGGCCACCGGCATCACACCCAACCTGAGGCTCCGAAAGACAGAACGCACTGAGCCACTCGCGAGCAAGCTTCGGCAAGTATTCCTTCTTCTGGTCATCGGTGCCATAGAGCATGACCGCTTTACAACCGATCGACTGATGCGCCGAGACCATCACCGCGGTCGAGCCACAGTATTTGCCAAGGGTTTCAAGAATACGGTTGTAGCTGGTGATGCCCATGCTCAAGCCGCCGAACTCCTTTGGGATGGTCATGCCGAGCACGCCCATTTTAAAGAGCTTCTGGATAACCCATTCTGGGATATATTGCTCTTGATCGATCTCGATCGAAGGATGCTCGTTGATCATGTATTCTTCTACCTGTGCAACCAACTGGTCACACTCGGCTGTTTCCTCTGGTGAAGTCTTGGCGATCTCAGGGTATGGGAAGTACAACTCCTCGCGGAAGTTGCCCCAGAACAAGTTCTTGACCGCGCCCATTGTGGAGGGCTCAGGTCCAAGGATCTGCTCTGCATCAGCGATCATCTCCGCGTCGCGTGAGGCAATGCCCTTCATTTTCTTAAGATCTGCTTTGGTGACTTCTGCCATAGTTCATACTCCTGATTCAATGTTCAATCGTTCGCTCGGCGATAGGCCCAGCGGACGGGTGTGTTATTTCTTCGCTGGTTTCTTTGATGATTTTGAAAAGAATGCTTCGATCGCTTCTTGTGCCGGCTCGGTGTTCCGCAGCTTGACCAAATGATCTCGCTCGGCCTGCAACGCAGCCTTCCAGCCGGCGTTGATCCCGACCTTCACCGCATCAAGCACCGCGTCGGCGTGCAACGATCCATCAAGATCATCCGATACTTCATTTAACACATCCTCAATGATGTCTGTGTCAATGGTCTGGATACAACGCGAAGGCGTGCCGGTCCGGTTTGGTTTGCTCTGCCCAATGATCCAGTTCTTGGCGGTATCAATCAACTCATCACGCGTCGCACATGTCGCATCAAACATGCCAAGGTCTTTGGCATCGGTCGATTTGAAAGGCACGCCGTTGGCGGTCGCGAGTATCGCGGCCATCGGATCGATCCGAGCCGGGAGCAAGTTCGTGCCGCCCCATCCTGGACAGATTTTCAGTCCTGCCTCGGGCAATCCAATAATAAATGCCCGTGCTTCAGGATCAGGATTGACAACCGCGATGAGTCCATCGCAGTGCATCGCCAGTTCGAGCCCGCCACCAAGCGCCACGGAATGAATCGCGGCAGCAGTAGGGCAGGGCAAATCAGCAATCTTCTGAAAAACCTTGGCGCCAAACTCAAGATAAGTATGCAGCCCGCTGTCGTCCAAGGCCATGATCGCCTTGAGATCCGCGCCAGCAACAAAAGCACGCTCAGCGCCCGACGCCAAGATGAATCCATCTATATCGTCGGCGAGTGTGTCGAGCGTTGCGTCGAGTTGTTCGAGTAAAGATTGTTCAATCACGACCACGGGGCGTCCGGGCTGTGTGAGGGTAAGAACCGCGATCTTCAAATCGCCACCAGAGCCATCAGGGGCTCGTTCGTAGGCGACAGGCAAGCATTCAATCGTCATGCGATGTCCAGAATCTTGCGAAGTACCGCTTTGTAGTGAGACTCCTCACGCCCAAAGTCACGCGAGTTCGCAGCCAAGCATGAGCGATATTCTATGCAATCGAGTCACAAATAGACACTCAAGAGCCCTCACAGAATCATCACTTGAGCCGAGCTGCCAGTGCCGCCTGAGCCTGAGGAGTTGCCAGCACGCTCGCGCTGAGCTTTGCCCCTTTGAGCACCATCTCAGCGTCATTTGAGCCATCAATCTCGTTGAGAAGCCCTTTCGTAGCCGCCAACGCCCTTGGTCCACCCGTTGCGAGCCGATCGACGATCGTCTTGGTGAGTTCGGCGAGCCCCTCGCGGTCATCTGCGAGATGATCGACCAGTCCGATATCCTTGGCTTCACGCCCGCTCATCACCCCGCCCATGAGCATCGCTTTGCGGGCCATCCCGCCTCCGAGTTTCTTGACCACCCAAGGCGCGATCACCGCCGGGCAGATCCCCAGATCAACCTCAGGGAATCCGAGCTTCGCATCGGCATGCGAGATTGTCACATCGCACACACAGGTCAGCCCGCACCCGCCACCGATCGCGGCACCATTGACCGATGCCACAGTCACCTGCTTGAGCGCCCGGATCTTGAGTGTCAACTCCGCCAAGCTTGTGAGCAACTGCTCGCCCAATCCCGGATCACCCGAGAGTTCGATCAGCACCGCCTTGAGATCCATCCCCGCGCAAAACGCCCGACCCGCGCCGGTAATCACCAGCACGCTCGCATCTGACGACGCAACCTCGTCGACCGCCTCGTGCATCCCATCAAGAATCTCGATCGACATCGCGTTGCGAGCCTCTGGGCGGTTGATGGTCAGGGTGGCGATCAAGCCTTCGGTTTCGAGTATCACAGGTTCAGACATATGAGTATCCTTCACTCGTCATTCAGCCCCAGAGGGCAGCGAGTCGTTCTTGTTCTTCAGCCGAGCCGGTAAGCGAAAGCGAAACATCAAGCCCCGCCTGTGCATTGTTCGTCATCGGCTCGCAGATTTCATTGAGCCACGCCTTGGTCGCACGAAACCCTGATCCGGGTTTGGTAGCCAGCGATTGTGCAATCTCGATACACCGTGATCGCACATCATCTCGACCCTCAACAGTCTCATGCACCAGCCCGATCCGTTTGGCTTCGATTCCCGAAATCAGTTCCGTATCGAGCATTCGCGTCCGCACAGATCCCGGCGTGATCGAACCCATCATAAACGCCGCCGATACCGCTGGTGATACACCGATTTTCACAACCGGATATCCAAGCTTGGCCTGTTCATCGGCAACCAC
>CAJXXI010000027.1 GCA_913062615.1 uncultured bacterium | reverse complement strand
TTGAGCTGGCGTGAGGTGACGAACTCGCCTTCTTGGCCTGCGAATGGTGAATCGTTGACGCGGAAGGACATGGAGATGGTCGGCTCGTCGATGGCGACCTCGTCCATGGCTTCTGGGTGGTCTGGGTCACAGATGGTGTCGCCGATATCAATATCGCCGAGCCCTGAGATTGCACAGAGGTCGCCGGCGGAGATGTACTCGGTCGCGACTTTGGAGAGTCCTTCGAAGCCTTCGAGCGATCCGATCTTGGCTTTGACTTCTTTGGTCTTGCCGCCTTCGAGGTGCTTGACGATAACAACATTTTGGCCATCCTTGACGGTGCCTTGGTAGACACGACCTACACCGATGCGTCCGACATACTCGGAGAAGCCGAGTGTGGTGACCTGCATGCGGAGTGGTTTTTCGATGTAAACATCTGGGTGTGGGACATGGGCGACGATTGCTTCGAATACAGGGAGAAGGTTGGTGCCTTTGGTTTCGCCGTCCCATTCATCGATTGCCCAGCCGTCGCGTGCGGATGCGTAGACGATTGGGAAGTCAAGGGAGTCATCATCTGCGCCGAGAGAAACGAGGAGGTCGAAGACTTCGCCGATTACGCGGTCAGGCTCGCCGTCGGGGCGGTCACACTTGTTGATGACGACCACTGGCTTGAGCCCGGCTTCGAGTGCTTTGGTCATAACGAAGCGTGTTTGGGGCATTGGTCCTTCGTAGGCATCGACGACGAGGATACAGCCGTCGGCCATCTGGAGAACGCGTTCTACTTCGCCTCCGAAGTCCGCGTGACCAGGGGTGTCGATGATGTTGATTCGGTAGTCGGTGTCGTCTTGTGCGTGGTAGTTGACTGCACAGTTCTTGGAGAGGATGGTGATGCCTCGTTCCCGTTCGAGATCGTTGGAGTCGAGGATGAGGCTGTGCTGTCCGCCTTCGAGTTTTTCGAGTTCGCCTGCACGGAAGTTACCTGACTGCTTGAGCAGGTTGTCTACGAGTGTTGTTTTGCCGTGATCGACATGGGCAATGATCGCGACATTACGGAGCGATGAAACTGTGTTTGCGGATGATGAAGGGGCCATGGTGCTCTCCGGGGTCAACGACAGCCTGCTGATTCATTCAATAGGCTCGATTGGGTACGACTGTGATGCGCTGTGCGCGGTTGTAAGTGTATCCATCTGCTTATCGGAACGGGAGATATGACCTGTTGAGTTCTCTATTTTCACTGATCGTTCGATCCCCCACCGCTGGGATGCCCATAAGCGGGTTTGAGGTGGCAGGGATCGCTCGCTGGGGCATGCTCAAGTGTCCGGGCATGTTCTTTATAGGCCATGCCTGAGTACAAAACAACTTCAGAGAGGACGAACAACTATGCCAAGCAATCTTCACATCGTCAAGCGCCTACTCCTTGTTGGGGCGGTCTTTGGGTCGTCAGTTGCCAACGCTGATGTGATCTACCATCAGGACTTTGAGAACTGGAGCAATGCTGACGGGCTCTGGTCGTCCGATACCGTCTCAGCTCTGGGAGGTACCTATTCGACCGTGCTCGGACGGTTTGGTGCGACATCGGTGACGCTTGATGTTCTGGCGACGAATGCCAACACGGGCAACAACAACGGGGGCGATTCTGGATCAAACCCATTCAATGTCAAAATGAAACACATTGAGCACGACCACAAACGCGAGTCATTCCCTGATTCGACGAGTGGCGGCGGACCGGGCGGACCGATCGGAGATTCAAACTTTGATATTCCTAAGCTTGATCTTGGGGGTGCGATTTCTGAGGGGACGAACCCGGCGGAGCCTTTGTTTGGCGCGGGGATGTATTCGCTCAAGTTTGATATGATGCTCTTTGATTCGTGGGATGGGGCCGATGCGATCTGGGGTCCCGACAGCCTGATGATTACTGCCAATGGACACACAGTGTTCAATGAGGTGTTCATCTCGGGAGATGAGAACGATGGGTGGGATAACTGGCTGCCTGATGAAGTGCCTGCGTTCAATGCGTTCAACCCGCAGTACGTTGATCGTATCTATCGGGATATCGAGGTACTTATCGAGCTGACCGAGGAATCGGATCGGTTTGTGTTTGAGTTCATCGGCGCACCATCGCAGAACATCATCGATGAGAGCTGGGGCTTGGATAACATCCGTCTTGAATCTCTCGGAGGGAGCCAGCCGCTGACTGCAGAAGTCCCAGTCCCAGGGACGCTTGCGATCCTTGGTGGTGGGCTTGGGCTGCTCGGTCGTCGCAAACGCTGAATATAAAGCGAATCATCAAAACCGAATGATCATTTGATCATTTGATCATTTGGTATTGCCCAGCTGGGTGAAGCTGGTCAGGTCGGCGAGCTTGATGGTTGTTGAGCCTGCGATGCCTACGGGGGTTCGGATGATCTCCCATTCGATGCGGCTGATCATGTTCAAAAGCGCGAGATCGAGCGCCGACTGAGTATTGACCAGCTGGGTTGCTCTGGCGGGATAGAAATATCCTTCGGTGAGGGTGCCTTTGCATTGGGTGTGATCTGGGATCGCATCGAGTGTGCGGGCTGCTTGTGCAATCCACCGGACCTGCTTGGCGGTGTCGGCGTGCTCTGGACCAAGTGTGGTGATCAGCGAGGGCGTGCTGGGCAAATCCGAAGCAAACCATGAAAACTTGGGATGATTGCCCGGCCAGGCGGTAGATTGCTTTGCGCCAGAACTCGTCGGCACATCGAGTGTGTGGGTGCGGACCGCGCTGGGGAAACGCCCTTGATACTTCGGGGCGTTGGTTGGGTTCATCGATGCGAAGAGGTCGTGGATGATGCCATCGGTCTGCAAGGCGAGAGAATCATCAGAAATGAGCTCGGGATCGAGCCCGGTCATGATGGTCAGCGCGATGGGCGAGTCGGGTGATTGTCCGTCATCTCCTTGGGAGATACTCGTGAGCAAGATAAGCCCAGGACCTCCATCAAACCTGTTCTCATTTTCAGCCGGCTTGGGTTCTGACTGAACTCCGAAGTCGTAATCGATACCCGAGTTGTCGATGGTCAGGGTCGGGGTTTGGGCGAGAGCAACCGCAAGGATCGCGTCTTCCCCCACCGCGCTGAGCAGCCCGACGGGGGCGTCGGCGTTGGGGATATTGATCGGATAATCGGTCGCGAAAGTGGCGATGAGCCCGAACTCTGGGTTGGTGCTGAGCACGCCTACGAATGCGGAGGGGGATTGCGGGGCCGAATCATCATCACCGTCACCACCTCCATCATCACCGACAAACCGATCGAGCTGCACGACCCAAGCGGCTTGCCAATCGGGCTGGGCATGGTTGATCGAATCAATCAGAGGCGTTCGATGCGTGATGATCGAGGGTGAGTTGTCGGTTCGTTGAGCGAGCACATCGACGAGCAAGGACCGGGCGGCTTTGGGAGCAAGGATGACAGTCGCCCAGGCTGATTGATTTGCAGGAGGGTTGACCAGGACGATCTCGTAGCGACCTTGTTCGATCGCATAGACCGTGTGCCCTTGCTCGATGTCTCGGCGGACTGGCTTGAGTTGGGCTTGGATCTCTTTGAGATAAGCTGGCTCAACCTCACACGAGAGCACCCACTGAGTGTCGATCGCTTTGGCGAATCGCATAACCGAACCCGAAGCCGGGGCGATCTCGTCCCACATAACGACCACGCGTTGGGAGAGCAACGCATTGATCGTGTCGACGGTGTTGGCGTTGAATGCCTTGGCCAACGCACCCCACGCTTGTTCGGTGTGGGTGAAGATGCCCGCGAAAGCGAGGAGCTTGCGGGCAACTTTTCCCGAATCATTGAGCAAGATGTGATCGGCAGGGTTGTTGAGGACGAGGGCTGCATCGACCGAGTCGGGGACATCAGCAAGGAGCTCAAAGGGTGAATCTGGCGGATCGCATGCGCTCGCCGAGCAGAGAGCTGCGCTCAAGGCGAGCACGAGTGTGAAGATGCGAGATGGAGAGTAGATATTCACTTGGACTCAGGCTCAAGACCAATAATTATGGAAGAGCGGGGACATCGAGCAGGTCGGCGTTGTGACGCTTGGGGAAACGAACCAAGCGGGCATGTGAGACATGTGGGGCTTGGGAATGCCCGCTCTGGGTATACAAGGCCCACCCGCCCATTGAAGACACGCCTGAGATATTCATCAAGCTTGGCATGCTCGAAGCGTTCTCAAACCGGACCAAACGGAACTCGGATTGGAATCGAGATGGAAAGTCCGATGCAGCAACTGATGAAAGCGTGATCTCAAAGCTCTGATCGGTTCGGCCGGGCAACGCAAGGAACCGGGCCATCGGTGCGACGGATGCACGCAAAGCGTGATACTCGGTGTTGACCTTGACCGCGAGCTCGGTCGCGTCTTGCTCGACAGCAGACTCAATATTAAGCACGGGCGTTGGGTGCGATGCAAGGGTTGTCAGGCGTGGGTAGAGGCGCTGAAGACCGGCGATGGTCATCAGAGACATGAGCAACACCGCAGCGATGCCCAAGCGACCGGCGCGGACATGCGAACGCCATGCTGCGGGAATGTACTTGCGATGGTGGTCTGCGCGAGCGAGGACGACATCGGCGAAATCAGGCATTGCAATGGGCATCTGCATCGCGTTGATCGCATCAGAGGTATCGAGGAGTTCTTGTTTGCGGATTGGATCGTATTGAAGGGCGTGTGCGATCTCGCGTTGGATATCAACGTTAAGTTCGCCATCGATTGCAGCATCGATCAACGACTCGGGGATACGACCGGGCGCGTCCGAACGCATGTCCGGATGCGTGTCCTTGTGAGAAGCACGGTTTGGATCACGGATTGGATCGCGAGGCGATTTCACAACGCGACCCCCGCGAGCTGATCGGCGAGGCGCGACTTGTCCTTGAACATCACACGCAGACGCTTGCGCCCGCGATGGAGATGACTCTTAATCGTGCCTTCGGGCATGTCGAGGTGCGTGGCGATCAATGAAATCGACCAATCGAGCTGATGGAAAAGAATGATGATCTCGCGTTGTTCGTTGGTGAGCGTGAGCAACGCTTCTTGGAGGGCATCGTGCTGGACGCGTTGGCGTTCGTCTGTATAAACAGAGGACTCAATCGAGGTGTTCGAGCGGCCTTGCGAGCGTCCCATCGAGCCAACAAAGTCCGTGTCGTAGACCGGTTTGTTCTTGGCCATCGCGTTCATATAGAGTCTGCGGGCGATCGTGAAGAGCCAGGTTGAGAACCGGAACCGGAAATCGAACCGGTGGAGGTTTCCAAGCACACGGACGAATGCTTCTTGGACGATGTCTTCTGCGACATCGGGTCGCCCTGACATGCGGAGGATGTAGCCATAGACCGAGCGTTGATGCGCGCGAATAAGATCGCCCGCCGCCTGGCGTTCGCCTGCGATTGCTTTTTCGATGAGATCTCGTTCTTGTGCCCGGTCCATAGAAACTCCTGTTGATTCTGCAAGGCAAGCCTTACAGAACACAAACGCCCCGTCGGGCATTCCTCTTACTATACCACGCCCAACGGCGATGGTTGCAATCTATTCCATTGGTATTGGGAGGGAATGTGGTCTATTTTCGGGTAAGGGCAAGTAATTGGGTTATTGATGGAAGTTGTTCCGTTCTTTTTCTTACCCGGGATCATTCTGGATCATCCCCAGTGCGCGTCTACCATCGTGTTCTATGCCAGAGACGACCCAACATAATGCCAGTAAAGCCGAGACGCCCGCGTGGAACGAGGGCGAACTTGACTCGTTGCATGCCAACGCAGAGAAGCACGAAAAGGTGCAGGCGATGTTCAATGCCATCGCTCGTTCGTATGACCTGAACAACCGGGTGCATTCACTTTGGCGAGATCAGGCGTGGCGTAAACGAGCGGTGTCTGATGCCAAGGTTCTGCCGGGCGAAGCTGTCCTTGATTGCGCCTGTGGCACAGGTGACCTGACCCAAGCGTTCGCCAAGTTTACTCAGGCATCGCGTGTTGTTGGTTCAGACTTCACATCGGGCATGCTTGAGATCGCGGAGTACAAGAGGGCGAAGCTGCATGAATCGCTTGGTGAGCGGATCGAGTATTTGCAGGCGGATGCGCAGGCGTTACCCTTTGAAGATCAATCGTTTGATGTGGTATCGATCGCGTTTGGGATCCGCAATGTGCAGGCTCCCGAGCGTGCGATTGGCGAGTTTTATCGCGTGCTTCGTCCGGGTGGTCGGTTGATGATTTTGGAGTTCGGTCAGCCGAGCTTTGCGCCGATGCGTTGGTTCAACAACTTTTACTGTGGCACCATCATGCCTCGTACGGCGACCTGGATCGCCAGAGATACCTCCGGGGCGTATAAATATCTCCCTCGATCGGTCGAATCGTTCAAGACACGAGCCGAGATGGAGTCGATGATGGGCGAGGCCGGGTTTGGGCGGGTCAACTCTCATGCGATGACGATGGGGATATGCAACCTGTATCGAGGCGTTCGCTCTTAGAACGCGGATGGACCGACACATCCTACAACCTCCTTCGATCTGAGGGCCGAAGGAGGGCGCCGGGAACTGCACTTATGGGGCATCGTCTGATGGTGTGTCATCAGTGATATCGTCTATTGCATCATCTGCTGCATCTGCTGCATCATCGATCACATCATCACTCGGTGCTGGTTCTTCTTCGGGTTCTTCATAGACAACACCTGCGGGGAGCCAGTCGTTTGGGTCGTCGCCGATGGCCAATGCGATCGCGATGGCGATCTCGTCGGAGAGATCGATCTCTTTGGGGGTCTCGGCGATCCCTGCCTCGTCGGCGTTGAGCTTGGCCGTGGCGATGAGTGTGCGGAGTTCGTCGTCCGTTACCTCGTCGGCCGATCGCAACGCGGTAATAACGGTGCCCGTCGAGTCGATGCGGAGGTTTAGGCGGATGTCGTTGTCGTCGGGCGTGTTGGTGACGACGGGTTCGAGGACATCGTTGATTGAGCTTGGATCGATCGATTCATCGAACAGCCCCTGGGCGAATCGTGCAAGCTCGATGCGGGCTTGGACTTTTTCATCTTCTTCAAAGCCTGAGCTGTTGATATAGAACGCGTCGATCGACCCGACCATCGCTGCTGGGAGCATCGGCGACTTGACCAGCCCCTCCATTACTTCTGCGAGGTCTTCGATTGAGATGTCCTTATCCGCGAACCGGATCATCAGGTTTTCGACATGGGCGAAAATCTCGTCCTTCTCGGCTTGGTTGATCTGGGTCTCGTTGAGCACCGCGGTCAAGCCTTGTTCGAGCCCTGACGAGACCCATCCACGCCATGAGCGAGCGACAAAGATGACCGAGATAATAAGCAGCACGATCGCTATTCCGAGCGCAACGAGGCACCCGGTGAGCACCGAACCGTTTCGGCGTGCTGCTTTGGGCTTGCGTCTGTTGAGTTGTTTCATGTGGTGCGTCCCTCTATGTGTGAATTGACTTGCTTTGTTCATCATTGGTCAATACCCGAGTTGGTTTTCACAATCTGCGCGTCTTCTGGGCTATTTTCTGATAAAAATCACCCACAACAGAGCAAAGACGATTGAAACGAACGATCCCAAGAGCATCCCTCGCATGCTCAAATACGAAGTGATCCCCGATCATTTGTTGACATAGAATCCCGAGCGGTACCTGTTGGTATCGCTCCGATTTTTCTATTGACAGTAAACGATTGAATGAAAGAGGCACCGATGAACTGGTTTGATGCTCATCTTGATCTGGCGTACCTTGCAGAGAACGGGCGTGACATGCACGAGGTGCTTGCCAAGTGCCGCGGGCGGTATCAGCCGGCGAGCATCACGCTTCCTTCGATGATCGATGGGCAGGTGACGAAATGTTTAGGCACGGTGTTTACCGAAGCAATCGATCCTTCGCAATCTGATTCAGAGACCGGGGCGTTTACTTATCCCTTCGGCGATGGAGACGCTGCGTATCGCGCGGGGATGCGCCAGTTGTTGTTGTACAAAGCATGGTTTGATGCAGGAATCATCTCGCGGATGCCTCGGCGAGGCGAAACGGGTGATGCTTCAGATGCTCCATTGCAGCTCGGTGTGTTGGTCGAGTGTGCCGACCCGATTACGAATCCTGATGAACTCGATCAATGGGCAGAGCTTGGAGTCGTGGCGATCGGGATGGCCTGGTGGCATCAGTCTCGCTACGCTGGCGGCAACGGGACAGATCACACCAAACCTGGAAACGGGCTCACCGATCTTGGTCGCGAGCTGAGCAAACGGATGGATGAGCTCAACATCGTGCACGATCTTTCGCACTTGTCTCAGCGGGCGAGCGATGAGCTGTTGGCGTTGAGCGACAAGGCGGTGATTGCTTCGCATTCGAACAGCCGGGCGTTGATGGGTGATCCCGATACACAATCCAATCAACGCCACCTCAACGACGAAACCATCATCGAGATCGCCAAGCGTGGCGGGGTGATCGGGCTCAACCTGCTCGGCGATTTCGTCACACCAGATATGAAGAAGGGGCAACGGGCGTTGATCGCCGATTGTGTGCGTCATATTGAGCATGTGTGCGAGTTGACCAACTCACGCGATCACATCGGGCTCGGTTCCGACATGGACGGCGGATTCGGAGCCGACGGACTCCCCCAAGGAATCAACACCCCAACCGACCTGACCATCCTCACCGATGCGTTGCGTGGGCAGGGTTGGAACGATGCAGAACTCGAGGGATTCGCCCACGCCAACTGGGAGCGGTTCTGGAGTAATGAATAGTCGAGCAAAAATCTCTATCGCCCTTTGCTTTGCCCTCGGAAAAGAACATTCAGATCATCGCGATCAATCCATCCGCTGCGCGAGCAAGCATCAATGCGAAAAACACCGAGCCGGTGATCGTGAGCACCGGATGATCGAACAGGATTGATCTTGGATATTGGCGTTCGATGCGCTGGGCCTTCGCCCGGACTGGTGCCATCGGGTCGGCGTAGAGAAAACACTTCATATCCATCAGCAACATCTCACGCTCGGAATACGGGCGGAGTTTGACCTCGGTGATGCCGTGCTCTGTTGCGGTGTAGGTTGCGTCGTGATCGTTGCGGGCACTAATACGAAGTGTGCGTGGTTGGTGTGTCCGGGTATCGCTCCCGGCGACTTCGTAAAATGGCATCAGTGACCTCCGTGTCTATGACGGAGAATGTACCATATTTTTATCGGGCGTGCACCGCGAGCAAACGCCCCCGCTCTGCCTGAGGTGTTCTACCCATGTTAATCTTGGCCCAATCTTTCATCGAAGAGTTGGCGAGATCTGTTTAATCTATCTGTTGAAAGCCGAGTTCGATGAGCAATTCACGCTGCTTGGCCGGATCTGAATCTGAATCAATTGCGAACAATAATGGATGAAATTCAGTAGTATCAAGTAGATTTTGGTAGAACTGGACATCTTCAGGGCTTGAAGATTCCTTGATCAAAATCTCAAACTCTGCGATTTGATCTTTCGCGTTCTGATAGCCACTGAGTGATCCGCAGAAATGCTTTCGGGAGACAAAGAACTCTCCATTACTTGTTCGAGCAACAGAGGCACTCAATATCCGAGAGCGATGAGTATCACGATAATCCACCGCAACCCATAAGCCATCAGGGTCGCCGAGCATCACACCAAGATTCGATATCATTTCAGATGCTTCCTGGTAGGTTGTTGCACCAGCAAGTTTCGCTGACGATTCAGCCTGCCATTGTGAAGCAAGTCGATTGTCTTTCATATCCCTGATGAACATAGCAACGAAAGGTATTGAGATCAAAATGATGATCAACCCAAGCGGTATCCATATCCACTTCGACTTGAGAAACTTCATACAGCGACGACCGCGGGCTCATCGCTGGTAATCAGCTCAGCCTCGGTCTTTTCGATGACCTCTTCAACCGTGACGCCCGGTGCAAGCTCTGTGAGCCGGAACCGGTTGGCGTCGTGATCCATCACCAGCACGCAGAGATCTGTGATGATCATGTCGATGCACCGCTTGCCGGTGAGGGGCAGGGTGCATTCTTTGAGGATTTTGGGTTCGCCTTTGCGGTTGCAGTGTTCCATGGTGACGACGACCTTTTTGACGCCGGCGACGAGGTCCATGGCTCCGCCCATGCCTTTGATCATTTTGCCGGGGATCATCCAGTTGGCGATGTCGCCCTCTTGGGATATCTGCATGGCGCCCAAGATGCACATGTCGATGTGGCCGCCTCGGATCATGGCGAAGGATTGCGACGATGCGAAGGAGGCGGAGCCGGTGATGGCGGTGATGGTTTGTTTGCCCGCGTTGATCAGGTCTGGATCGATGTTTTCTTCGGTGGGGAAAGGGCCAATCCCGAGGAGTCCGTTCTCAGACTGAAGCCAGACATCCATTCCATCGGGGATGTAGTTGGCGACAAGTGTCGGCATCCCGATCCCGAGGTTGACGATGTAGCCGTCCTGCAGCTCTTGGGCTGCCCGTTTTGTGATTTCTTCGCGGGTGAGTGGCATGGGGGATTGTAGGGGCTGGAATTAAGAGCAGCCGCAATCTTTGGATTTGCGTTTAGACTTCTTGTCGACCGGCTTGCCCCCCACTGTCAGCGTGGTCTTGGTGCCTTTTTTCTTGGGCAAGAGCACGATCTTGAGGAGCCAGATCGACGCGATGGCGACGAGGGTGACGACATAGAACTGCCAGTCATTGAGGGGCATTATGTACCCCCTGCCATGATGATGATCTGGTAGGCAGCAAACGCACTGACATAAGCGAGCAATGACATCCAGCCGAGTTGGAGCATCGCCCATTTCCACCCGCCGGCTTCTTTGGCAGTCACAACCAAGGTTGGCAGGCACAATGAAGCGAGGACATAGAAGAAGAGGAGCGACCAGGATGTGCCATAGGTGAAGATGCGTGAGCCGTCGTCGTTGGTGGCGTAGGCAATGGAATCGAGTACAGAATCGTCATCGACATCGTCTGAGCCGGCGACTTGGACGGCCATCGTCGAGACGAAAACCTCGCGTGCTGCGAACGACGCGAGCACGCCTACGGTGAGTTGGCGGTCATAGCCCAGAGGCGCGAAGATGGGTTGGAAGGCGGTGCCGAGGCGCCCGAGGAATGAGTTGGCGGCGGAATTTCTCATGTCGAGTGAATCGGCTTGTGAATAGAGCGATTCCGATTCGTCGGCATCGACGATTGACTCAGCCTGTGCCCGAAGATCGTCGGCAGCATCGGTTGGTGCGCTGTGGGGATACGCGCCGAGCCACCAGAGGACGATTGAGATGGCAAGGATCATCGTGCCGGCTTTTTTGAGAAAGATCATCCCACGATCGAGCGTGAGCAAGAATGCGGATTTGAGATCAGGGATGCGGTAGCTCGGGAGTTCGAGGGCCATCGGGCGGGACTTGCCACGCAGGATGGTTCGGCGGAACAAGAGCGAGGTGAATAAACCGGCAGCGATTCCGAGGGCGTAGCACATCGTGAAGGCGTACGCCTGGAACAATGGACGCTCTGGAAACAAGATTGTCGTGAGCAAGACATAGACCGGGATGCGAGCGGTGCAGCTCATAAACGGCGCGACCAAGATTGTTGCAAGCCGATCGCGTTTGTCAGGGATCGCGCGGGCGGCCATGATGCCCGGGATGGCGCAGGCGTGAGACGAGAGCAAGGGCACAAAGGCATGCCCGGACATACCAAAGGGGCGCAACGCTCGGTCGATCACAAACGCAGCGCGGGCGAGGTATCCGGTACCTTCAAGGAGCGCAAGCAGGAAAAACAACAAACAGATTTGAGGGAGGAAGATGACGGTGCCGCCGACACCCGCGATCACGCCATCGACCATCAGGTCATGGATCGCGCCCTGGGGAATATGCGAACCAACCCACCCGCCGACGGATCCGAACCAGAGATCAATCCAGTCCATTGGGATGGCGGCGAGTTTGAAGATCATCCAGAACAACCCGGTCATGATCGCGACAAACGAGAGCACGCCGAGGATCGGATGGGTGAATGCACGATCGAGCCGATCGGTGAGTGTGTCATCACGAAAACCACCATGCTCATCGCTGGGCATCGACACCGCCGCATAGACATCTTCTGCCCAGCGTTCGATCCCGGCTTGGTCTGTGGGCGCAGAGCGATCAGAAACTTTGGCTTGGGCGAGCTTGGCGATGAGTTCGTCGACACCCTCGCCGGTGCGTGCACTGCACAAAACCACCGGGCACCCGAGGCACTCGGCGAGTTTGTTGGGATCGATATGAATTCCGCGTCTCTGGGCCGCGTCGATCATGTTGACCGCGACGACTGTTGGCAAGCGTTTGGCGAGGGACTCGCCGACGATTGCGAGGTTGCGCATCAGGTTGGTTGCATCGATCACGACCAAGAGCGTGCCGGGTACTTGTGCCTGTTCGCCTGCGGGCGCCGAGGTGCCGTCGAGGACTTGGGCGCAGACCTTTGATTCGGACAAATCGAGATGCAACGAATAGATCCCGGGCAGGTCGATCAGGACTGATTCAATCTCTTCACGCTTGGTCTTGAGTTTGACATGCGCGACGCGTGCTTCTTGGGTGGTGCCCGGGAAGTTTGATGTTTTGGCGCGGATGCCCGCGATGCGGTTGAAGAGGGTGGTCTTGCCTACATTTGGATTGCCCAGCACCGCGATGGTGCGTTGTATAGGAACGATATGTGATTCAGTTGAGCTAGTTGACATCACACGATCTGGAGAGGAGTTTAGTGGGCTGAAGAATCATCAAGTTGGACCATGACGCGGGATGCGATGTCCTTGGCAAGACCGATTCGGCACCCGCCCCCGCAAGCGCCCATAAGTGAGACAATGCATGGTTCGCCAAGGCGGCACAGCTGAATTGACGCGTCCGGGCGGAGCCCCATCGCCCGGAGCATTGAACTGTCATCGGCGTCGGATTCGGTGCACAGTATCCGCCCACTCTGCCCGCGTGTGAGTTTGGTCAACGGGACAGCCTTGGTGTTGGCTTCGATATCTGTTTGTGTATCGGTATGCATCATGCGAGCAAAAACTCCACACCTCTATCCAATATCGGATATTTGGGTGCATGAATAGTATTCCAGTTGAGATTGATTCGCAACACCAGATCAAAATAATATCGATTTTGCTCAATAAATGGGTATTTATCGGTCGTTTGCAGATTCTACTTCCACGGGATGGAAGGACATGCAGTATCCAGCTCGCCAGATAGGGAAAGCGACTTCGCAGCGGAATCCGACGAACTCGGAAGCATCCCACCCAACTCGATCGAAGAGGGTAGTAGTGAGTTCTGAGTGCCTTGGGTGTGATGGGGTCGAGGCGTGGGCGATTCCTTCGCCGAGGAGTTCGAGGCGTGGCGGCGATGGATAGCGTGTGATCCACCGTTGCCCGCCGGGAGAGCTCAGGCTTGGGTACCAGAGCTGGGAGTCGATCTTTGGTCGGACCATGCGTTCGAGATCGCGGTGGAGATAGATATCAAAGAGCAGGCGTGCGCACGGACAGTTGACGAGTGACCAGACCTCGTCGAGCGTGAGATCGCCGCTCTTTGGATCGTTAAATGGATGGTTTGACCTGGCGGCGGTGATGACATCGAGGGTTTGTGGGCCATCAAAGTTGGCGGGATCGATAACCTGGACAAGGTTGTCGGCGCTGCCTTGCGATGAGACTGTTGGGAGCGGATGGGTGGTGAACTCTTTGAGGAGCGCATCGGGGGTGTTGCCCATCGGTCTCGAATCATCAAGGTAATCGATTGTTCGGTTTTCTGGATCGTCCCATTGGAGGGTGTCACCGGCACGGATGACGACGGGCATGCCCCCGGGAACGACGGTAGTTTGGAGGAGCCCTGATGCGAATGCTCGCTGGAGGACATCCGGGTTTTCTGGTGATTGGCGGAACGCGTAGAGGCTTATAGAGGTTGCAGCGCTGCGCCCGGTGATGTTGATAGCAGCATGGAAGAGTAACTCGCGGGATTCGACCGAGCCGAGGGTTGATTCGGTGTCGATTGTTCCAATGGCGTTGATGCGATTGGCGAGCTTGGTGTGCGAGCCCGCGAGCGAGTTGATGAGCTGATCGAACTGTGATACCGCGATGGTGGCGAGTTCGATCGTTTCAACGGGGAGATCGGTCTTGCGCATCGCATCGAGCATCTGCTCAAGCCCTTTGACGCCGGGGAGCTTGACGAGGGTCTGGGCGCTTGGTGATTGGTCTCTGATGGCGTGGATCACGCGCTGGCAGGTGTTGCGGACGAGATCGAGATGCTTGGACATCCCCGACCCGCTTTGGGCGGCGTTGGGCAATAGGGAAACGAGATGAGAGAGGTCTGCGTGAAGGCGATCGGCGACTCGATCGCACATTGCCCGCTCGTCTGAGCTGAGCGGGGTTGGCAAAGTTCGGTTTTTTACAGAAAGGGCAGCACTGGGCATGACACGCACAATACCCTGCTGAGGCAGGTGTGTGTGATTTGAAATCGGTACATTTGAGCCGAAATCTGTATGATGCATTCCCAATATCCTTTATATTCTGCCAACTACACCCTCTACAAGGATGAAAAAGCAGTGATATTTAAAAATAACTGATTTCAGGGTTGATTTCAAGTCAGTTTTCAATATATTTAAATCTAATGCTGACAACCTGCGTACAGCTGGTCGGTACAAGAACACAACCCAGGGTCTACACAAGGACATTGACATGACAACGATGAAAAGCATGACACGCACACAAATCACTGTTTCGATTCTCGGCTTGATGATTGCCGCGGGGAGTTCGCTTGCACAAGATGTGATCAATTTACCTTCGCTCGGCGGCCCCTTTGCTGTCGCGAACGATGTGAACGATCATGGCGAGGTTGTTGGGCAATCCGCCCTCGCGGGCGGGCTTGGCACCTATTCAACCCGTTGGGACGCGGGTCATATCGCGACCAATCTCAATGCACTCGGGACGAGCACCATCTCTGAGGCGTACGCGATCAACAACAACGGGCACATTGTCGGAATGTCTGAAGATGGCTCCGGGCTCCGCTCGGCGACCCTCTGGGACGGACGCGGCGGCATCACCGATGTGCACGCTGCGATCGGTTCAACGGGATCTTCGATCCCTTGGGACATCAATGACAACGGCGTCATCGTTGGACAGGCTTCGATCAATCCTGGATTCTCCAAAGGTTTTGTTTGGGACCAGGTCAATCCGGTGCAGGTTGCGGGGACAAGCTTTTATCCCGGCGGGGCAAACTACGGCGTGAACAACGCTGGCGAGATGGTCGGCAGCGGATTCTTCTTTGGTGATCCAGACGATGCACTGCTGGCGATTCCTGACGGCCGCGGCGGATTTGACTATCCGTTGATCAACCCGATTGGGCTCCACTTCTCGCAGGCAAGAGCGATCAACAACTCGATGATGGCTGTCGGGCATTCCTCATTCAACTCGACGACCGCTGGATGGAATGCGGTAATCTTTACTGGCGACGATCGTGATCCTGTCCAGGTCCTTGGGACTCTTCCCGGGCTCGATACCTCCGAAGGGCTCGATGTCAACGACAGCGGGATGGTCGTTGGATACGCATGGGACGGGGCCGGCAATGGCATCCCCCCGAGAGCATGGGCTTGGGTTGACGGCGAGATGTACGACCTCAACGACCTGCTCGGCAATGATTCCGAGTTTGAGATGCTCTCGCGTGCCAGCGGCGTGAACAACAACGGCGACATCGTCGGGGTCGGGCGCTTGCTCAATGGCGACATCGGTGCGTTCCTTATCCAGGGTTTCACCCCTCCAGCGGCGTGCCCGGCTGATATGAACGGCGACGGAAACCTGAACTTCTTCGATGTTTCAGTATTCCTTACCGAGTTCTCACGGCAGAGCCCGGCCGCTGACTTCAACAACGACGGCGAGTTTAACTTCTTTGATGTCTCGGCGTTCTTGGCTGCGTTTAGCGCCGGATGCCCGTGATTGATCTGATTAACTGTTTTTCTGATAACACTAACAACGAATAAAAGAGAGAAAAAAATGAAAACCATTCACTCACTGATCGCCGCGGTTGCGATCGCATCAACTGGCTCGGCAGCATTGGCTAGCGGATCCACCGGGTTCGAATCCCAAACCGAGGGGTGGGTGGGCTCATCGTTCACCGACGGCGGGATTACCTTCTTCGGGCTCAACAATGATTCCGGGCTCAACCCGGACGGCTCGACCTATGTACCCGGCGAGTACGGCACAGAGTTTATTGTCGAGAACGCAACACTCGCGATCAACGATTTTCCTGGCACACTCAGCGGCACCAACGCGCTCTCATGGGGCAACTCATGGATTGCTGGCGATAACCTCTCGGTGAACATCGTTTCGACCTTCTCGATGTCAACCAACCAGACCGAGACCGATGCATGGTTTGACATTCTCTACTTCGAGAATGGGCCTTGGGGCGGAATCACGATCGAACTCCTCGCGTTTAATCGCGGCGACTTGGTGAACTCCGATTCGATCACGATTTCAGACCTTGGCGGACGCGACAACTTGGTCGGCGATCAGCTCGGCGTATTCGGAGTTGAGTTCGATTCACTCACAGTCAACGCTCGATTCGCTGACGGCACTTCGACCGTGTTCGCGGGTTTGATTGACAATGTAAACATCACCCCTGCACCGGGCACCGTCGGAGTTCTGGCGATCGCTGGTGCTGGTATGGTTCGTAGAAGAAGAGCTTAACTGCGACGAAGCGACATGGTTTGGGGACAACATGTCTCTCCACGGTCGTATCGAGCTCTCTATTTGCAAGAAGCCGGCAAGCATCCCTCGCTCCGGCTTCTTGCTTTTTTGTGTACTGTTTATTTTGAAGATGATTTCGGGCGCTTGACGAGCCAGCCGACAGCGAAGCCGATGAGGGAGAAGGCGAGGTAGAGCAATGCCGCGGGTGCTCTTAATGGCATGAAGAATACATCCATGGTGATCGTTTCCATGTTCCGCAAGATGAGGACTAGGAATACAACGACGATGAAAAACCAGGCGATGAACTTCGGGCGGGTGTAGAGGGGTTTCTTCTTGGGTGTTGGCGGGGTTGGGGTTTCTGGTGTGTCACTCATGATTTGGCTCCGTCTTTGATGGCGTCGGCGAGCAGGCGAATCAGTGCCCAAACAGCGAGCATCATCGCTGCGATTCGAGTGAAGTATGAACAGGCCGAGAGAAAACTGACCATTTGAAGCGAGCCGTAGGATTGTGTTTTTGTCCAAGATTGACCGTTGGCGGCTCTACGCATTACCTCCTCGGTCCCCGGCACAAACACGGATGCCAGTTGTCCTACCAATGCTGCAAGAATAAAGATCACGAAGGCTGTGATGAAGATCACGGAAGGGTGTTTGTGTTCTAAAAAACGCCAACAGAATGTGGACGCTCCTTCACCGATCTCTCGGAAGGAACCCCAAACCGCAGCCACCCCCTGAACGATTTCACTCTTGGATGCGGTACTTTGGGTTGGTGGTTGCATATCTGGATGTGGAGTATCACTCATTTTTCGGCTCCGTCTTTGATGGCGTCGGCGATCAATCGCCCGACGGCCCACATGGGGAGGAGGGCACCGATCGAACCAAAGAAAAATATAAACACACCAAAGACATATGGAGTGATTCCGTCCTGTGCAAACTTTGATCCCACAATGGCGAGAATAGCTGCGATTGCAATCGCTAAAAAACTATTCACCAACAATCTCGCCGGCTGGGCACTGTTCAAGTATCGACATGCCGTCTCTACTGGGCCATCTACATCGTCGAGAACAATACCACGAAATGGCTCATTCTCTATGGGCTCATTTGGATCAGAGCTTTGATTATCACTCATTTAATTACCCCTCGGTTACTGTTCGTTGCTCGATTCGTTTCTCGGATTTGGTCATCACCACACGGTCGATGTAGTTGCCCGGGGTGTGGATTTCGTCGGGGTGGAGTGAACCGGCAGGGACGATTTCGTCGACTTCGGCGATGACGAACTTGGCGGCGGTCGCCATGTCGGGGTTGAAGTTGCGGGCGGTCATGTGGTAGACGAGGTTGCCGTGTTCGTCGGCTTTGGCGGCTTTGACGAGTGCGAGATCGCCGAAGAGCCCGGATTCCATGACGAACTCTCTTGATTCGCCGCCGTTGGGTGAGTTGAAGGTGCGTGTTTCTTTTCCCTCGGCGACGATGGTGCCCACGCCGGTCGCGGTGAAGAATGCGGGGATGCCAGCGCCGCCTGCGCGGACGCGTTCGGCGAGGGTGCCTTGGGGGTTGAACTCGACTTCGAGTTCGTTGCTGAGGTACTGGCGTGCGAACTCGTCGTTCTCGCCGACATAGGACGAGATCATTTTTTTGATTTGTTTGGTGGCCAAGAGGAGCCCGAGCCCCCAGTCATCGACGCCGGCGTTGTTGGAGACGCAGGTGATATTTTTTACAGCGGTGTCTCGGAGCGCGATGATGAGGTGCTCGGGGATGCCGCAGAGCCCGAACCCGCCGACCATGCACATCATGCCATCATGGACGATGCCCATCTCGGCGAGCCCAGAGAAGCAGTCGGCGGTTGTCTGAAACACTTTGGTTGCCATTTCATTCCTCCAAATGGGGGATTTCCCCGTGCACGCACAAGCTGTGTGCCGCTAGAATACCAGACCTACATGTCCTACATGCCAGATCGTTTTCGCATGTTTGGGCAATGAACACACAACGCCATGAGAACACGACGAGTTCTTTGCACCGAGTGTTCAGAATCATAGGGGACACATTCGTGAGTGACGAGCATATTTCTCCATGCGCCGAGAGAGAGACCGAACCTGTGGAAATCGATGTGAAGCATCTTGATGATGTCATGGATAGTCTTTCTGCGCAGACGCTCATGGATATCTTTTCTGCCGCGTTTTCTGCGCTCTCACTGATCGTCCTGACACCTCAAGGCACCATCGTCTTTGCCAATCCGGTTGCAGTCAATGGCTTTGCCGGGGTGAATCAACATACGGTGAAGGGCAAGCACCTCGCCGAGTTGACGCCTGAGGCTTGGGCAAACGAACGAATAAACTACATGCAACTCGCAGCCCAGACATGCAAGTCGGTGTCGATGATTGATCTCATCGATGGCAAACGGCTGTTTACCGTGCTCCGCCCGGTAGAAATTGAACACAAAGGGCAGCTCCAAACACTGATTTTCATCACTGTTGAACCAGTCTCGCCGCTCGAACTTGGGTTGATTCGTGAGCAGCTCAAAGCAGACGAGTTGATCACGGCGGAGCATATTGACCTAGGCCAACTCAGCGTGCTGACATCGCGAGAGCTTGAAGTATTGGCGTTGATGGGGCAAGGTCTTCGTCAGAAAGAGATCGCAACGACACTCTGCCGATCAATCTCAACGATCGACCGCCACCGCGAACGCATCGGCGAAAAACTTGGGATAACCGATCGAGCCGATCTCATCGCGATCGCACGAGAAGCGGTGCTCGATGTTGAAGACGCCAAGCGGATTCATGTTTCGCTCAAATCAATGCCCGCATAATCGATTTATTGTGAGCGGATCATCATGAGTTGGTCATCGTTTTCGGGCTTGCTCTGACACAAACAACGACTCTTGATCCGGGCCCGGCATCGGGCGTGCTTGCAAATCATCGAGTTCACGCTGGATATCTTCGAGTGTCGAGAGTTGAAGATGCTCGGTCGCGAACCGGATGTAGGCGATCTTGTCCACCTCGCGCAGCTTGGTCATGACTCGTTCGCCCACCGTTTGCGTCGGCACTTCGCGTTCGTATTCGGAGTGGAGTTCTTCCTCGACCAACTCGGCGAGTTTGATTTTGACATCTTCGGAGATTGGTCGTTTGCCGCAGGCGTTGGAGACGCCTCGCATGATGTTCTCGGTGGAGAACGGCACGCGCGAGCCATCGCGTTTGACGACCATGAGCCTGCCGGTGGGTTCGACGCGTTCGTAGGTGGTGTATCTTCGTTCACACTTGAGGCAGTGTCGGCGACGACGGATGACCGCCCCGCCTTCGGTCGAGCGGGAATCGATGACTTTGTCTTGGTTGTGGCTGCAAAATGGGCA
>CAJXXI010000026.1 GCA_913062615.1 uncultured bacterium | reverse complement strand
CCCGCCGATGAACTTGGTGAGCGAGTGCACCACAATATCTGCCCCGTGCTGGGCTGGCGAAAGGAGCATCGGGCTAAAGGTATTATCGACTACGAGCTTCGCACCAGCGTCATGCGCGAGTGTTGCCAGCTTGGGCAGATCGGCGATCACCATCGTCGGGTTCGAAATCGATTCCGTAAAGATCGCCTTGGTCTTGTCGGTGATCGCTGCCTTAACCTCGTCAAGGTTCGCGATATCAACAAACTTCACATTGATGCCGGTCTTGATCGGGAAGAACTCTTTGAAGAGTGCAAAGGTCCCGCCATAGATCGCGTTGGACGCAACAACCTCATCGCCCGGCCCGCACAACTGCATGATCGAGCACGCGATCGCGCTGATCCCCGAACTCGTCGCGTACCCGGCCTGGGTGCCTTCCATCGCCGCGAGGTATCGCCCGAGCACATACACGGTGGGGTTAAAGTGCCGACCATACAAGAAGCATCCGCCCTGATCTGGCCCTTTGTCCCCCATAAATATTTCAGGCATGGTCTCGGCCGCCATCACCGTGAAAGTGCTCGATGCCTCGATCGACATATTCACGCCGCCGTGCTCGCCAAACTCGTGTCGAACTCTGGACAATGACTGAATCGGATCAAATGACATCGCAACCTCCCAATGATATAAAACTGGCCAGAACACAAAGCCTGTGACCGCTCAAATCATATCCAGCCGCTCGAAAGAGACGAGTACGAAACAGCAGTTTTCAACTCTCCGACACACCATTTTCACTCAAAGAGCACCGCACACTTCAAACTCCGGGCACCTTGCCCGTCTGCCACGGTATACGTCGCGTTGGGGAACATGGCTGCCGAACCATGCACGCCGTCCTTGCGCAGAGCATACATGATCACATTAAAACTCGGTTTCCCATTCTCTCGCATCAGCCGCCTTTGTTTGGTTGAGTTGCTCACGATCTTCTTGAGCACATGCAAGCACGCCTGCGTGGGCTCCATCCCCGCGGCCATCGCTTGCGTCACAGCGAACGCACCGCACGACTGGACCACCGCTTCGCCACGCCCTGTCGCACCGGCTGCCCCGATCTCATTATCCACATACATCCCGGCCCCAATAATCGGCGAGTCCCCCACTCGTCCCGGGATCTTGTAGCTCAATCCGCTCGTCGTCGTGCACGCCGAAACATCGCCCTTGGGATTCACCGCTGCACAATGAATCGTTCCATAAGTAAACGGCACCGGCTCGTTGTTCTGATCACCCAACCCAACACGCGTGCCATCGCTCGACCAATCCATCTCATCGCGATTGAGCCAGTCATCCCGATTCGATCTGTTCTGCTTCCACCGCGCCCACGCCTGGCGTGCTTTGTCGGTGAGCAAATCTTCTTTTTTAAACCCATGCACCCGCGCGAACTCATACGCCCCGCGCCCAACGATCATCACATGATCCGTCGTCTGAAGCACCTTGAGCGCGACCGCTGCGGGGTGCATGATGTCCTCGATCGCCCCGACCGAGCCTGCCTTGTGTGTCGGCCCGTGCATCACCGACGCATCGAGCTGCACCACACCATTCTCGTTGGGCAAACCACCATACCCAACACTCATATCCTTCGGATCGGCTTCGACAATCCCCACGCCGTTGACCACCGCCAACGCGGTGTCGTCGCCGGCAAGAATCCGCGCATGCGCCCGCTCCACCGCCCGGAGCCCATTGCCAGAAGATATACACACCGGCGAACTCGGTGGATCGAGCCTTTGCTCTGCTTCGACTAGATTTACCTTGAAGCGTTGCCCACGAGCCCCGACCCCAGCCGACGCCCCGATGACTGTTGCAGAAGAAGCGAGTAAAAAGTTTCGGCGAGTATGCTTGGGTGTCATGCACACACTCTACCAGACAAGCCCATTGCACGCGTCACATCAACTATCAAAAATGCCGATGGGACACGGAACGCACATACGCCCCGTGCCGCCATCGGCCCCAAACCCCACTGAGGTGCTTCTGGAAAAAATAAGCAACACCTTCGTGATGATCTATGCACACATCCCTTTTCAAGAATGCGTCATGCTCCCGCTCTCTCCCACTTCTCACTCCTCTGAACACAAACTGCTTTCACTGTGGCATACAAAAAGCCTCGGGCTTCATACCCAAGGCTTGATCTTCGACTCTTGATTGAAACGGTGTTCTACACGCTTCCATTCATAGCCAAACCGATCGCCCGGGCATGCTTGATGCCTTTGCTCTGTTTCGATTTAGTCTGTTTCAGGATCAGATTCATGTAACACTTCCTTGTGCCGCGAGCATAACGAGTTTGTATTCGCCTGTCAACCCAACCAGCCTAGTTTAGTTCGGCTCAATATACACAATGCCTTGAACACTTGCAAAAACATCCGACTATCCACACTATTGGCCGATACACATTTCTACAATCAACTTTATGCACGCACACATCATCCAACTCGATATCGCTTGGGAAGACAAAGCCGCTAACTACACACGCGTGCATGAACTCGTCGAGTCGGCGCCGATCAACCCCCACGATCTCATCGTCCTCCCCGAACTCTTCGATGTCGGCTTCACACTCGATGCAAAAAAAGCAACCGATTCCGACGGCCAAACCAGAAGCTTCCTCCAACAGCTCGCCGACGACACCAACTGCACAGTCCACGGCTCACGAGCCGTCCCCGATCCAGATACTGGCAAACTCCACAACTGCGCCACCATCACCACACCCGGGCAGTCTTCCCCGACCTGTGAATACGCAAAGTTTCATCCCTTCTCGTTCGGACGCGAAGGCGAAACTTATGCTGCTGGTAACGAACTCAAATGCTACCAGTGGATCTCTGGCGACCGCCTGCTCACCGTTGTCCCTACGATCTGCTACGACCTGCGATTCCCCGAACTCTTCCGCATGGGACTCCATCACGGCGCCCAGGCATTCGTTATGGGCGCCAACTGGCCGATCGCCCGCATCGCCCACTGGCGTGCACTGTGCATCGCACGCGCCATCGAGAACCAAGCCTACATCATCGCTGCCAATCGCACCGGCAACGATCCGCACCTGAGCTATCCGGGCAACTCGATGATCGTTGATCCAAAGGGCGAAGTTATCGCCGAACTCGGTGATGAAGAAACGGTGCTCAGTGTTGAGATCAATCCACAAGAAGTCATCAAGTGGCGAACAACCTTCCCCGCACTCAACGACATCAAACTCATCTGAGCGTGAGCCTGTTTGTATCCAAAAAAACAAGCCTCCATATGGAGGCTTGTTCATATATTCTATTGATCATCCACGCTTAGCGATGAACGGTGGTCATGCCTTCGACATGCTTCATGCCGCGTCGGCGATCACGAAGACGACGGGACTTACCAACGCGATCACGAAGGAAGTAAAGCTTCGCACGGCGAGCATCGCCACGACGAATGACCTCGAACTTCGCGATCAATGGTGAGTTGATTGGCCAAGTCTTCTCGACACCAATTTCGCCAACCATGCGACGAACAGTGATGTTTTCATCAATGCCTCGCCCCTTGCGGAGGATCACTGTGCCTTGATAAACCTGCACGCGTTCCTTCTCGCCTTCGACGATACGGATGTGCACATTGACGGTATCACCTACATCAAAGCGGGGAATATCCGATTTGAGTGTTTCGGTGTTGATCGATTCGATGAGTTTCTGGGTGTCCATAGTCGTAAATCCTTCATCTCCGCACGGATACCCGCGCTGGGACGGCAACAATAGCCCCGCCAACCCCAAATGTCGAGGATTTCATCACCCTCAAATCTCCCTCAACACCAAACTATACGCCCTACACTCCCCCCATGAAAGCAATCGTCGTCACCAAGCAAGCAAACCCCGTCGCCCCAAACATCACCCTTCAATCCGATTGGATTGACCTGCTCTCCTCCCGCCCGGGCGAGGTGATTATCCGCACCCACGCCTCGGCGTTCAATCATATGGACCTCTGGGTCGGACGGGGAGTCCCCGGACTCAATCTCGATTACCCCCGCGTATCGGGCTGTGACGGGTGCGGCGAGGTGATCGCCGTCGGTAAAGGCGTCAACGATGCCTGGATCGGCAAAAAAGTCATCTACAACGCTGCCGTCGTCGTGCCAGACCCCACACACCCCCACGACCCACCCGCCTCGACCATGTGCCCCAACTACGAACTCATCGGCGAGCACCATTTCGGAGCCCACGCAGAGATGTTCGCATGCCCGGTCGAAAATCTCGCCAGCGTTGCTGACGACGCCGACCCGATTCAGGCTGCCGCCTTTGGATTGTGTGCCCTCACCGCCTACTCCATGATGATCACCAAGGGCGATCTCCGCCCAGGACAAACCGTGCTCATCACCGGCATCGGTGGCGGCGTCGCCACATCCGCCCTCGCGATCGCCAAGCACATGGGCTGCAAGGTCGCCGTCACCTCACGCCATCAATGGAAACTCGATAAAGCCATCGAGCTCGGCGCCGATCACGCGATCCTCGACGAGGGCCAAGACTGGTCACGCGATGTACGCACATGGACCAACAAACGCGGCGTCGACATGGCCGTCGATTCCGTAGGCAAGGTCGCTCACCTCGGCTGCATTAAAGCCCTCGCACGTGGCGGCACCTATGTCACCCCCGGCTGCACCACCGGCCCAGACGCCAAAACCGATCTCGCACGCATCTTCTGGAACCAACTGCGGATATTGGGCTCAACCATGGGCACCAACGACGAGTTCAAAGAAGTCGTCGCGTTGTTCAACGCGGGCAAACTCTCACCAGTTGTTGACAAAGTCTTCAAACCCGAAGAATGCACCCAAGCCTACGAACGCCTCGAAGCCGGCGAACAGTTCGGCAAGATCGTCATCGACTGGCGTTAACAGCCTCTGCACATACCAGCTATAAAAAAACGCCCACCGTAAAGTGGGCGTTTTAAGTATCGAATACAAACTACTTATTCAGCTTCAGCTGCTGGTTCTGGCTCAGGCTTTGCAGATGCATCAGCCTTGGTTGCAGCGTCGAGTGCTTTGGTTGCTTCAGCAGCAAAGCCTTCAGCTTTGGCGACCTGAGCAGGACCAACGGTCTTCTTGACCATGTTGAGCACACGCTTGGTGGTGTTGCCAAATGCGGTCAAGTCAGCTTCTGAATCGCCTGCCATCTTGTCGATTGCAGCAACTGCAGCTTCAACAGTCTTGAGTGCTGTTTTACACTTGCCAACTTCCAGTGCGTGTGCACGATCAGCGAGCCATTGTGCTTTCATATCGCCTTCGAGAAGACCTTCGCGGCCGAGCATGTCGCGGACAGTGTCCGATGGCTGAGCGCCCTTGGCGAGCCATGCCTTGATTTTTTCAACCTTCAATACGATCTGCTTATCTTCGTCCTTGACCATTGGGTCATAGTGACCAAGCGCTTCAAGCACACGCCCGTTTCGGCGGGTGCGCTGATCGATTGCGTTGATACGGTAGAACGGGCGGTGAGTGCGTCCAAGACGCTGCATGCGGATACGAACCATAGTGGTTCTCCTTTTCAAAGCCCGTCCAATCGACGGGTGGTGACACCGGCAGACCAACACAACATCCAAAGATATCGCATCAGCTTTTCCCACGACTGGTCCAACGATTGGTCCTGTCTGTATTTGCCGGGTCTCTATGATTCGCTCCAAATCCTCCACAATCCACTCATAGTGCACCGTTTGCAGCCTTTTCTCGATCCAAATCCGACTATCATCCCCCCATGCCCGCCCAACGGATCGATATCCTCACCACCTTCCCTGAAATGTTCGCCTCTGAGCCCCCCGCTCCGCTCGGGGTCTCTATCCCCAAACGCGTCCAGGATGCCGGGCTGATCTCGATCCATGCCACCAATATCCGGGACTACACAACCAATAAACACACAAAAACCGACGATCGCCCATTCGGAGGCGGCCCGGGCATGGTCATGTCCTGCCAACCAGTTTGGGATGCGGTTCAAGCCGTCGAAGCGATGGATACAAGAACACCAACCCGGATCCTGCTCACCCCTCAAGGCGTGCCTTTGAGCCAAGATCTCGTCTGCGAACTCGCCCAAAAACCACGATTGCTGATGATCGCAGGGCATTATGAAGGGATCGACGAGCGGGTCATCGAAAGACTCGCCCCGCTCGAAATCTCCATCGGCGACTACATCCTCTCGGGAGGCGAACTCGCCGCACTCGTCCTCATCGACGCTATCGCCCGCGTCCATCCCGGTGCACTTGGTCACAGCGATTCAGCTGTTGAAGATTCGTTCTCGGTTGCCCAAACCACCAACCCCGATGGCACAGAGATCAACCCCAAAATTCTCAAGCAACTCGATATCCCCCAAAGCGCCAAACTCCTCGATTGCCCGCATTTCACTAGACCAAGAGTCTGGGAAGGGATCGAAGTCCCCCCTGTCCTCACCAGCGGCGATCACGACGCGGTCGCCAAATGGCGCCTCGAACAACGACTCGCCCGCACCAAAGATCGTCGACCAGATTTACTCTGATTTGCTTATATAGCTTGCCTTTTGATCCGATATACGGAATAGTAAGAGTTGAACCCGAAGTTTTTTTCGGGCATTTACCAAACCTGAACGAACAATGGAGTTCATCAAATGAAGAAGATCGCACTTTTCAGCGTCATCGCACTTTCCGCACTTATGGTCGGCTGCTCATCAACCCAAACCCGCGACTGTGACAGTGGCCAAACCTGTGACAAAGCAGCACTCTGTGAAGATGCAGCGAACTGTGACGCAAGCAAATGCGAAAAACCAAACTGCGCAAAGAAAGCTGCAGCTTGCCCAAGCGGCAAAAAAGCAGCTGCATGTGCTGACAAAAAGGCAGCTGGATGCCCAACAGAAGCAAAGGGCGCATGTGGAGCAGACTGCACCAAGCCTTGCTGTGCAGACTAATACAACCGAATGAATCTTTGAAAAACCCGCTTACTGCGGGTTTTTCTTTTGACCATACTTTATGAACGCTGTCACGAACACCGAGACCTACAATTCAGCATGGACAAGCTTCTCGCCGCACTCGCCGACTGGAAATCATTCAACGCCATCGTTGTCGGCGATTTCATGCTCGACCAACTCCTCAGTGGCGAAGCAACCCGCCTCTCACCCGATGCGCCAGTCCCCGTGCTCAAAGTCACCAAACAAGAAAACAATCCCGGTGGCAGCGCCAATCTTTCGCTCGATCTCATCGCGCTCAAGGCACAAGTCATCGCACTCGGTGTCGTCGGCGATGATCCAGAAGCGACCCTGCTCACAGACGCCCTCAACAATGAAGCCGTCAACACCGCAGGGATGATCACCGATCCAACCCGCCCCACTACGGTCAAACGGAACCTCATCGGGCTCGCCCAAGGGCGACACGCACAAAAAATGTTCCGCGTCGACTTCGAATCTGACGAACCAATCTCCACCCAAATCGAAGACCAGATCCTCGCCGCCTTTGATGCCGCATTGGTAACCACCCAGATCGTCTGCATCGAAGACTACAACAAGGGCGTCTGCACCGAACGATTGTGCCAAGAGATCATCAAGCGATCCAAAGCCGCGGGCATCCCCGTGTTTGTTGATCCGGCACCAATCAAAGATTATTCACGCTACGCCGGCGCAACGGCTATCACCCCAAACCGTACTGAGGCAGAACTCGCCACCGGGATCAAGGCCGGCGAAGACTCACGAGAGGAACACCGCGAGCACCTCGCCCGCACGCTCCTCGATGCCAACAACTTCGAGACCGTCGTCCTCACCCTCGACAAACAGGGCGCCGTGTTCGTCAAAGCCAACGACCCCAAAACAGTCCATGTGCCAACCGTCGCCCGTGAGGTGTACGATGTGACGGGCGCGGGCGACATGATGCTCGCCGCACTCGCAGCCGCCAGAGCGAACGATCTCGACTGGACCAACTCTGTCCGCTTTGCCAACGCAGCCGCCGGATTAGAAGTCGAGATCTTCGGCGTCGCTCCGATCCCGGTCGAAAAAATCCACGATGATCTCCTCACCCAGTTCACCGCCAAACTCGGAAAAGCACGCACACTCGACGAGATCATGGTGCAGGTCAAAGCAGCCCGCAAAGCTAACAGAACCATCGTCTTCACCAACGGCTGCTTCGATGTCCTCCACGCCGGGCATGTTTCACTGCTCCAACGATGCGCCGAGCTCGGCGACATGCTCATCCTGGGCATCAACGATGACCACTCCGTCCATGCACTCAAAGGCGAAGGGCGACCCGTCAACAACCAGAACCACCGCGCCCATGTCCTCAACGCTCTGGGATGCGTCGACTCCGTTGTGCTCTTCGGCGAAGACACCCCCCTTAAACTCATCGAAGCCATTAAACCCGATGTCTTGGTCAAAGGCGGCGATTACAACATCGAAACCGTTGTCGGGCATGAACTTGTGATCGCAGCCGGCGGCGAAGTCGTCATTCTCGATCTCATCGACGGGCTCTCGACCACCAATACCATCGAAAAAATGAAGAACTCATAATCGAGTATTCATCAAGCATTTCGAGCACAATCAAAGACTTACGCCAGATCATCCGATAGAGAAGGTATGTCTCAGCCAACACGCCATCGCCCAAAACAGACCCATCTGATGATTGTCCACCAGCAATACATCGGCCCGATCCTCTCGGGTCACAAACTCGTCGAAGCAAGATTAGGGTCCGATCGCCGCGCCCCATACAACAAAGTCGAGCCCGGCGACATCGTCTACATCAAGCCAACTTCGCAACGCGTCGCTGCCAAAGCGATCGTCCACCGTGTCGATCAATACGAAGGGCTTGACCACGAAGACATCGGACGATTGAAAACACTCTACAACGATCGCGTGCTCGGCGACGACGCATTCTGGGACGCCAAAGCCGACGCAAACTACGCAACCTTCATTACCCTCGAAAAAGTCCAGCTGCTCGCAGACGAACAGTTTGTGCCAAAAGAGCTCTTGGTCCCGAGCCGAAACGCATGGCGCGTGCTCACCGAACCCCATCAGCACACCAAGGCTGCATAAACCACCTCGTTCGATTCCTTGATTGCTTCTTAATCGAAAAAGAACCGCGCGACCCGTTCGAATGTGCGCGTCATGGGCAACCCAACAATTGAAGTCTCATCGCCTGTAAATGTGATCGGCCAACCGGCAGCCAATCGCTCGGTGATGTTGTACGCCCCTGCCTTGCCTCGCCACATCATTGAATCCAAATACGCTTCGATCTCACCGTCGGGAATCTCGCCGACGGTCACAACCGAGCGATCAACAAACAACTCACGACGATCACCATTGGGATCCAAAATCGCCACGCCGGTGAGCACCTCGTGGATTGTGCCGCTCATCTGTTCGATGATCTCTTTGGCATGTTCCCGATCGCGAGGCTGACCAATAATCTGCCCGTCATGCACACACACCGTATCCGCCCCGATCACGACGAGCTTGCCTTGGATTGCAGGATCATCAATCGTCCGTGCGCTCGAGATCGCCTTGAGATACGCCAATGCTGCGACCCATTGCTCGGCGTTGATCCCATCGCCGGGCACCAAATCACCATCATCAATCGACGCCGGTTGCACACGATGTTTCACCCCTGCTTGGGCCAGCATCGCCCGCCGACGGGGCGATGCGCTCGCCAAAACAACCATCGGCAAGGGATGGTTAGCATCGGAAAAAGATGGGGTCATGTCAGGATTCATAGAAGTACAAGTTATACCAGATCAACCCGGCCCGGGTTCACAGAATCCGACATTCATTGCTTCTGATGATAAATCTGCCAATCAAAGGTCTCGATCAGCGCATCAATCGTCTCATGCGTAGGCACCGCCACGCCGAGCGTCTTGGCCAGGCTCACGATCTGGCGATTGAGCTGCCCGACCTCTGACGGACGCCCGTTCTGGATATCATCCACCATCGAGGGCAGGTGGCTCGTTGACTTCCCCGCCAACTCCAACGCTCGCTCGCGGAACCCGTCGCCGAGTTCGATCCCCTCGGCCCGTGCCACCGCCAAACCCTCATCGAGCATCCGCAACACCAACTCGCGTGAGGGTGAATCGAACACCGATCCGATATCTGCATTGACCAACGCACACACCGGGTTGATCGCCGCGTTGATGACCGCTTTGGTCCACACCGCCCGCTCAATTTGATCGGTGTACTGCGTGCCAAACCCAACATCTGTAAAGTTCTTGGCGAGGAACTCGCAATCCTCTTTGAGCGAATCATCAAGACACCCAATAAAGTGAGGCGGATCGTGCATAATTATCTCGACCGTCCCGACTTTATCTCGTATCACCGCGCCATACCGCAGCACCATCCGCATCACATGCTTTGTGTCAAGCATCTCCATGATGGATCGCCCGGGATCGATCCCGTTCTGGTAGGAGATGAGCTTGACCTCCCCGCTGCCGGGCTGTTTGATGGCTTCTCTGAGCGGCGCAAGCTCTTGGCACACCTCTTGGATCGCGGTAGTTTTCACCGCGATAAACAGATACTTCACCCCGCCAACATCTTTGAGCTCCGCGGCGTTCCTCACAATAATCGGGCTCGCGTTCGCTTCGAGCGCCCCGGTACACCGCACCCCATGCTCGAAGATCTGTGCCGCCCGCGCCGGGTTTCGGCACACCATCACCGTGGGCGCAAACCGCGAGGTGATCGCTGCCAACGATGATCCCATCGCGCCGGCTCCAATAATCCCGATCCTGGGTTGTTCTGTCATCTGCTCAGGGCTCATGCATAGATCATATTCGGACAATACAGTCCTGTTTCAGTTCCTCACGATAAAATTGGCGGACTTTCATTGAGTCAACCCCCATCTCAACGCCCTACACCAGTTTTAGCCGACTTTGCAATTCCTCAATCCCATCACCAATCTCAGCGCTCAGGATGGGCACCCACACTCTAGAGAGTTGAGGCCATGCCGGATTATCCTTCGTCTTCACCCAATCTTTCCTCGTCATAAAGATCGGTGAGAACCGATCGTAGTTCGCCGGGTTCGTGAGATAGTCGATGTACTTGGACCTGATCGGTTCGTGATCTTTGAGTTGAAAAACTTCCATGGGCTCCATCCCATGATCCCGTATCATGCGCACAAACGCATCTGTATTACCGATCCCACAGACTACACGCACCGACTCCGAAACACAGGCAGACAATGGCTTGTCCACATCTTCCCATCCATGACTAGTTTTCGCAAACGACAGGATCGAATCCCACACGAAAGCCACGGTGCAGATCGTCGCAGACGGTGCGTACAGACGGATCTGCTCTTTGAGCCCGGAGATCACATCAGAATCCACCTGCTCAATACGCGTAATGATGACGACATCCGCCCGAGCAATGGATTCGATCGACTCACGCAGAAAGCCTCGTGGCAACAATGCATCGGAGCAGGGTGGACGAGTCGCATCAATCAACACAATATCCAAATCCCTTGCGATCTTACGATGCTGGAACCCGTCATCGAGAATCACACAATCAACCTGTTCTTCGCTGGCAAACAACTTCTCCAACCCTGCGATCCGATCCGGCTGGGCAACCACAGGCATCCCAACCAGCGCCAGCCGATGCTCGCGCTCTTCGTCGCCCATCTCGCCGGGGTTCGCTTTGTATCCACGCATCGCGATCGCTGGGCGCTTGCCTTCCTTGATGAGTTCATTGGCGATCCAGTGCACCATCGGGGTCTTGCCCGTCCCGCCAGCCGACAGATTACCGATCGAAATCACCGGCACATCGAGCTTCGTTATGCCAATCCCACGATCGTACTTGCGGTTCACATGCCCGATCCCGATGCCATAGCCCCACGACATCGCCCGCGTAATCGCGTTTGGAATCCGGGTCGGCCGCTTTGCTTTGATATGCCCTTGCTCACTCATCTTCGTCCTCGAAGATTGGTTTGGTCAGCCGAAGTGATTGGCGGAACTCCGCCTTGAGCCCCTGCTTGGCTTTGCGATGGAGCCGAAGCGTGTTGATGGTGTCCAAACACGCGAGCATCAAGATACCCACGATCAATCCGATCACCACCATCCACACCATCGTGAACAACCCCGGATCATCCATCGTCGCGATCCCAAACCCATACGCCGAGAGCGGAATCGCGAACATGCTCATCCAGCTCGACGCTGTCCGTATCCGCTTTCTGCTCGCAGGCATCTTCTCTTTGGGCAGTTCCTTGATCGTGATCAGATACCCGGCCTGCACCACAAGCGCGATCAAAGCCAAAGGCAGCACAAGCCAGATTGGAGCGATTGGGTCAGTGGGCATCATTCAATAGTACGGCACCCAACGCGCCGGTGCAGAAAACACACTTTCAACCCACCGAATCCATCCCCCATACCTACACTCTGTCCATGATCGATCTCAAAGCATTACGCGAAAACCCACAACACTTCATCGACGGCTCAAAGGCGAAAAATGTCGCTGTCGACATCCCAAAGCTCGTCAAACTCGACGAACAACGCCGAGCACTCCAGACCCAGCAAGAATCCATCAGAGCTGCCCAAAAGAAGCTCTCCAAAGAGACCGGTCCAAAGATCGGGCAGCTCATGGGCAAACTCAAGGGTGCCAGCGAAGCCGACCAACCCGCGATCCAAGCCGAGATCGACGAGATCAAAGCAGCACCCGCAAAGATGAAAGACGAGATTAACGCCTTTGAAGCCCAGATCACCGCGATCGAGCCTGAGATCGCCACCATCCACCTCTCGATCCCCCAACCCGCCGACAGCGATGTCCCGGTTGGCACATCCGCCGACGACAATGTCGAGCTTTCACTCTGGGCCCCAGACGGCTGGGACTGGGACAAATCGTTCGAGGCCAACAAAGGGTTCAAGCCTCGCACACACATCGAACTCTGTGAGATGCACGATCTGGTCGACTATCCCCGAGGCGTCAAGATCGCGGGCTCGCGATCCTACATCCTCAAGGGCGACGGCATGCGTCTGCACCAAGCCATCCTCCAGTTCGCTTTCAACACCATGATCAACGAGAACGGGTTCACCCCCATGAGCGTGCCCGTGCTTGTGCGCGAAGAAGCCATGGTCGGCACCGGGTTCTTCCCAGGTGGACGCGATCAGGCCTACCACATCAACGAGACCTCCCGCGGCGGCGGCTATGACATGTTCCTCACAGGCACCGGCGAAGTCGGGCTCATGGGCGTCCATCAAGACGAAATCCTCGACGAATCCAAGCTCCCCATCAAATATGTCACCGTCTCGACCTGCTTCCGAAGGGAAGCCGGCGCAGCGGGCAAGGACACCGCCGGGCTCTATCGCATCCATCAGTTCGACAAGGTCGAGCAGATCGTGATCGATGTCGCCGACGAAATAAAATCACGCCAGCATCACAAAGACATGATGGGCTTCGTCGAAGGCTTGCTCAAAGCCCTCAAGCTCCCCCATCGCTTGCTCCAGTGCTGCACCGCCGATCTTGGCGCCAAGAACGCCGACATGATCGACATCGAGTGCTGGATGCCCGGACGCGGCGACACAGACGACGCCGGCACGCCGATGGGTGAGTTCGGCGAGACCCACTCGGCATCGCGGCTCTACGACTACCAATGCCGACGCCTGAACATGCGCTACCGCCAAGGCGGCGAGGGCGGCAAAGGCTCGACCACATTCTGCCACTCCCTCAACAACACCGTCGCCGCTTCGCCACGCATCCTGATCCCGATCTTAGAGATGTACCAGAACGCCGACGGGTCGATCACGGTCCCTGGGGAACTGGTGCCGTATATGAATGGGCAGACAACAATCGGATAACGAATATTCGATCTGGTTTATAAATATCATAGTAATTTTGGAATGTCGCATTGACATTTGTTTTTTATGCGCCAATAAACCCTTCACGATTATGCGCAAATAGGTTGCGTGATTCAGGAGTCCCCCACATGCTTCGGCAACGATTTACAAATCTGAAACGCATCGACTGCTGGCTTTATAGCTGCAAACTGATGCACATCAGCGTGGGCTGACCAACGACGCCGGGCGTTGAACGCCCGCGAACACCAAACACACATCCCCCCGGCATCGCCGATTGAGTGAATATCTCTGCGCGACCATTGCGCATTGATGTCCCAATCTTGATTTATACGCGCATGCGTGTTGCATGCGTTCCAGTTATCACATGCGCTGAAAGTTTAGTTATGATCAAAGAAACCACACTCGTGCGGTCGCTCGCACCAGAAGACATCAAAGTCGGCACCTATGTCATGACCCTGCACCGACAGTGCCAGGTCATGATGGGCAAGGAATCATCCCTCGGCGAGCCTGAAGTAGCTGTCGTCGAGGTCGTCATGCGTCCATACTTCCCAGAGTTGCCCGCCAAGGTCGTCGGCGTCTGCCTGCCTTACATCGTTGTAGAACGAGAAAACCGCAAGACCGACATGATCGACACCCGTTCCGAACGGCTCGCCAAGGTGCCCAAGCGATTCGCCAAGGCTGCCCGCAAGTCACATCTCCCGAAAAAGGACAAGAAGAAGAACAAGAAGAAAGGAAAAAAGAAGAAATAACAATACCCGCCCGCCGAGCATTCGCCTCGCCGGGCGGGTATTGTTTGGTATGCCAACCGACACCCCCACCCTCATCTCGAAACAGTTCCAAACCCCGCTGTGCCCTATGGTCGCAGCGACCACCGATCGCGGCATCTGCCTGCTCGAGATGGGATCGCCCGATCGCCAAGAGCGCGAGCACGCCGAGCTTGAAGCCGCATTTGAGTGCCAAATGACCCCGGGTAATCATCCCCTGCTCGATCAACTCGAAGCCGAGCTTATGGCCTATTTCACCGGTGATCTTACAGACTTTACTATTCCGCTCGATACCCCGGGCACGCAATGGCAACGCAAGGTCTGGAACGCATTGACCACCATCCCCTACGGGCAAACCGTGTCGTATGGGCAACTGGCACAACAGCTCGAAAACCCCGGCGGGTCGCGAGCCGTTGGGCTCGCCAATGGCAAAAATCGGGTGTCAATCATCATCCCCTGCCATCGCGTCATCGCAGCCGACGGGACCCTGCACGGGTACGGCGGCGGGCTCGATCGCAAACGCTGGCTGCTCGATCACGAACAACTCCACTCCGGCGCGGGGCTCTTTACAAGCTGAGCTTGCTCATCGCGACCACGCCTTCAACTTCTACGCCTTGAGTCTCCCCGCCCAATCGCAGATGCGATATCAATGCTGCCATCTCATCACGCACCGGGGCGATGAACTCCATTGGCTCGTCAGTCATCGGATGTGTAAATCCCAGCAACGCCGCGTGCAATGCCTGGCGTTCGATCAATGCCTTCGAGTCTCCATCGACGAACGGCTTGCCCATATACATATCGTCGCCCACGATCGGATGACCCAAATGCGAAAGATGCACACGGATCTGGTGCGTCCGCCCGGTCAACAACTCAAGCTCGACAAGCGTGTACTTGCGCGTCGATGATTTTTTCCGTAATCCGGGCAGCTCATACCGCTCGCGAACACGGCAGATCGTTTTGCTCTCTTTGCCGAGGTTGTCATACCGCACGACACGCTTCTCGCGTGAGCCCTTGGCGTGCGAAAGATGTGGACCCAACGGCAAGTCAATAAGCTGTTCATCTCGCTCGACCCAACCCTGCACCACCGCGAGGTATCGCTTATCGACCTGGCGTTCTTCAAACTTCTTGCCCATCTTCCAGTGTGCTTCGTCGTTCTTTGCGAAGACGATGCACCCGGAGGTGTTGCGATCGAGCCTATGGACGACACCCGGGCGGGCGAACTCTTCGCCGACGGTTGACAACTCGCCCGACGCGTTCTTCTCGAAATGATGCACGAGCGCATTGAGCATCGTGCCCCGGTTCTCAGCCCGCGCCGGATGCACGATGATGTCCGGATGCTTGTTGATCACCAAGATATATTGATCTTCGTAGAGCACATCGAGCGGGATGTCGTCGGGTTCGATATCACCACTGGGCGGCTTGGGGATTTCGAGCAGAATCTTGTCGCCCAATCTCAGCTTGGTCGACGCTTTGGCGGTTTTCCCATTGACACTCGCGCCGCCAGAATCGATCAGCGTCTGGAGCTGGTTTCGGCTCATAAAAGTGATCCGCGAGGTCAAATACCGATCGAGCCGATCCTTCACATCACGCATCATCTCAAGGGGTACACGCACAACGAAACCGTCATCGCCTTGCTGACGGGCATTGATATACGCTTGGCGCACCGCATCGCCGTCGATCTTGCCACCGGGCAAAATGAAGGCGTTCGCATCGTTACTTACTGAACTGCTCTGTGAGTGATCATCCGGGTTGGTACCCGTTGCACTCACGGCGAATCTGATTCCGCTGCTGGAGCATCCTCTGACTCGACAGGCTGATCAACCGACTCTGCAGCATCTGCCTCTGCTTCTTGATCCGCTATCGCCTTGTCAATCATCTGCTTGATCTGCTCTTGGGAAAGTGCAGGTGTTTCTTCTTCGCCGGGCAATGGCGCAAATGCATCTGCGCTTGGCAATGGCATGAGTGCTTTGAGCCCATCAAGACCCGCGATCCGGGTTGAGGCAAAGACCGCGACCGATGGGTAGCCAGATGAAGTCCCCAAGTCCGCGAGTTTGGTGTACATGCTCTTGGCACCGTCAAAGTCCCGCTTGCCTTCAGCAACCGCTGCGAGTCGGCTCATCGCCTGCATCGCGATCAGCTCTTTGCCTTCGACACTGCCCGAAAGGTCGAGCACCTCTTGAGCGATCTGACCGGCTTGCTCAAGATACACCTGTCGGCGATCATCATCAAGGATGTCCGCCTCATTGATTGGCAACCGGGTCGTCGGATCAGTCTCTGCGCCAGGCTCAATGCCGATCATGAACGCGTTGAGGTACAAATCAGAAGTCGTGAGCAGGGCCATCTCTGAAACCGCGCCCACACCTTGATATTCTTTAGCAATCGTTTTAAGCGATGCCGGCGAAGGGTTCCCGCCTTGGGTCGCGGCGGCGAGTTCGCTAAACGCTTGCTCGACCCGCGCAACCTTGCGTTGCTCGAGTTTTTGCAGCCCGGCCCATGCCAACGCAGCAACCGCGAGGGTCAAAAGCACAGGGGTGCTCCACTTGTTCAAAAAATCGATAAAATCTTGATTGACCCGCGAGTCCTCAAGCCCTGCGCCTTCTTTAATCTGTGTTTGCCGATCGTCCATGCCGATTCCTCTTTACCTACCAAGTGTTTAGCCAAACTACCTGTTCGGGACAGGCGGGTGCAATCGTAGCGTCCCAAACCCGTCTCGGCACCGAGAATCACAGGTGTTCATCGAGTTGCTTGGGTAACCAAACCATCCCAGAACCGCCAGGGTCGTGTTTCTGAGAGTACACCCATTGGTACGAGGGCTTCGCGGATACGCTCAACGAGCGGCTCGATCCCACAGAGTTGCCCATCGCCCCCTATCGAAACCGCCGAGTCGAGTTCGCATGCATGCTCACCAAGATCCGCCCGGGTGCCGACACGGATTCGCACAACACCCGTCCCGATCGCCGATTCAACCCGTTCATCGAGCACGCCTTGGTCATCCTTTGAATCAATACAGTGCACGATCAGACTCGCTTGGGACACCACCCGCATCGCGATCTCGATTTCTTCGCCGTCGCCGATCCGTTCGTCGATCCCCGGCGTATCGATCCACCGGACCACCAACCCGCCCAGATTCACCAGCACCCCGACATGATCCCTCGTCGTGCCCGCGATATCGGCAACAATCGCGACATGCTCGCCAGCGAGGGCATTGATAAGCGTTGATTTGCCCACATTCGCCCGCCCGACGGCTGCAACAATCGGCGCTTCGATCAACCGATCGAGCACTGCTGCATTGGCAGCATCGCGTACCTGATCCGTGCCATCGACCCGCTCAAAGCCCAATGCATTCCAACGCTTGGGCTGTTCGAGTAGTACATCAATCGCCAACGGACTCGAAGCCTGCGCGATCGCATACAGCATCCATGCCTCGATCTCGGATTGCGCTTCTCGATACATCGCGACCGGATCAACCACATCTCGATGCGCCACACCAAGCTCGGTGAGCGCCTTGGACAGTGCCTGTAAAATCGCGATCCCGCCGTGAGGCATCAGCACGATCGAATCCGCATCCCATCGGACAATCACGCCTTCATCTATATCAAACAACTTACCTAAACGAACCGCCCCCATCGCCGGATCGATCAACCCGAGCGATGCGACATCATCGTGCACCAAACGGATCATCGCGATCGCGCCCGGTGCTGCGCGTGGGGTTTCGATCGTGTGGTACGCGTCCATCACTCTTCGCCAGCGTCATCAGCATCAGTGTCGTCAATGTCTTCACCATCAAGGATCATCTTGCATGCGACGCGGATGCCGTGGAGTTGAAGATCGGGGACGAATGCTTCGATGAGTTCATCGTCTTCGAGCAACCCCATATCGCCGCCGGTGGCGATGATTTGTGGATATCCCTCATAAAACTGCGCGTATCGCTCGGCCAAGAACCTGATCGCTCCGCAGGCCGCCGCTGTCACCCCAAGGATCATCGCATCGTCGGTCTGCTTGCCGGGTTCGGATGATGTTGGATCGAGTTTGCGATAGCTCAGCTCTGGCAGGTGTGCGGTGTCTTTGTGCATCGTTGCGAGCATCGCAGAAATTCCGGGCATGATCGCCCCGCCATGGTACACACCCTCGCCGTCAACAAAGTCGACCGTGATCGCGGTGCCCATATCGACCACCACGCACGCCTGCTTGACGACATCGAACGCACCGATCGCACAGAGCAATCGGTCTTGCCCGACGGTATCCTCGCCGGATTCGGTCAGCGTATGGCGAATCGGAATTTCGATATCGCGTCCGAGCCGATAGGCAGACCACCCAAACTTCGATTTGATCGTATCCTCAATCGCGTCGGAAGCTTCTTGCGACACTGTGGACATCAGAATCACAGGCTCATCGGCTGCAAAGTCAAACTCGTCGAATAACGCCGCTGCGAACGATGCGATGGCGTCTGGGTCATCAGTCGCTATCGACTGGGCTTTGACGCATTCGGTGCCCGCGAGCACCCCCACGCGTGAACGGGTATTACCCACCGCGATCGCAAGGATGGTGTTGACAGACGAAGGCAGATTGGCCGAGTTGGCGAGGGTTGGATCAAGCATGCCCAATCATATCCCCATGAATCAATCTTTTGAATCTGCCCGTCGATTCCCAAACCCCTATCCGCCTTGATGCACCAAGATTGCTATCCTCTCTTGTACCTGTGTCCTTATAAATACGCTGCGAGATCCCGTCCAATGCCTACTTGCATGATCGACCCATCCATCGAACGCACATCCGTCAAGGGGTTCAAGTTCCCCTTGGGTGTCTATCCGGTCGAGCCAATGACCCCTCTCGCCGGCTACTCCTCAGATTTCGAGCCCGCGGACAGCGAAGAAGAAATGGGCGATTGGGAAGCTTGGCCCGATCAGTATGTCTTCGACATCGTCATGCCCGCAGACCGTGTCGAGCCCTTCTGGCACCAGGTCTTTGCGATGATGCCCGGTCGCGTATTCCCGATCATCGACTATATCGGACACGATGCACACCGTGAGATCGACCCGTTCATGGCGTATGAGCCCATCGGGAAAGAAAAAATGATCGACGGCATCCGCCAGTTCCGCCCATTCTTCTTTGAAGATGGAATGGTCGGGTTTGGTGCAGTCTCCGAAGACCCGTTCTTCTATATCTTCGTTGATGAACACAAAATCGTCACAATCCGGGTGGAATCACAGTTCAAAGCCCGGGTTGAAAAACTCCTCGCAGCGTTCGATCTTGAACCTTGCGAAGAACCCGCGGGTGCCGATTCGGCGTCGCATGAACACCGCGCGATCCTCGTCACCTCGCCCGAACGACGTGACCTGATTACCGGCGACGAGATCCTTGAACGGATGCGCGACGCGTGGCGACTGGTTTTAAATGTCGATCCAGAGTCAAATGTGGACGACGAGGGCAATGAACTCGGAATTACTCCTTGGCGGTGCCTTGTCCGATTCGCTACCGATCAAA
>CAJXXI010000025.1 GCA_913062615.1 uncultured bacterium | reverse complement strand
AAATCAATCGCTCAGCGGGTTGCCAATGGCGAAATTGCGAGTGAGGAAATAGCCCATCAGCTGGTGTCCGATTCGCTCTACACAACCGGGATCCCCGATCCCGACATGCTGATCCGGACCGGAGGCGATTTTCGGGTCAGCAACTACCTGCTCTGGCAGATCAGCTATGCGGAGTTGTATGTCGTCGATCAGTATTGGCCCGACTTTGATGAGCAGTCTTGGCTGAGAGCCGTCCGGGCGTATGCCCTGCGCAAGCGTCGATTTGGCGGGCTCGATACTGAAGAGGGCGGATGAATTAAGCAATTTGAGCACAAGTGTCCTATTGTCTGCCCGTGCTTAAACATCGATTAACATTTGGACCATTGCTCATCATCCTCATTGCGGTACTCGCGTGGGTGGATGCGTGGCTCGATGGGGTGTCGGCACCTGCAGGTTTTCCCAACGAGACTTTTCCGCCCGGGATGACGGTGCTGCCGGTGTTTGTGCTCCTGAGCGTGATGGGTTCGCGTGAGGTCGCCCGGATATTCCGCGCCAAAGGCGTGGAGATCGGGACGGGGATCGCGATCGCGGTGGGGCTCTTAGGGTTGGCTGTCATTGGGTTTGCGCCTGAGGATGCGACGGGCACGAGCGGTTTCGCAGCCGGGATCACCTCGGTGGTCGTTGCGTTTATAATCGGGATGCTCTATGCGGTGCGATCCAAGCAGGTCGAGGGCGCGATCGCGGTGGGGTCTGGCATTTTGTTGATCCATGTGTACATGGGATTGATGCTCGGGCTTTTCGTGCTGATCCGTCGTGAGCACTCGGTCTGGGTGATGATCTGGATCTTGGCAACCGTGAAATCGTGCGATATCGGCGCGTTCTTTACGGGCACGGCGATCGGCAAGCACAAGATGATCCCGTGGCTGAGCCCAAAGAAGACCTGGGAAGGTCTTGCTGGTGGGATGGTGACATCGGGTTTAGTTGGCATGGGCGGGGCGTGGTTGCTGCACCGTTCGGGGATTGATGCGCCGTCGTTGCTAATTGCATTGTTGATGGGTGTGATTATTGGTGGTCTTGGGCAGTGCGGCGATCTGGCTGCGAGCTTGCTCAAACGCGATGGTGGTGTCAAGGACTCGGGGACAAGCCTGCCCGGATTCGGAGGCGTGCTCGATATCGTGGATTCACCGATTCTGGTGGCACCGTTTGCATATTGGGTGCTCCAAGTGACACAAGATATGGGCGGAGTGGCGACACTTGGCAGCTAGCGTGTCTAGACTCACAACATGATCGAGACGCCCGCTCAGGAGAGATGCATGTCCGTGACGAATCAGCTGCTTTGTGTGTTCAGAGTCGATATCGAAATACGAGGGTTGCAAGAGCGGCTCGAGTCTGCCGAGCGATTCCTTGGCGAGCAAACCAAGAAACTCGCAACCCTTGGTACCCAGTCCGACTCGCTCCAAACACAGATCCGTCAACTCAAAGCCACGACCGCCGACGCCGAGGGCGAGAGCGAACGGCTCAAGGTGCACATTGATGATCTTCGCGAGAAGATGAACAGCGCGAGCACCAATAAAGAGTACAAGGCGTTTCTCTCTGAGGTCAACAACCTCAAAGAACAACGAGCAACCCACGACGAGAAAGCAATCGAAGGCTTTGAAAAGGTCGAAGAACTCGAATCCAAGTTCGGAGAGCTCGAATCATCAAAGTCAGATCGTGACAAGGTGCGTGGGGTTGCCGAGACCGATCGCCAGAATCGTGCTGATGAGATCGCAGATAAACTCGCAGAGCTTCGCACCAAGCGTGAGACCCTTGTGATCGATGTACCAAAGCATGCATTAGTAATCTATGAAGAACTCCTCGAAGCCCGTGGCGACGATGCCATGGCGCCGATGGAGATCGCCGATCGCAAACGCCATGAGTATGTTTGCGGCTCGTCGATGATGGCGGTGCCTGTCGAGGTGGCGGCATCATTGATGCAGGGCAAGCTGACGCTCTCGCCGAACGATGGGTGTATTCTGTACCTGACAGAAGAAGATGAAGAAGAACTCTCAAAGGCGTTCAAGAAGTAGAAAGCCTGTTTGGCTTGAAGAAGATTTAGAAGCCGCGGATCGAGTTGATCGGCGGTTTTTCTTCGATCATTTCTGATGCGATATCCATCGCCATCGCGTGCAATCCAAGGTGCTTGCACGCCCGGTTGGTCACCATCCGCCCGCGTTTAGTGCGTGCGAGGAACCCTATCTGGAGCAGATAAGGCTCGACGACATCTTCGAGGGTGCCCGTGTCTTCATTGAGGGTTGCCGCGACGGCTTCGAGCCCGACTGGGCCGCCGGCATAGACCTTGCGGATGGTCTTGAGATAGGTCCGGTCGAGTTCGTCGAGCCCGAGGGCGTCGATGCCTTCGAGTTTGAGGGCGTCGTCGACGACCGCGTTATTGGCATGCCCGTCGGCGCGGACAGCTGCGAAGTCGCGGACTCGGCGCAAGAGCCGATTGGCGATTCGGGGGGTGCCCCTCGATCTCGACGCGATGGATTCCATCGCGGATTGCTCGGGCTTGCCCATCGAGAGCAGCGACGACGAACGATCGAGGATGGTGACGAGTTCGTCTTCGTTGTAGTATTTGAGATGGTGCGTGATCCCGAATCGTGAACGCAAGGGCGACGAGAGCAACCCGGCGCGGGTGGTTGCGCCGATGAGGGTAAACGGGGCGCACTTGATCTGCACCGTGCGGGCGTTGAGCCCGGTGTCCAGGCAGACATCGATGCGGAAGTCTTCCATCGCAGGGTAGATGAACTCTTCGACGGCGACTGGTAGGCGGTGGATCTCGTCAATGAACAACACATCGCCGGGCTGGAGCCGGGTGAGGACCGCGACAAGATCGGTGCCTCGTGCCAAGGCTGGCCCGGAGGTGGTATGGACCTTGGTGCCCAGCTCAGTGCCGATGACATGGGCGAGGGTGGTTTTGCCGAGCCCGGGTGGGCCATGGAGGAGGATGTGCTCGAGGTGCTCGCATTTGTCGAGGTCGGTTGCGTTTTTTTGGCGGGCTTTGACCGCTTCGATCGCGATCAAGAGCCGTTCGATGAGTTCGGGCTGTCCGACATATTCTTCGATGGATTGCGGGCGCAGTGCCCAGTTGGCGTGTTCTTCGACGGGCGAAGCGGTCGGTGCGATAATGCGATCGGTAGCCATGTGGAGAGTGTATCGGGTATTGGTAGGGTGCGGCGTGAAAACGGGCTGAATCTCGATGATTCTGTACATGAGTGTGCATGAAAAAGGGGAAGCGTGGTGCTTCCCCTTTGGGTGAGTTGGATTGAGCTTGGGTTTAGTACTCGGTGCCTTCGACTTCTTCGGCATCGGTTTCGACGACTTCACCTTCGCGTGGGAGCATGCCTGGTGCATTGGCGAGGTTGTACGCGACGATCGCGGCGTTGGTCGCTGATTGCATCAGGTACTCTTCGATTGCAAGATCGAGCTTGTCGTTCTGGGTGTGCCAGCCGAAGCCGTACTCTGCTCGTCCTTCTTCATCCCAGAAGAATCCGGGGACGCCGACCTTGTTGAAGGCCGCGTGGTCGGACCCGCCGTGGGTTTTGATTTCGTCGCCGGTCGGGCGGATGTTGACATTGAGGTATTCGCCATCGGTCTCGGAGTAGAACACGCCGTTGATCGGCGCGGTCGCTGCGGCAAGGTAGTCAACCATGTAGTCGGCTGCCGGGATACCACCCTCGTAGTTGGTGCCGCCGTCGTCGACGAACGCTGCGGAGATATTGGCGAGTTCATCTTCGGAGAGGCTCTCGATGTAGCCCTTGGAGCCCAGGAGCCCTTGCTCTTCACCAGCCCAGAGTGCGAACCGGATGGTGCGCTTGGGTTTGACACCCGCAGCCATCAGGATGCGTGCAGCTTCGATGGTGACGGCGGTGCCTGTCCCGTTGTCGGTCGTGCCCATTGAGCCCGGCCCGTCCCATGAGTCCATGTGTGCGGAGATGATGACGACCTGTTCGGGGAACTCGGTGCCCGGGATCTCGGCGATCACATCGTACACGGGGAATGGACCAGCGCTGAGGTTGTGTTCGAGATCGAACTCGACCTCGATATTGACACCTTCGCCAATACGAGCTGCGAGGTAGTCGTAATCGCTCTGGCGGACATTGATCTCGATATCGGTTGGGTAGTCGGCGAGCTCGCGTTCGCGCCAGTTGTTCGATGAGGTTGTCCAGACGCGTTCGTCCTTTGAGCTTGAAACAAAGCCGTTGGGGTTCTCAGCGAGCACTGCGGCCATGATCGCGGCCTTGGTGTCATCTTCGGTTTGTTCCTCGGCGGCTGCTTCTGAACTCGCTTGGGTGAACTCAAGGGGGAACTCGTTGCCCGATGCGGACTTGGACAGGCCCTTGGCGGTGTTACCATCGAAGGTGAGCTCGATGTTCGAGGTGCCCATGTCGTGCTTCCACTTGAAGGTGACAACATCGCCATCGCGGGCGAACTCGGAGATTGGGCCGCTTGAGAAGTTTTGGATATCCATCGAGCCGGCGGCTTCTTCGCCTGTTTCGTCGAGTACGAATGTTGCGGGGACGGCGCTGCCGTGGTAGTCGAACGAGCCCTTCCAGGTGTTCGAGTCGGCTTCAACAACCACAGCTTCTACAGGTTCGGCGAGGGTGTTGCGGATTTCGTGGCGTTCGTCCATGCGTTCACGCATGAGGAACCCGGTCGAGCGGATGCCGCCACGCCCGGCGTAGTTTGGTGCGAGCAATACCCATGAATCGGCATAGCTACCAGCGTTTGATTCGTATTCTTCCATGGTGGTGGGGAAGTGGATGACCGAGCCGGTGGTTGGGCCGTCGGTTCCCATTGACCATGCGAGGGTCGAGAACTCGAGCACACGGACTTCTTTGGGGTCTTTGCCTTTGCGAACCTGGAGCAGCACGCGTCCGGTTGATGGGCCGCGATCGAAGCGTGTTTCGACCTCGCCCCATTTGTGCAGGTGTGCGTTGGACATGCCGAAGGATTCGAAGTTTGAACGAGCCCAGCGTTGTGCTTGCTCAAGGCTTGCTGATCCGGTCAGGCGCGGGCCGAAGGTTTCGCACATCTCGGTGAGGGTTGAGAGGACATGTGAGTTGTTCTTGCCCTCGTCGATGATCGTTGCGATGGTCGAGGCATCGCCCATCTGAATTGCAGGTACCGCGACCTGTTCGCCATTAATGATTGCGAATGATTCAGATTTGTCTGTATTGATTGTGATCGTTGTTTGGCAGGCGGTGAGTGAAAGACAAGTGCCAGCGAAAGCGAGGACAGCAAAGCGTGCAGGGATGTGCATCGGGGAATCTCCAGGAGGGTGTTCATACGGACAGAGAAGTCCGTGTGTGCATATACCGAAACAATCAACTCGCGTTGCACCGGGTTGATCGGGCGATGACTATTCTAGGTGACTTGAGTTGTGATGTGGTCGCTCAGGCAGAAGGAGTGCATAGACACTTATTCCAATGGCAGCCCTTTTTTCTTCCAGAGCTTGATGAGGCGATCGAGTTCAATCGGTTCCCAGAGTCGGCCGTTGGCGAGCCGAACGCGGAGAAGTTTGCCATTGCCATCGTAGAGACTCACGGTTGGAGGGGTGTTGTTGGCGGTCTTGGTGGTGATGCGGGTGAGATCGGGTGTGTCTTCTGGGTGTTCAACGATATCCCATCGCAGCGTGATCGCGCCTTGGGCGCTGTTGTATGCGTATGACGCATAATCACCGGTCTGGGCGTTTTGGGCGAGCATGGCTCCGATGAGGTAGGTTTGGACTTGGGAAAGGTATCCGTCGCCTTGGATCAGTGGGTGTGACTTTGTTGAGGGTCCATCTGATGGATCGAGCATGATCGCCATGCTTGTTCCTGCGCGTGCACCGGTGATGGTGGAGGTTCTTTGGATGTCGTTTTGGCGGAGAGACATTTTGATTGTCCACGATTCTTCTTTGGAGTCTTCGGACATGTAGAAGGTCGCGCGGGTGTCGACCCGGACGTCATTTTCGAGGGCCATCGCATCGATCTGGACAAAGTATCCGAGCTTGCGATCGTCAGCGCTCCATGAGCTTCGAGGTTTGGTGGAGAGTTCGCCTTTGAATCCGCCCCAGGATTTGATCTTGCGGTACCCGTATTCTGTTGCGTCCATCTCATCGCCTGAGATCGCAGGTTTGTACAGGCGTTCCCATCGATCCTGTTTGCCGGTCATGGCGTCTTGGTAGTGTTCAACGGAACGGAGATCGAGGAAGGCGAGCATCGATTTGATGGCTGCCGATCGCCGAACATCGTTTTCGGTCGGGTTTCCAAGGTCCATCGTGCCGACGGATGTTTCGTAGTAGGCGCGGGCTTTATCGAATTCGGAGTACAGGGAGGTGAAGTCGAAGATTACAAACTTGCGAGGCTGGCTCTGGAATATGGTCATCCCGCGGACGGTATCGGGTTTGCCGTTGACGCCCGGGATGCGGACATAGAAGCGTTCGCCGGTGCGGAAGTTGATTTTGAGATTTGGGTTGCGGGAGATGAGCACGCCGGTCTTTGAGTTGGCGAACCGGGTGAGCTGCCCGACGATATTGTCAGCGACTTGGGCAACGGTGAGGTTTGGGTCGGTGGTTTTTTGTTCTTTGATGGTCATGACCCCGGCCTGGCCGGGGAATCCGATGCCCATCGTGGCGTTGGTCGAAAAGCTGGTGGTCTGGGTGACTGAGCCTTTGGGGAGGATGATGTTAAGATTCATCGCGTCGATACGGATCGGGCTGCTCTCGAGATCGATCCCGGTGGGGGGGGGCAAAATCGTGGATTTGGGTGTATTTGATAGAGCCGGTGGCGGGGAGGTCTGGGCAAAGCTGCTCGGTGAAAGCATGCAGAGGGTCCCGAGCGTGAGGAGCAGGCAGCGAGTTTGGGTTTTAGATGGGTGTGGCATGGTGGGTTCCGTGGTTGGGGCTCAAAGTTCTCGAATGTGTCGGCATTTTAGAGCGTCCGAGTCGAGCATCGTATGCGTATTGGGATAAGAGCGAAAAAAGGGTTCGTTTTCGATCCGAATTTGGTGGTTAATGTTGGGGTATGGGTTTGACTCACAAGGGGGCATGTCTACGCTTCTCTTCCCGACTCGGAGAGCGAAGCTGTGCGAATCGGGAGTTATGGCTATTGCGCACTGGCGAAAATGAATGTGGGAATGTTCTCGCATCGAACCAGGGCGGGCTGTTGGTGCCTTCGGGCGACTGTTTTCGATCGATTTTCGACCGAAACAAAGTATGAAAAGGATGACTTATGTCAATCAATAAAATTCGTATCCGTCTCGAAGCTTATGACCATATCGCACTCGATGCATCCGCACGCGAGATTGTCGATCATGCCAAGCGCACCAACGCCAAGGTTTCTGGACCTGTGCCATTGCCGACCCGAATCGAACGCTACACCGTGCTTCGTGGCCCGTTTGTGGACAAGAAATCACGCGAGCAGTTCGAGATCCGCACGCACAAAAGGATTATTGATATCCACGAGCCCAACAGCCGAACCGTCGAAGCACTCAACCGCTTGGTCGTTCCCGCCGGCGTGTTCGTCAAGATCAAGGCATAATCTATTGGCTACTTCGCAGGCTCGCCCGTTTGGGTGAGCCTGAGTTTGTATATACGCATTTAGACAGTAAAAACGAGACTTCCTCTACCAAACAGGTATGAAGCGGTTCCCGCCCGAAGCGGGGATGAAGGAATGAAGACATGACAGCTCCAAGTAAATCAGCCCACTTGCTGGGACAAAAAATCGGTATGACTCGCGTCTATGACGACAAGGGTATTTCAAGCCCTGTTACCGTCATCAAGATCGATCCGAACACCGTCACCCAACTCCGCACCATGGAGACCGATGGCTACAGCGCGGTTCAGATCGGTGCTGGCGATATCAAGGCTCGCAACTCGACCATGCCAATGATTGGTCATGATGCCAAAGCCGGCGCTGCTCCAAGGCGTAAGCATGCCGAGTTCCGTCTCGAAGACGGTGCAGAATCAGGCTGGGAGCTCGGTCAAGTGCTGACCGTCGGCGTATTTGATGATATCAAGTATGTCGATGTGATCGGTACGAGTAAGGGTAAAGGCTTCGCTGGTGGTATGAAGCGGTGGGGCTTTAAGGGTCAGCTCGCTTCTCACGGTGTTGAGCGCAAGCATCGTTCACCGGGTTCAATCGGTGGTCACGGCAACAACGCAGGTAAATCCGGTCGCATCAAGAAGGGCAAGAAAATGGCTGGTCGCCTTGGTGGCAAGCAGATCACCGCCCGTTCACTCGATGTGATCCGTGTAGATGTTGAAAATGGAATTCTTCTTGTCAAGGGACCAGTCCCTGGGCATTACAACGCTTGGGTCGAAGTTCGCCCAGCAACCCGACTTTATCGTCCAAAGGCTGCAAAAGTTGCCAATGGTTGATCAAATAAGTTGATCTTTGTATTTGGGCGGTCAATAATCCCCGCTCAAAGACGAGTAGGTCGTTTAGGTGAAAACCAGTAACGAAACCGCACGTATGAATTTAGTCATTGTCCCCAGAGGAATCTGGGAGAGCAATGCCGAGTCAAACTTGTGTCTCTGAACATCGTTCGATCTGCAAAGATAGAATGGTGGCCGAAAGGCGATATTCAAGACCGGGTGCGGCGTATTGGGCCGGCAGCCTGTTAAGCGCGTGCTTAACGAAATGGTGCCGGGTGGTCCGACAGGCGTTCGACGAGGTATAGACCGATGGATGTCCCCGTTTATTCAATGAGTGGTAAAGCTGTAGGCAATATGTCTGTAGACGAAATCGCACTCGGCGAAACAATTAATGCAGACTTGCTCAAGCAAGCGTTCGTGATGTATCATGCGAACCTTCGCCAGGGCTCTGCTCGTACAAAGAACCGTGCTCTTCTTGCGTATTCACGCGCGAAGATCTATAAGCAGAAGGGCACAGGCCGTGCTCGTCATGGTGATAAGAAATCCAACACAATGCGTGGTGGTGGGCATGCCCATCAGAAAACGCGTACCCGTGAGGATTATCACCAGGATATGCCTAAGAAGATGCGTCGCAAGGCGAATCGCAACGCACTCCTTTGTAAGTTGCTCGATAATGAAGTTCGCGTGATCGACGGGTTGTCATTCGACACCGCTCGCACCAAGGACTTTGTTTCGTTCCTCGAAGCAATCAAGGTCGATCGTGCATCACTTGTTGCACTCTCCGGCGATCCTGAAAAGAGCAAGAATGCTCGTCTCAGTGCTCGCAATGTCGAGGGTGTCACCATTTGTCGTGCAGATCAGCTCAATACTTACGAGATGCTCAACAATCGCTTCTTGGTGATTGATAAGGCTGAGCTCGAAGCATGGCTTGCAGGTCCAAGCTCGCAAACAGGTAAAACTGGAGGTGCGAAGTGAATCTCGAACCACTCTACATTCTGCGTAAGCCGTTGCTCACCGAAAAGAGCACCCAGCAGATGGAAGAAAATAATGTGTACACCTTTGAGGTAGACCGGCATGCATCGAAAGATGTCATCAAGGCTGCGATCGAAAAGGCGTATGGTGTCAAGGTTGTGAAGGTGACGACGCAGGTACGCAAGGGTGGTTCACGCCGCTTTAAGTACGGGACTGTTGCTGAGCATAGCTGGAAGCGTGCTGCTGTAAAGGTAGCTGAAGGTCAATCAATCGAGCTCTTCTGAGCCGGTTCGTAAGAAAGGACTGCAGATATGGCTATTCGTATCTACAAACCAACAAGTGCGGGCCGCAGGAACGCTTCGGTCAACCTCAACGAAGAGGTGACGAAGAATGCTCCTGAAAAGAGCCTGCTTTCCCCGCGTCCCCGCAAGGGTGGACGTAACCATCAGGGTAAGATCACCGTTCGTGGTCGTGGTGGAGGTGCCAAGCGCATGTACCGCCAGATCGACTTCAAGCGTCGTGACCGTGATGGGATGGAAGGTACAGTCATCGGTATCGAATACGATCCGAACCGCACCTGCCACATCGCTTTGGTTCAATACGCAGACGGCGTAAAGCGTTACATTCTTGCTCCCATCGGTCTGACTGATGGCGACAAGGTAATGTCTTCAACCGACGAAGCAATCGAGCCAACCCCCGGTTCAACCATGCCATTGCGTTTCATCCCTTCGGGCATGAATGTGCATTGTGTGGAACTTCTTCCCGGTGCTGGTGGCAAGCTTTGCCGCTCGGCTGGTGCGTCTGCTCGCCTGACGAACAAGGAAGGCAAGTACGCCACATTGGTGATGCCTTCTGGCGAAACCCGTCGTGTACTTATTGATTGTCGTGCAACGATTGGGCAGGTCGGGAACACCGATCACCAGAACCGTCGTTTGGGCAAGGCTGGTATCAGTCGTCACTTGGGACGTCGTCCTAAGACTCGTGGTGTGGCGATGAGTCACCATGCTCACCCAATGGGTGGTGGTGATGGCCGCAGTAAGGGTGGACGCGCTCCTGTGAGTAAGTCTGGTACTTTCTCAAAGGGTGGCGGCACACGAAACCGCAAGAAGCCATCACAAGATTTGATCCTCCGTCGCCGCAAGAGTAAGCGGTACGGGCAACTGAAGTAAGACAAGGAGATACCCTATGGGACGCAGTCTTAAGAAGGGCCCGTATGTTGTTGAGAGCGTGTACCGCAAGGTCATGAAGCAGACAGAAGCGGGCGAGAACTCACCAATCAAGACCTGGGCACGCTCGTGCACCATTGTTCCTGAGTTTGTGGGTTTCACATTCCAGGTACACAACGGCAGAATATTTATTGACGTATTTGTGACAGAAGACATGGTCGGGCACAAGCTCGGAGAGTTTTCCATCACTCGTACCTTCCGTGGACATACAAACAAGAAGGAAGGCCTAAAGGTAGGACGCTGATTTTAATCAGTATCCTCGTTAGGGAAGGTATTACCCGTGCGATTACGAGCTACAGAACTCAAAACACGAGCAACCGAATCCGGCGTGAGCGTTGAACAGCTTGCCGAGGCCGTCACTCGTGATGGGCTGAGCGGCGACAAAGCTGTGTCAGCTGTGAATAACTGGATGGGTGGCAAGGGCTATCCAAAGTGCACCAAGAGTGATATCGAAGCGATGGCAACATCGGTTGGTTGTCTCTCAAAGGACATTGCCAAGTTTACTTCCGATGTACGGAATCATCGTGGCAGTGCAAAGAAGGCCAAACTTGTTGCGGACATGATCCGTGGTAAGAGCTTTGAAGATGCGAACAACATGCTCGCATTCTCGACCAAGCGTGCAGCGGTCAACATCCATAAAGCGCTCAAAGCAGCGGCTGCGGATGCTGAACAACTCGGTGCTGATCCAAGCAATGTGTTTGTATCAGAAGTAACGGTCGATCGTGGCCAGCACATCAAGCGTTTCCGTCCAAAGGATCGTGGTCGTGCTCATCCGATCCTCAAGCGTACAAGCCATATTTCATTGTCTGTTCAGGAGCGAAGCTAATGGGGCAGAAATCACATCCATTCGGATTCCGACTCGGTATCACCGAAACTCATCTCTCGCGTTGGTATGCACCAAAGGCGTTGTACGGCGAGCTGCTCGTTGAAGACGAGAAGATCCGTCAATACCTCGATAAGCGTCTCAACCGCACCCCGCCAAACGCGATGGTCTCCAATATTCATATTGAGCGTACCCGCGAAGAGCTCAAGATCATCGTGCGTACCGCACGACCCGGTCTTGTGATTGGCCCTAAGGGTGCTGAAGTTGATCGGATGACCGAAGAGCTCCAGTACATGACCGGTCGTAAGGTTTCGATCTCAATCATCGAAATCCGCGAACCAGATATGGACGCCCAGCTCGTAGCAGAAAATGTTGCTGAGCAACTCAAAAAGCGTATGGGTTTCCGTCGCTTGGTGAAGATGCGTTCAGAAGCAGTGATGCAAGCGGGTGCATTGGGAGTCAAGATCCAGATTTCGGGTCGTCTTGGTGGTGCAGAAATGTCCCGCAAGATGGATGTCCGTCTGGGTGCCTTGCCGCTCTCGACGCTCCAAGCAAACATTAACTATGGGTTCGCTGAAAGTCTCACGACTTATGGCATCCTTGGTGTCAAGGTCTGGATCTACAAGGGTCCATACACAAACGAAAAAGACGAAAACCAGTCCAACGCAGCAGGTGCTCAAGCACGAGCTCGTGGTCGTCGGTAAATGATTTAGTTTCGCTGATGGCGATCATCAGCGATGAAGGGATATGAGCTATGCCTCCATATAAGATTCCAAAGCGTGTAAAGCACCGTAAAGAGTTCCGTCGAGTGCGGGATCGCAAAGCGACCAAAGGCAACTATGTTGCGTTTGGTGAGTTCGGTCTTCAAGCCCTCGAGCCTTGCTGGCTCAAGAGCAACTGTATTGAAGCCGGTCGTGTGACTTGTCAGCACTTCCTCAAGCGTGAGGGCAAGCTGTTCATTCGGGTATTCCCGGACAAGCCGATTTCCAAGAAGCCACTCGAAACTCGCATGGGTAAGGGTAAGGCCGAAGTGGATTATTGGGCAGCACGCGTCAAGCCTGGCACAGTTCTGTTTGAGCTTGCCGGAGTGAGTGAAGCCCGCGCCCGTGGTGCGTTCTTCCGAGTAGCAATGAAGATGCCTGTACGCTGTCGAATGATCGGCCGCCGAGTAGAAGCTTAAGGAGGCAGTGATGACTGGATCAGAAGTACGAAAACTCAATGATGAAGAGATCACTGTTGAACTCGGCAACCTGCGTGGCAAGTTGTTGGCACTCAAGAACAAGAGTGTGAGTGAAAAGATTGAAGATACAAACCAGTTTGGCAATATGCGTAGAGATATCGCCAGATTGCTGACCGAGCAGACCGCACGGTCTGCGAGCTGATACACGATCGGCTGATCTTATAAGATCGGTCAGGAGAACACTATGAGCGATAACGAAACAAAGGGTAACAAGATTGCTGTAGTCGAGTCGGACTCACGGGAGAAATCTCGCAAGGTCGTCATCCATTACAAGACCAAGCACCCCAAGTACGGTAAGTATGTGAGCAAGCGAACAGTAATGCATGTTCATGATGAAAAAAATGAATCAAAAAATGGCGATATCGTTGAGATTACCCAGTGCCGACCGGTCTCTAAGACCAAGAGCTGGACAATCACACGCGTCGTTGAAAAACGGAGTCTTTGAGTTTTTAAAAGTCCGCTTTTAGAAAATCAACGACACCAATAGTAAGAACCTCACGGGTGATTTCACCCGAGTGTATAGAAGGCAGCGAAAGCTATGCTCCAACAAGAATCCAGATGTGAAGTAGCGGATAACTCCGGCGGCAAGATCGCTTATGTTATCCGTGTCTACGGCGGCTCGACCCGTCGAGGCGGTCTGACCCGCAAGCAGGCACATATCGGCGACAAAGTCATGGTCTCCATCAAAAAAGCCCTCCCAGGTTCAGATGTGAAGACCGGCGAGATGTACAAAGCAGTCGTCGTTCGCGTCGCACGCAATATCCGTCGTAAGGACGGGTCGTATGTCAAGTTTGATTCGTCCGCTGTGGTACTGATCAATGATGACGGCAATCCAAAGGGCACCCGCATCTTTGGCCCTGTCGCCCGTGAACTCCGCGAGAAGAAATATATGAAAATCGTCTCGCTCGCACCGGAGGTTGTATAATGCCTAAGCATGTAAGAAAAGGCGATCAAGTCATCGTCACATCCGGCGACCACAAAGGTGTCACCGGCGAAATCACAGAAGTAATCACCAAGTCTGGTCGGGTTATTGTCAAGGGTGTGAATCTTCGCACCAAGCACATCAAACCGACTCAGTTGAGCCCGCAGGGTGGCATCGTCCAGGTAGAAGCACCGCTTCATATCTCGAAGGTCAGCCCGGTTGTCGACGGCAAGCCAACGCGTGTGCGTTTCGAGACTGCCAAAGATGGCAGCAAGAGCCGTGTTGCGGTTCGAGGCGGAAAAGTGCTCGGCCAGGTCTCCGGACCCAAAGGCTAAAGCAAGAGCTAAGGCGAGTTGTAAAGAATGAAGGTTGTGTTCGGATGGAAACCGAGCACGGAAAACCAGCCCAATGGGAAACCAAACAGGCGTAGTTGAAAGACTCAATCATGGCGAAGAAAGTCAAATACGATCAAGCAACACTCGACGAGGCGATGAAGCCTTCGGTGTGTCGTCTGAAAGAAAAGTTCGATCAAGAGATCTGCCCAAAGCTCACCTCCGAGTTTGGTGTCAAGAACAAGATGGCGATGCCCAAGCTTGAGAAGATCACGATCAATATCAATGTCGGTCGATTCCTCGATGGCACCAAGGTCCCCGCGAATATCCGCGAGGCAGTGGTCCACACCTTGACAACGATCTCCGGGCAGAAGCCTCAGATGATCTTGGCCAAGAAGAGTGTTTCGAACTTTAAAGTTCGCGAAGGCTATGTGACATCATACAAAGTGACGCTTCGTCGCGATCGTATGTGGCACTTTGCTGATCGGTTCATGAACCTGACCACCCCTCGTATCAAGGACTTCCGCGGCGTGAGCGACAAATCGTTCGACCGCCAAGGAAGCTATTCGGTGGGATTGACCGAGCAGGGTGTATTCCCTGAGATCAACATGGCCGAGCAGAACTTCACCCACGGGATGAACATCAACTTCAGCTTCAGCAACTCGAACCCGGCGATGAGCCGATTCGTTCTTGCAGAAATGGGGATGCCGTTCAAGAAACCAGCGAAGCCCAAGAAGAAGAGTAGCTGATACTTTAGATTAAAACCTGATGCTCAAATGTGCGTATCAGGATGAAGGAATAGACCTATGGCAACCAAAGCTCAAGTCGCAAAGAGTAAAAGAACTCCCAAGTACTCATCACGCATCGTTCGTCGTTGCGAGTTGACCGGGCGTTCACGAGGCGTATATCGCAAGTTCCGTATCAGCCGAATCATGCTTCGGAAGTTGGCGCTTGAAGGCAAGATCCCCGGAATGCGTAAAGCAAGCTGGTAAGCCAGTCGGCAACCCAGCAAGACCCTCGCAGTACCGTACGAAAGAACATCAATCCATGATCGTCATGGAATGAACAGAATAGGACAAAGGGAACCACCTATGTCAATCAGTGATCCAGTCGCAGACATGCTTACAAGAATCCGCAACGCAACGCGGAATCGTTCCAAGAGCGTCGTCTGTCTCAACAACAAAGTATGCCAAGGTGTCGCCAAGGCTCTCTTGGTCGAAGGCTACATCAATGGCTTTGAAGTTGTCGATGACAACAAGCAGGGCACCATTCATGTTGATCTCAAGTACGGCCCACGCGGCGAAGTGCTTATTCATGAGATCACACGAATGAGCAAGCCAGGATGTCGTGTGTACCGTCAGGTAGACAACATCCCTCAGCCAATGCAGGGTTTGGGCATATCGATTGTCTCGACCAACAAAGGTGTGCTTTCAGATCGTCAATGCCGCGAAGAACGCGTTGGTGGCGAGCTGCTCTGTACCGTACTCTAAATGAGTCAATGAATGATTAACCGTGCACGAATGCACTCGAACGCTAGATTGGAATCCCTGGTTCATAAGAACCGGACGAGAAACACAATCTGAAAGGAACGCGAAATGTCGCGAATCGGTAAAAAAACAATCTCGGTCCCAGGCAATGTCAAGGTGAACTTGTCGGACAACAGCATCTCAGTCGAAGGTCCAAAGGGAACACTCTCTTATGACTTCCGTCCAGAAGTCGATGTGAGCTACGATGACTCTGCAAAGAGCATCTCTGTGAGCATGGATGCAGCATTGATCGCTAAAAAGCGTTCAAATGGTGCGTACTGGGGCACGACTCGCTCTTTGATCAATAACATGGTCGAAGGCGTTGCCAAGGGATACGAAAAGAAGCTTCAGGTCGTCGGTGTTGGTTGGACAGCAACCGTCAACGGCACAAATCTGGCACTCAAGGTTGGCTTTGCCAACACCATCATGATGCCTATTCCAACCGGATTGACCGTCACCGCTGAAAAGCAGATGATCGTCATCAATGGTGCTGATAAGCAAATGGTGGGGCACTTTGCTGCTTCCACGCGTGCCAAGCGTAAGCCTGAACCGTACAACGGCAAGGGTATCAAGTACCTCGAAGAGGTCATCCAGCGTAAGCAGGGTAAGGCGTTCGGCAAGTAAGCAGACTTGTGTAATACTGATTCAATGACGGATTCAACTCGTATGGCCGCTTGATGCGGAGCATAATGAGAGGTAATAAAGATGAACAAGAACAAACAAAAAGATGTTCGCAGAGCACGCCGACGGATTGGTATCCGCAAGCGTATCGCGGGTACACCAACCCGTCCTCGTTTGGCAATCTACCGTTCGCTCAACCACATGTACGCCCAGGTCATCGATGACATGGCGGGTACAACTTTGGTGAGTGCATCGAGCCGAGACAAGGATGCGAAGATTGATGGTACATCAGGCAATAGCAAATCAGCCGAATCAGTCGGTGCTTTGCTTGCCGAGCGGGCCAAAGCAGCCGGAGTCACTCATGTGGTCTTCGATCGCGGCGGATTTAAGTTCCACGGACGCATTAAGGCGTTTGCCGACGCAGCCCGCAAGGGTGGTCTTGACTTCTAAGACCCCAACTGAAAGAGATAGCAACCATGGCTGAAATGCTTGACGAAAGTAAAAACCTCGAATCCCATACCGTCGGTATCTACCGCACGGCTGCCACCGTCAAGGGTGGTCGACGCTTTAGCTTCGGCGCTCTTGTTGTGATCGGTGATCGCAAAGGCAAGATCGGTTTTGGCTACGCCAAATCGACTGAAGTCCCAGCTGCGATCGAAAAGGCACAGAAGGCAGCGAAGCGCAAGCTCACGTCTGTCCCGATGGCGGGCACAACACTCCCTCACGAAATCGAGGGGCGGGCATGTGCAAGCCGCGTGAAGTTGTTGCCTGCATCACCGGGTACCGGTGTTGTTGCTGGCGGCACCGTTCGTGCGGTCCTCGAAATGGCTGGCGTCACCGATTGCCTCACCAAGTGCACCGGCTCGACGAACAAACTCAACACAGTCAAGGCTGTGATTGATGGTCTCAGTCGTCTCCGCACACGCGAACAAATCGCTGAACTTCGTGGCGTTGAAATCACCACGACCGACATCGAAGAACGCATCAAGCGAGGCAACAAGTTCATGCCAACACTTACTGAAGGTGCCGAGAAAATGGCAGCTCCAGTGAACACCATCGGCCAAGATCGTGGTCGTGGCGGGCGTGGCGGCAACCGTGGTGGTGGTGGTGGTGGTGGACGCGGCGGGCGTGGCGGCAATGACCGCGGCGGACGCGGTGGGCCACAGGGCGCACCAGCAGCACCTGCTGGCGATGCGGCACCTGCAGCACCAGCACCAGAATCGAACAGCTAAACACACAAGAACAACAGTTTCCCCGGGAGTAACCGGCCATGATGATTCACGAAATAACCGCGATCGCGGGTAAGCACAAACAACGCAAGCGCATCGGACGAGGCGTAGGTTCAGGCAACGGCAAGACCGCCGGGCGTGGTATGAAGGGTGCCGGATCACGATCTGGTCACTCCAAGATGTACCAGTTCGAAGGCGGCCAGATGCCATTCTTCCGGCGTATGCCGAAGTTTGGTTTCACCAATGCGAACTTCAAGACCCACTTCTGGACAGTCAACCTTGGTGCGATTACCGCCCATGCTGACTTCAAGAATGGTGGCGAAGTCAACCATACGACATTGATCAAGGCTGGTCTCGTTCGCGACACCTCCCGCAACCTCAAGATCCTTGGCGATCTCGAAGAAGGTCAAGACAAGCTCAATGTCAAGCTCGTAGTTGACACCAACCGCGTCACCGACTCGGCTCGCAAGCTGATTGTTGATGCTGGTGGTTCGGTGAACGAATCCGGTACTCGTCGCGACCGCGTCCGTGGTATCGATCGTAACGCTGATGATCGCACACCGAAGAACTTGACCAAGAAGCTCAAGAACCAGGAATGGCATCGCAAGCGTTCCGAAGCATTCGCCAAGGGCGAGGTTCTTAAGAAGAAATGATCAGGTTGTTCACCCAACGATCTCGTTAGAAACCAGACGCCGTGACTGATCGCTTGAAACTTGGGTTCTTCAAAGCCCTAGGAATAAGAAATCGGTCACGGCGTTTCTCGAATAAGTCGTACTGCTTGTTGTAGGATATAACTCGCAGATTTGTATACGACAAGGGCACTCAGATAAGACCCAATGGAGTAATCACGCGATGCTGTTTAAAACAATCGCCAATGTATTTCGGATCGAAGAACTCCGAAACAAGATTCTCTTTACACTCGCGATGCTCGCGGTGTATCGCATCGGGTTCTGGATTCCGGTCCCCGGCGTCGATCAGAGCGCGCTGACCAGTTTCTTCCAGGCCCAGGCAGCCGCCGGCGGTGCTGCGGGCAAGGTCATGCAATATGTTGCGATCTTCTCGGGTGGTTCATTCGGGCAATCGACGATCTTTGGTCTGGGCATCATGCCCTATATCACGGCATCGATTATCTTCCAGCTCTTTGGTTCGGTCTCGCCTCAGCTCAAAAAGCTCAAGGACGAAGGCCCCACCGGGCAAACCAAAATTCAAGAGTACACCCGCTATGTAACGGTCGGGCTCTGTATCTTCCAAGCGGTTGGTTGGCTGACCTTTATCTCCAAATCAGGTTTGGTGTATTCCCAATGGGTGAGTAATCCGCTCTGGTGGATCATGGGTGTAGCCACCTTGACCGCGGGCACAATCTTCTTGATGTGGCTAGGCGAACAGATTGATCGGTTCGGTATTGGTAACGGCGTATCGCTCATCATCATGGGAGGCATCCTGACCGGTATGCCCGGGGCGATCGGTAGCCTGATTGCCGGGTTTGATCCTGCCGATCCCAACAAAATGGGGTGGATGGGGTTGATCATTCTGGTGAGTTTGTTCATCATGGTTGTGGCGGGGTCGGTGTTGCTGACTGTCGCACAACGGCGAATCCCGGTTCAGCAAGCGAAGCATTCGCGTGGTAAACGGGTATTCGGTGGGCAGAAAAGCTATCTCCCGTTGCGTGTGAACCACGGCGGCGTGATGCCGATTATCTTTGCGAGTTCATTGATGATCTTCCCATCGGTTGTCTTCAGCTTCTTGGCCGACTCGGCGCAAGCGGCAGGCAACAATGTTGGATTGTATTATGACATCATCACCTGGCTGAGTTCGAGTTTCCAGTCGGGGCAGTTCCCCTACATCATGGCGTATATTGGCATGGTCTACTTCTTTAGTTACTTCTGGATTACCGTCCAGTTCAACCCTGAAGAGATGAGCAAGCAGCTCCGAGACCACGGGTCGTTTATCCCCGGGCTGAGACCCGGTCCTCGAACCGCTGAATACCTCGAAGCTGTCATGGAACGCATCACCTATGTCGGTGCAGCCTTCCTCTCAGTGATCGCGGTGCTCCCGATGGTGGCGAGTTCAAAGCTCGGAATTGATTTTACAGTTTCGCAGTTCTTGGGTGGTACCGGATTGCTTATTGTGGTCTCGGTCGCACTGGATTTCCTCCAACGCGTCGAAGCCAACCTGCTTATGCGAAACTACGACGGGTTCCTTGGGAACTCGGCGGATACGAAATAGCTGAGTCCTTCGGGATTCAGTGGATAGAACAGACTCTGCTTTGTGGGGGTTCCGACGCGGAATCCACTCCGAAAAGAGTAAAAAGCAATCTTTGGAGCAGTTCAAGGGTTGGAAATGTAGGATTTTTTAGAGGACGGTGCCTATCATCCTCGCCCCCCAAAGCCTCTGCAAAGGAGCGTTGGGGGTTCAGATAAGTAAGATATTCTTGGATCGGTGACGATCTAGGAGAAAACGGCCGCAGTAGCGGCAGGAGAGTTGTGATGAAGGTTTCATCCAGCGTAAAACGCCGCTCGAAAGATTGCCAGATCGTCCGCCGCAAGGGCAAGGTCTTTGTAATCAACAAAAAGAACCCACGCTTTAAGCAGCGCCAGGGCTAATCGATTTGTGAGTTGACGGTAAGAGTACATAACTGCGTGCCTATGGGCGCGTGTCTGATAGAACTTCCGGGTTGAATCCCGGTGACAGGAGCAAACGATGCCCCGTATCGCAGGTGTTGACATTCCAGATCGTAAGAAGATCTACTACTCGTTGCAGTACATCCATGGGATCGGTCCCAAGTTTGCTGCGGATATCCTTGCAGAAGCAAAGATCAATCCGGATGCAAAGGCCAACGAGTTGAGCGAGACCGAAGTCTCATCGCTCAACACCATCGTTGATGGTACATAC
>CAJXXI010000024.1 GCA_913062615.1 uncultured bacterium | reverse complement strand
CCCTCTTCTTCCCCCTCTTCTTCTCCCTCTTCTCCCTCCCCCTCTTCCATATCTTCCCCTCTCCCCCCTTCGAGCCCTTCGCGATCTTCGCGTTTAAACTCCCCCCAACTCACCGAACCAATCCTCGACGCCCTCCTCGACCCCGCCATGACCCCAACCCAAATCTGCCAAGCCCACAACCTCACCCTCGAAGAGCTCGAAACAATCCTCGACTCCAACGCCTACCAACAAACCACCGCCGCCATCGAACGCATCAACGCCGCCCGCCACTCGACGATCACTTCCAACCTCCAAACCCAATCCCTCGCCGTCCTCCGCGACATCGCCACCGATGCCCTCATCGCCATCGACGACCACCCAAAGCGAACCGCCGCCCTCCTCGAAACCGCCCGAAAAGCCACCGCACTCATTGCAACCCGCAAAATCGCACAAACCGTTGCAAGCAGCAGGCTTGCATACGCATCGCCGCCCGTTGTCCTGATGAATGAGAATAACAATCCCAAGTTTCCTTGTGATCCACCGAACCCGATGTATCTTTCCACGACATCGCCCGATCCTCGTGAATCGTCGGTGAATAAACCTGCACTCGCAGCTGATCAAATAGGGACACCAAATGCACATCAAATCCGCATCACTTATCGCAGCACTCGCACTCGCCGCCGCCTCATCAGCCCAAGCCGAAATCGTCATCGACGACTGGTCCGTCAATCAAGGTCCCTACGACTCAAGCAACGGCTGGAACGAAACCGTCAACGGCAACATGCTCGGTGGACTCCGCAGAGTCTTCCAACAAAATGTTGGTGGCCTTGGCCAAATCAACGGCGAAGTCTCAAACAACCGCCTCCGCGTCTCAGGTGAAAACGGAGCTCAAAACTTCTTCGGCACCTACTGGGACGGCGAAAACCGCGGCGGCATCGGAGGAATGGACCTCTCCGAAAATGGTGAAAACGATCGCTTCCGATTCGATATCATCACAGGCAACGGCGATTGGCGCGGGACATTCCTCGTCAAGCACACCGACGGCACATTCAACCGAGCAGAAATCGATAACTCAGTTGACGGCGGCCCATTCTCAGGTCGCGTCGATATCCTGTTCTCTGACTTCACCCAAACCGCTGATTTCAGCAGCATCGAGTTCGTCTCATTCGAGATCGACCTCTTCAACGGCTCAAGCTCCGCCAGCGAAGTCACCGTCGGCACCTTCCGTGTTGTCCCAGCCCCTTCATCCGCGCTCGCCCTCGGATTCGCCGGACTCTTCGCCACCAAACGCCGCCGCTAATCAATACTCAATATCCTACTAACCCAATGAAGCCCACGCCGTAAGCGTACCCCTTCTCCCTCTTCGTATTGAAACGCATCAACCAAAAAAGAACCAAGGATCAGCACGAATGCCGATCCTTGGTTTTTTTATGTCTTGTCGAAACAACTAAAATGGGCCCGGACAGACTTGAACTGTCGACCTCACCGTTATCAGCGGTGCGCTCTACCAACTGAGCTACGGGCCCTCGGGTCACGAGTATAGCCTCGGATTGAGCAATCGTCGCCTCCAATTTCGATCAGATTTCAACGATCCCAAGCACTCAAGCCATCTGGGCACGATTTCCAGAGTTTGGCTCACATTCCCATGCCCGAGAATATACAATACCGGAGACCGTCAACCTGATTTCTCCACGAATCGACCACCCAATCGGTCAGGACACGCCCATGATCAACTCAGATATTGAATACAACAACATCATCGACGGCGAAGATGCCAAGCGAGCACAGAAAGCCGCCGATGATTCTGCCGGGCTCGATCATACCAAAATTGACACCGAATCCTTCTATGTGACACAGCACTATGACCGCTATAGCGAAGAGGACCATCGCGTCTGGAAGATGATGTGGGAGAAGCGATGGGATGTGCTCGAGCAGCAGGCATCGAAGACCTATCTCGCAGGGTTGCACGCGATCAATCTTAATCCTGAGCGTGTGCCTTTGCTCTTTGGTTCGATCACCGATCCATACGACTCGACCAAAACAATCACCGGGATCAACGAGTTCCTCCGCCCGCTCACCGGGTGGCAATCGCGAGGCGTGCCCGGATACCTCCCGGCCAAAGCGTTCTTTAGCTGCCTGAGCCGACGCGAGTTCCCATCGACCGTGATCATCCGACCTGCTGAGAAAATGGATTACTTGCCAGAGCCAGATATCTTCCACGATGTCTTTGGTCATGTGCCTCTGCACGCCGATCCAGTCTTTGCCGATTTCCTCCAAACCTACGGCAAGGCCGCGCTGCTCGCCGGCCCTGAGCACGAAGAAGCACTCGCTCGGCTCTTCTGGTTCACCGTTGAGTTCGGATTGATTTGTGAGGATGACAAGGTCAAGGTCTACGGCTCAGGAACTATCTCATCGCACGCCGAATCTGAATACGCACTCAACGCCCCCGAGGGCACCGGCGGACGCAACGCCGGGCAGATCGAACGGAGATCATTCGATCTTGAACGCGTGATCAGCACGCCCTTCGAGATTGATCATTTTCAAGATGTCGTCTATGTGCTCGACAGCTTCGATCAGCTCCGCGACGCGATGAATGATTACGCCAACCGGGTGATGGAAGACTGCGGCTCAGCCGCCGATGCCTAACTCATTGGGTTCTTGTACGATGTCTAGAGATGTTCTTGATATTGATTCGTACCTCGCACGGATCGGGTACGACGGCCCTGTGGGTGCGCCGCCAACGCTCGAAACGCTCGGGCGGATTCAGATGTGCCATGCGTGCTCGATTCCGTTTGAAAATATCGATGTGCTCCTTGGGAAACAGATCAAGCTCGAGATGGCTGATGTTCAGCAGAAGCTCATCGTCGACAAGCGGGGCGGGTACTGCTTCGAACAAAACGGTTTGATGCTCAGTGTGCTCGAAACGCTCGAGTATGAAGTCGTCGGGCTTTCGGGGAGGGTCCGTGTGGGGCGCGAACGAGATTTCACCCCGCCGAGAACCCATCTCTTTGCCAAGGTGATGCTCGACGGGGTGCCCTGGTTGGTCGATGTGGGCGTGGGGGGGATGACCCCGACGCGGCCGCTGCGGATGGATACCGATGAGCCTCAAGAAACCCTGCACGACACGCGGCGGATCATCCAAGGCGAAGATTCCAACGGGCTTGCGCGGTGGTTCCATCAGGTGCTGATCGGCGATGATTGGCAGGATGTTTGCGAGTTTAGCGGCGAGTGGATGCCTCAGATGGACCGGGGGATTGGCAATTGGTGGACAAGCACCAACCCGGAATCCAAGTTCCGCCAGAACATCATGGGGGCGATGGCGATCGCCGACGGCTCGCGCCATTCGCTCTCCACCAACCAATATGTCCGCAGATCCGCCGGGGTGGTGCTCGAGAAGATCGATATTGCCACGAGCGAGCAGATGATTCGGGTGCTCGCCGATCGGTTTGGGATCGAGCTGCCCGCGGACACCGTCTTCGGGATTGAAGGCTTGTGATCAATCTTTGCTCTAAGATAGCATGATGAACGAATCACAACTCCACGAACATATCTATGCTCGATCCGTCGGGCTCGTTGCTGGGGGCTCCAACGAGATCGTTGTCGGGCCCGGTGATGACGCCGGGGTGATTCGTTCGGCAGCCGGCGAGTTGGCATTGCTCACCGTCGACCAGCTCGTCGAAGGTCGGCACTTCACGAGTGATACCGACATCAACCTCATCGCCCGCAAAGCCATCGCGCGATCTGTTTCCGATATCGCCGCGATGGGCGGCGAGCCGAGCTGGGCGTTGGCGACGGGCGTGCTCCCCAAAGACTACCAACACAGCGACGAACTCTTTGATGCCCTGAGCCGATGGGCCAAGCATTGGTCCTGCCCATTGATCGGCGGCGACATCGCAACACACGGTTCCGCCGATCATCCGCTCACCCTCACCGTCACCGTCGGCGGCTCGATGAACAAAGACGCAAAGCCCGTCCTCCGATCGGGCGCAGAGCCCGGCGATCAAATCTACATCACGGGGGCGTTGGGTGATTCATTCAAGAGCAGTCATCATCTCAACTTCGAGCCTCGGATCGAAGTGGGGCAGTGGGCCGCGTTGAACAACGCTCATGCGATGATGGATATCTCCGATGGGCTCGGGCGAGATTCGCACCGCATCGCGGTTGCGTCGAATGTTCGCATCGAGATCGATGCGAGCAAGGTGGCGATAAATGCGGGCTGCCAAGATTGGAAGCAAGCGATCAGCGAAGGCGAAGATTACGAACTGCTCATCGCGTTTGATCCAAAGACTGATATTGCCGACTCGCCCTATAAACTTCTCGGCCCAATCGGCAACGTCCGCGCATGCAACCCCAATGAAAAACCCGGATCAACGATTGTTGATCCGGGTGGTGTTTTTCATGATGGCGAGGGGCTTGGTTGGGATCATTAACTGATCCGGGTATTGATTATTGCTTGAGGCTTACTGCTTGGGCTTGCCGTTGCTTTTGCCCTTGCCTTTGCCGCCGCTCTTTTTCTTCTGTCCAGGACCTGCTTTACCCGCAGCATCGCGCCGGTAATCGGTCTTGCCCTTGTCGCGCGACTTGGATTTTCTGCTCCGTCGTTGCCCGCCGGGTGCTTTCTTGAACCCTGCGCCTTCGGTGTCGCCGCCGAGTCCGCCCATATCCCCGCTGCCGAGGGTGAGGTTGGCTCCTGGGCCCTTGCGTTTGCCCGCGGCTCGACGATCGCCATCGGCAATCGTCAGGTCCATTTTTCGGGTCTGGAGATCAACATTGGCGATCCGCACGGTGAGCCGATCACCGATGGAATAGCTTCGCCCAGAGTGAATATCGACCATCGCGCCTGTGCGATCATCGATCTTCCAGGTCGGCGGGCGCTTGGTGCGTGTGGTATCGCCGATCAGATCGGCCTTGGCGATCATGCCGTCGGCAAGATACTTCTCGATCTGAACAAAGATGCCCTTCGGGATGATCCCGGTAATGCACGCCTCGAACTCTTCGCCGATGTGATCGACCATGAGTTGAAGCACCAAGAACGCCCGGAGCTCACGCTCGGCCTGCGCCGCGTTGACCTCGGTGTTGGAACACTGGGTGCCGATCTCGACAAGCTCTTCACGGCTCGGGCAGAAATCCAGATCGCGGAGATCGCGCCCGAGCGTTTTCTTTGCTTCATCGGATTGCGGGCGTTTGTTGCCGTTGTTGGTCGCTTTGAGATACGCAAACATCGCGCGGTGAAGCGTGAGGTCTGGGTACCGTCGAATCGGCGAGGTAAAGTGTGCATAGGCATGTGATGCGAGTGCATAGTGCCCGATGAGTGCTGGCGAATAGACTGCCTTGGTCATCGTGCGGAGGACTGCGGTATGCACGGCGCGTGATGCCGGAGTCCCCGCGGTCGTGTCGAGCAGCGTTTGCAGCTCTTCACGCGTTGGTGATTGCGGGATCGTGAATCCCGCGACCTTGGCGGTTTTGCGGAGGTCATTTACATCGCCGGGCGTAGGCTCGGGATGTGTTCTTCGCAGGATCGGGACATCGAGCTGCTCGAACAAAATCGCCATCGATTCATTCGCTTCAACCATGAACATCTCGATGAGCTTATGCGTGAAGGCATCATCTTCTTTTTGAGCATCGATGACCTTGCCGTCTTCGTCGAAGATCAGGTCAACCTCGGGCAGGTCGAGATGGATCATGCCAGCCTTGTGTCGACGGGCTTGGATCAATCGCGAGAGCCGTTCCATTTCTTGCACGGCTTCGATCAGCTCCTCGGTGTGCGGGGTGTCTGTTTTCGCTTGCGCCTTCGCTTCTTCGAGATCGCCATCGATCAACGCCTGCGCTTCGAGATAGGTCATCCGCTTGCGCGACTTGATCAGCGATTGGCACAGTCCTCGTCCGACGACATTGCCCATTTTGTCGTAGCGGATAATACATGTTTTCGCATAGCGAAGCACACCTTCTTGCAACGAGCAGATGCCGTTGGAGAGCACTTCGGGGAGCATGGGGATGACCAAGCGTGGTAGATACACCGAGTTTCCGCGTACCTTCGCCTCGTCATCAAGTTCGGTGCCCGGCTGGATGTAATGCGCCACATCGGCGATGTGGATCCCGAGTTCCCAGCCGCCGTTGTCTAAGCGTTTGAGCGAGATCGCGTCGTCATAGTCCTTGGCGTCTGGTGGATCGATTGTGGTGATGAAATCGCCCGTCAGGTCCTTGCGCATATCGAGCGCACCGATCCCTTGGGTTTCATAGAGCTCCATCTCTTCATCAAACCGGCGCGTCGCTTCGCGTGCTTGCTGGACGCAGCTCTCGGGGAAGTCATTGCTGGGCAATGAATACGCCGCGATGACCGCTTGTGTTTCGACATCGGGCTGACCGGCTTCGCCGAGCACCTTGGTGATCACACCTTTGGCGAGTCGCCCGTGCTCTGGGTATTCAACGATCTCGATGACGACCTTGTCGCCGGGCTTTACATTCTTCGAATCCGCATCGCGGATAACGATCGGCTCGGTGAGCTCGCGTCCGTCGGGGTAGACCAACCAGCGTCCGTCGCGTTTGTCGATCTCGCCGGTGAACTGGGCGCGCTTGCGCGCGATGATATCGATCACCTCGCCGGCGTACTGGCGTTCCATTGTGCCTAGGCGATGCTCGCGGCGTTGGTCGCGCTCGAAGTAGACCTTGACGGTGTCGCCGGTGAGTGCATTGAATGTGTATTGAGGCGGGATGAAAATATCTGAGCCGTGCATTTTCTGGGAGGCGATGACGAAGCCAACGCCCGAAGCGGTGCCTCGGAACTGCCCGATCAACTCGCCTTCGTCAGGACGGAAGGGGAGTTGGATCTTCCCGGTTTCGGAAAGTTCGATCACGCCCTCTTCATGAAGCTCGCGGACCGCCCATGCGAACTCTTTGACATCTTCGATGTTGAGTTCCTTGGCGACCAATGGGATTGGCTTGGGGGTGTAGGTGTCGTGTGAAATGTGGGAGACCAAACGGTCCCGGAATCGGCCTGGCATAGGAATCCTGTCTTTTATTCTCTGTTTTGATTACTTCTGAGCTTTGATGTACGGCAATCGTAGCGTAGATCGGCATTTAGGCACGCATTTGGTGAAGCAATCCGCTGTGGTATACGATCTTTGCATGCCCATCTCGGCGAAGCAAGTCCGATTCCGATATCCCCAAGGGCCAATAGTCCTCGATGGGGTATCGTGCGCCATCCGATCCGGTGCCATCACGGCGATCATTGGGCCCAACGGCTCAGGGAAATCCACCCTCATTCGGCTCCTCGCGGGGCTTCGAGTACCTGACGCAGGGCAGGTGACGCTCGATGACCAAGCGCTCGCAGCGATCTCTCACAAAGATCGTGCTCGCTCGATCGCTTTTATCGAGCAACGCCCGAATCTGGCATTCGACTTTGGGGTTCGGAGGGTTGTTGAGTTCGGGACGCATGCGACGCGTGCAGACACAAACCGGGTCGATGACGCCCTCGAACGCTTTGAACTCGCTGATATCGCGACCAAACCGTATGGGCACCTGAGCGTCGGGCAACAACAACGCGTCTCGATCGCGCGGGCGTGGGTGCAGATCGCATCAAATCCAAATGGATATCTGCTCGCCGATGAGCCGTGTTCTGCGATGGACCCCAAGCACTCCCAATCGACGATGGGTGCCCTTCGATCGCTCGCCGAGATCGGGGTAGGCGTGGGGGTCGTGATCCACGACCTGACGAGTGCTGCGCATTGGGCAGATGATGCGATTGTGTTGAATCAGCTCGGCGAGGTGGTTGCTCAAGGATCAGCCGACGAGGCATTGACGGATTCTGTGCTCTCAGCGGTGTTCGAGGTGCAGATACGGCGACATGAACTCGGCGACGGGCAGAGCGTGGTGATCCCTGTGCAGGATTGACCCGGTTTGTGCGCACAATGGGCGGTGTTTGACGATATACTCTTTCTGTGTTCTCAAGAATCATCAACTTTATCGTCAACTATCCGATCTTGATCCTCATCGTCGGTGGTGGGCTGTTCAACGCTGCGGTGCGGATCAGCCAGAAGACCAGAGAACAACGCGCCCGGCGCGAAGCGTTCAACCAGATGGATCACCAAAGGCAAGAGGCGCTCCGGACCGGGCACCCGGCTGGTGGGACGGCTGGTGGGCCAACACGGGGGCCAACGCATACGACGATGAGTCGGGTCCAGGCCAAGGATCCCAAAGAAGAACGGCGCGAACGGATCGAAGCGCTCCGCAAAGAGCGCATGGATCAGCTCCGGGCATTGCGAGAAAAGCGAGCCAGTACTGCTCCGACATCACAGTCGAGCATTTCGCAGAATCATCCCAATATGCCTCCGATCCCGGTGCAGGCACAGCAACGCCCCCAGCAGGTCCGACCCCAGCCTCGCCCCACACGCCAAACAGCACAACAATCTGCCCAACAGCCCCAACGCAGATCCCCAAACCCCGCAGCTCGCCAAATCCGACGACCAACGGTCATCGCTACTTCGCAACAGGTTGAGGACAATCGTCGGCGTGTCAGGCAGATGCCCAAGCCCAAAGAACGCATGGCTGGACAGCTCGAAACGCTTGATGAGGCATCGGGCATCAAAGCTCCAGCATCTGCTCACCAGTCGATCCATTCTGCCCGGTCGATGCTCCGTTCACGGTCTTCGATCCGTCAGGCGATGGTCCTGCGAGAGATCCTCGATACGCCGATCGCCCTGCGCGACGATGACATCGCATCAGGATCGCTCTTTTCCTGAGTTGGTCTTTATTTGGGCGCTGATTCATCCCAGTAAAGCTCCAGTTTCATGCTGCTTTGTGCATTTGCTCGATATACTTGTTCATGCGCACAAACGCTTTTATCCAGATTTCAGCCCTCGCCTCGAGTCTCTTTGTATTCGTCGGGTGTGGCACCTTTGACAATGTTCCCCGGGGGACGACGAGCCTTTTTGAGGTGCTCTCGCCGCAGACCTCACCGACGCAGGCGGCCAATATGGCAACCGATGAGTACAGCGCCGAGAACCGATACCGGGGCACGACCCTGCTCTCCAACGCGGAGTTTGGTGGCGAGGGTGTCTATCTCGAGCTCTACCTCACGGGCATGAACGATGATGATTCGGGCGTCCGCAGCGCTTCGGTCCGTGCCCTTGGTCGTCATGGCGATCCAGAACATGTCAATCTGATCATCGATGCACTTGGCGATGACAACGACAATGTCCGCTTGGAAGCGGCCCGCGCCCTCCAACGCATTCATAGCTTCGATGCGATCGCGCCTTTGGTTGATGCGATCAAGCAATCGAACGAATCGTATGTCGATGTTCGTGCAGCAGCAGCGGACGCGCTCGGGCAGTACCGCGAGAACAATGTCGTTCTGGCACTCATCGGCGCCATGCGCGATTCGAGATTGGTCGTCAACAACCGGGTCCAGCATTCGTTGTTGATCTTGACTGGTCAGAACTTCGGGCTCGATCGTCGGGCGTGGGTTGATTGGTACAACGAGACGGAAGATTTGTTTGTCGGTGCCCAGCCTTATACCTATCCGGTGTTTAATCGCAAGAAGAGGCTCGTCGAGTATCTGCCTCTGATCCCGGCGCCGCCGAATGAAACGACCTCTATCCCTGTGGGGATGGATCCGATGATCGATCAATAGACGGTCAGGGGTTGGTGGGTAGGTACCGCTTGCACCGCGCGGGTTGGGTCCGAGAATCATCCTATTTGCACATGGCTTTGCACCCGCGGGCTGATTTATTCGATAGGCACTGTACCGACGCCATCGGCGCGATCGGATCACACGCCCACGCTTGGAGTGCACTGCTTGCTTGCAGCACGAGTTGTCAAATCTGAAGCCTTTCTCGATCGCAGTGCCGCCGAGCCTGTGGCTGATGCTGGACAGGCATTGATCCGTCCGACACGCGTGCTCATTGGGCGTGCCGACGTGTCGGCGTGCTTTGGTGAGGGTGGGTATGAGGGCATCATGGGCTATCAGTTTGTCGGGGTGGTTGAACAATCTGCTGACCCAGCATGGGTCGGGGCGCGGGTTGTTGGGAATCCAAACATCGCCGACCCGAGTTCAGAACTCGCCCGGCGTGGGTTGGCGAATCATGATCCACAGCGTGCGATCCTTGGGCTGCGCAACCGGGATGGGTGCTGGGCCGAGCGGTTTGTGCTTGAGACGCGGAACCTGACGAGGGTGCCCGACGAAATCGACGATGATCGCGCGGTGTTCGCGTCGTCGTTGGCAGCAGCAGTGCATGCGTCGCAAATTGTGCATATGGAAGGCAAGCCGTTTATTACGGTGCTCGGCGAAGGGCTCTCTGGTCTGTTGTGCGGACAAGTGATGACCAAGCTCAACGCATCGGTTCGATTGCTGGGCACCAATGCGCAAAGGCTCGAACTGTGCGCCAAGTGGGGGATCAAGCACCGCCACCTCGATGAGGTTGGTCGGCGACAAGATCAAGATGTGGTGATCGATACCACGATGGACCCCAAGAGCCTTGAGATCGCGATGAAGATGGTCCGCCCACGCGGGACGATTGTGCTCAAGGCGGATCCGATCCCCATGCTCAACGCGATCGAGGGGATCGATTATTCGCCGATCATTGCCAACGAGCTTCAGGTCTTTGGGGCAAGGTGCGGGCATATTGCAGAGGGGCTCAATGCGATGAGCACGGGCGGGATCGACCTGAGTGGCTTGATCACCAAGCGATTCAAGTTTGAAGATACAATAAACGCCCTGCGCACAGCGCAGGACGAAGAGCAGATCGCGGTGATTGTCGATATGCCTTGAGCGTGTTTTGTCGGATGGTGCTGCGGTTTAGTTGATTGTTCCTGGGATGAGCATGCCGTCGAGTGGATTGATTCCGGCGGGCCACATCGAGGCAATGATGCCGGCGGTGACCAGTGCATAGACCACTCCATCGATGAAGTCTGTGATGATGAAGCGTGTTGGTTTGCCCATGAAGAATGAGCCGCAGAGCCCCCCCATGCAATGCCCAAGCACCGCGGTCGCGCCGGCGACCCTGAAGACATGCAGATAATCGGCGCCTGGTTGGACCCCGATGCCGGTGATGTAGGCAACGAAGGTGGTGATGATTAAGAAGGCGATGAATGTCTTGATGAGGTTCATGGCAAAGTTTGGCTTGCCGTCGTAGACGGTGAGCACGCCCCAGGGGCCCGCGTCCCATCGCTCTTTGAGTTCTGTTTTTCGTTCGTCTGATTTTGATTTGCTGTGATCGCATCCGGGGTACATGTACATCCCGGGTTTGATAGCGAGGGATTTGACGGCGTCTATGTATCCGTCTTCATTGTCTTCGAGGAACTGGATGTCCTTTTTATGGTGAGGCATGAGCATCCACATGATGGAGCTTGCGAAAAAGACACAAACTGTTGCGATGAGAATGACGAGCCAGAGTTCGGAGAGAGCGACCATGTGTGGTCTCCTTTCGTGTGTGAGTGTCTGCACATCGTACCATAAATTGCAATCGTAAAAAAATCCGTCGCTCTTTGAGGGCGACGGATAGGGGGGGTGCTTGTTTGCGGTTTACTCGGTATTGCCTGTGATCGGCATAGATTCGAGGACCGAGTCGATGAGTCCGTAGGAGATCATTTCTTGATCGTCGAGCCATAGGTTGCGATCGCAATCCTTCTTGATCTTTCCTTGGTCTTGCCCGGTTGCTTCGGAGTAGATCCGGTACAAACGATCGCGAAGACGGAGCATTTCCATCGCTTCGATCTCGAGATCAGTTGCTTGTCCTTCCATCACTCCTGAGAGCAATGGCTGGTGCATCAGGTTGCGTGCGTTCTTGAGTGCGTAGCGTTTGCCTTTGGAGCCCGAGCACGCGATGACCGAGCCCATCGAGGCGGCCTGCCCGATGACATAGGTGCAGATGTCTGGTTTGATGAAGTTCATCGTATCGACAATGCCCAAGCCCGCGGTGACCGAGCCACCTGGGGAGTTGACATAGAGATGGATGTCTGCTTTGGGATCTTCATTGGCGAGGAAGAGGAGTTGGGCAACGATGAGGTTGGCCATTTCGTCCATTACGCCGCCGGTGACGAAGATGATGCGGTCTTTGAGCAGGCGCGAGAAGATGTCGTACGAGCGTTCGCCTCGGCCTGATTGCTCGATGACGATGGGGACCAGAAAAGAGCTTGGGGTTGTCATATCGTGTTCACCTTACTTGGTGGGAATCATTCGTAAAAAATCAGATGTTGGTCATTGCCAAACGATTAGCTTGCGGGTCCGGTTGGGATCTCAGGCGGCTCGGTGAGCATTTCGTCGACCAGCCCGTATTTCACCGCTTCTTCGGCATCGAAGTACATGTCGCGTTCTGAATCCTCGCGGATGCGATCTTTGTCTTGGCCGGTGTGCTTTGAGAGGAGATCAATCAGGGTTTGCTTGGTCTTGATGATCTGCTCGGCTTGGAGGCGGATGTCTTCAGCTTGGCCGGTGATCCCGCCGTAGGGCTGATGGATCATGACCTTTGCGTGAGGCAGGATGAAGCGTCGCCCCTTGGTGCCCGCGGTCAATAAGACCGACCCACCCGAGTATGCTCGTCCGATGCAATAGGTTGCAATTGGCGAGCTGAGGAAGCGCATGGTGTCGTAGAGGGCGAGGGTGTCGTCGACGACGCCGCCCGGGCAGTTGATATAGAAGTTGATTTCTTGGTTTTTGCGTTGATTCTCAAGATAGAGCATCTGCATCATGACTCGTGAAGCGGAGGCATGATTGATCTCTCCGACGAGGAAAATGATCCGATTTTCGAGCAAAAGCTCGTCGATGGACATCTCGCGTGTTCGTTGATAACTCACTGAAGCTGAGGCCATAAGTCTTTCCCTGACATATATCTACAGTCATAGGCGGCGGTTTTCTGCCTTCGGAGACTGTTCCGATTGCCCGCCAATCTGTCCTGTTCATCGGCCATCTTGGCCAATCTCATTATACCCGTCGGCGAATCGGAATGAGAAATCGAGGATCGTGAACTACAAAGAAGGTATTGCCCATCGCAGGCGACCCTTCTACAGTTCACGCCTGCCCGGTTTTCACTATGAATGGTGAAGAACGCAAATCCTTTCCTTTCCGAGAGATCCGTCGTGAGCACAGCCGTCATCAGTGATATCCATGGCAACGCTGCCGCCCTTAAGAATGTCCTCGCGGACATCAAATCTCGTGGGATCGAACATGTCGTGTGCCTGGGTGACATTGTCGGTTATGGCCCTGAGCCTCTCGAATGTGTGGATATGGTCCAAGAGCATTGTGCTTGGGCGTTGATGGGCAATCATGACTTTGGGGTGCTCTATGAGCCAACCAACTTTAATAAGGTTGCAGAGGACGCGGCGTATTGGACACGCGAGCAGTTCGACAGCGAGCCTGACGATGCCAAGCGAGCCCAGCGATACGAGTTCCTCGGGGCGTTGCGTGTGCGAGCGGTCGAGGACCTCTGTGAGGACGGCACCCCGATTCTGGCAGTTCACGCATCGCCGAGACGACCAATTAATGAATATATCTTCCCCGATGATGTCAATGACGCGCCAGATAAGATGGAGGCGATCTTTGATCGTGTTGATCAGGTTGCGCTCGTCGGGCATACTCATGTGCCCGGGGTTTTCTCGAATGAGCCTGATTTTTATCCGCCCAATGAGATTGGCGACGAGCCGATTTTTAAGTTTATTGCCGACGAAAAAGCGGTGATCAATGTCGGGTCTGTGGGTCAGCCCAGAGATATGGACCCGCGGGCGAGCTATGTGATTCTTTCGCCGGGGCAAGTCGAGTTTGTCCGGGTCGAATATGACATCAAAGAAACCGCAGACAAGATCAAGGCGATCACCCAGCTTCACGACTGGCTCGGCGATCGGCTTTATGAAGGACGATAGAGCGGTTGACTTTTCCGATTCGCTGCTTTAATACATACCCTGTTTCGACACACTCACGCTGGATATCCGCTGCATGAATGCTTCTCCTTTTTCGATTCTTCGTCAGACCCGCCCTGCCCTTTGGGCTATTGGTGCGTTTGTCTGTGTATTGACCCTGACCGCGGTGCTGATCGGCACTACGCCGGGGCATAGGGCGCATTCGATTGCGCCGGCATCGTTTGTGCAAGACGAGCCAACCGATGCGGTTGTTGATCCAATAGTTGAGCCGACGATTTCAGCACCGCTGTATGTTGATCGCCCGGTGGAAGCATCGCAAAGCGGATTTACGCCTTTGGGTGATCTGGACAATCTCGATCAGAAGACCGCATTGACCTTCACGACAGCGGGTGCAGGTGTCCAATCGCTTCAGTTGCCTGATGATTTCGAGACGGTCGCGGGCAAGGTGCATGTGACGCTTCAGGCGAAGTATGAGCTTGAGAACTCGACCGAGTACGCCACGCCGTTCGCGGCGATGGGTGTGTATGTCAATGACACATTCGTTGACCTGAGCGGGTGGGGTTATCAGATCTGGGCAGAGATCGAGGCGGGGGTGTTCCAAGCCCATGTGGACGATGCGGCCGGGAATCCGGTATTGCGTATCGAACGCAGGTTCACACTCAAGCCAAACAAGCTGCACGGGTTTTATCTGAGCGAGACGATTGAAAATCTGAGCAGCGAGCCGGTGAAGGCGCAGCTGATTTCTTCGGGTGCGATTGATATCGCCAAGGCCAAGTCTTCGTATGGGGGCGATCGTCGTCGGGTTCGGTATGGATACATGCTTCCCGCCGACCAGCAGGGCTCCTCGCTGGGTGTCATGGTCGATGATGAACTCAAGAACCGCAGCAAGCTCTTGGGCAAGAAGGCTGCGAATCAGTATGGCACGAAGGAATATCCGAGCAATCTGATTGTTTGGCCAAACGAAGAACTCTTACCTGGTGCGTCACGGCTCTCGTGGTTGACGCTCTCTGATCGGTACTTTATTGTCGCGATGCACCCACAGTTTGATTCTTCGACCTTGGTTCCTGAGGACAAGCTGCTCTCTGGGATTGCATTGGTCGATCGTCTTGTGATCAATCCGTATGCCTCGCCGTTGGATGCGGTGCAGGTGCTTCGGCTCACCGGGCAATCGCACACGATCGGTTCGGGGGAATCGGTCACCAACACGCTGGGCGTCTATGCGGGCCCGCGCAACCGCCCGATTATGAACGCTGAGTCCGAGATCGCATCGCTCAACATGCCAGAAATGGTGGTCTCGAATCTCGGTGGTCTTTGTGCCCCTTGTACCTTTAGTTGGTTGACCGATATCTTGATCGGTGTATTGCGGACATTCCATTCGATCGTCGGCGACTGGGCCGTATCGATCTTGCTCTTGGTGGTGTTGGTGCGTGGGTGCTTGCATCCCGTGACGCGTTGGTCGCAGATCCGTGTGCAGCGTTTTAGCGTGCAGATGCAGGCGATGGCTCCTAAGCAGAAGGCGATCCGCGAGAAGTACAAGGATGATTCGAAGAAGCAACAAGCCGAGATGAGCAAGCTTTGGCGTGAAGAAGGGATTTCGCCCGCGGGGATGCTTGGGTGCTTGCCGATGTTCTTGCAGTCGCCGGTGTGGATCGCGTTGTATGCGACGCTGTTCTTTGCGTCCGAGCTCCGCCACGAGGCGGCTTTCTACGGCGTGTTCCAGAATGTGCTCGGGTGGGGGTTCATGAACGACCTGTCGGCACCCGATGGTGCGATCCCGCTGCCAGCGAGCATGCACTTTAGCTTTGCGATGTGGGGCTCGGTGACGGCGATCAATGTGCTGCCGTTGCTCCTCGGCGTGGTGTTCTATCTGCATCAGAAGTACCTGACGCCGCCGACACAGGCAACGTTGACCCCAGAGCAGGAATCACAGCAGAAGATGATGAAGATCATGATGGTGTTCATGTTCCCGGTCATGATGTATGCGGCCCCATCTGGCTTGGCGCTCTACTTCATCACCAACTCGACGATGGGGATCATCGAGAACAAGTGGATCCGTGCTCATATGAAGAAGCATGGCATGCTCGAAATCGAGAACATCCGTGCTGCCAAAAAGGACAAGGGGCCGGGGTTCCTTCAGCGGATGACCGAAGCGGCGGATGCGCAGAAGCAGCTCAAGGAGCACGGCCCGCGCCAGCCCAACCCGGCATCGAAGAACAACCGACGCGGGAAGATGTAAGGTACTGAATGATGCCCACAGGCAGCACCATCGCAGCGCCGTGCTCGGCGCCCGGCGTCTCGGCGCGGGCGATGATCCGGGTTTCGGGGGCGGATGCCAGCAAATGTGCGCAGAAGTATTGTCGCATTGATCTCGGTGGTCGGGGGATGTTCGCGGTTCGCTTTGAGCTGGGCAACGATCGCTCAATCCCGATGATGCTCTTGTGGTATCCCGGCCCTAACAGCTATACCGGCGAAGACACTATTGAACTCGTGATGCCCGGCAATCCGGTGCTTGTGGGGCGGGTGCTCAATGGGTTGTTGGGGATGGATGGCGTTGAGCTTGCTCAGCCGGGCGAGTTTAGTGCACGGGCGTATCTCAACCATCGCCTGACGCTTCAGCAGGCTGAGGGGATCGCGCTGCGGATCGCTGCAGAGCACCAGGAGGCGCTCGATGCGGCCAGCTCGCTCCTCGATGGTTCGTATGGCGAGCAGTGTGATGCATGGGCACAAGAGATCGCGACGCTCTTGGCGTTGGTCGAAGCGGGGGTTGATTTTTCGGACCAGGAAGATGTGATCCCGATCGCACCAATCGATCTTGTCGCTCGGCTCGAAGCGATGCATTGCGCGGTGCTCGATCAGATCGGATCAGCGAGTGGCGACAAGGTGCAGACCGGTTTGGCAAAGGTCGTGTTCGTTGGCAAACCCAATGCGGGCAAGAGCTCGTTATTCAATGCGTTGTTGGGTGTTCGACGATCGGTGGTTTCTGATCAGGCAGGAACGACGCGTGACGCGATCACCGAATCGTTTGATCTCGCCAAACATGTGCCCGGCGCGGGGGTGGTCGAGCTGACCGATCTTGCGGGGTTGGTTGGTGTTGGAGAGCTGGCCATCGATGCGATCGACGCGGACGCTCAGGCGCGGGCATTGAGCATTGTTCAAGACGCGGCGGTGATTTTGTGGTGTGATCCTGACGGTCGATTTGATGAGGCGAGTGCTTTGTTACCGATCGCCACGCCGACGGTGCGTGTGCGTACAAAGTCGGACCTGCCAACGCCGAGGGGCTCGCATACGGATGGTTTGGCGGTCTGTGCGCTCGATGGCACCGCTTTGGGATCGCTTCAACGGGCGATCGCCGATGCGGTCTCGCACCGGGTTGGTTCGGGAGTGGGGGTGTTTGTTCCTCGCCATCGGCGGGCGTTGATTGATGCTGCCCAGGGGATCGAGGTTGCGCTCGAGCGGATCGATGCGACCAAAAGGATCATTGAAGAGCCCGAACTTGTCGCGATCGGGCTCCGCGGGGCGCTCGATGCGCTCGGCGAGCTGATCGGCGAGATATCGCCTGATGATGTGCTCGGGCGGGTGTTTGCGACCTTCTGCGTCGGGAAATAGCTGTGATACTTCCTTAAGGCGGTGCTTTTTCGGACGATGCGTAGAACGCGTGTGTTCAGAGGCGTGTGCAAACGAGTTAACGAGTTTTTGTGTGATATCTGCGGGCGGACTTTGTCATGGCGCGTGTGTGCTGGCCGGGCAGGTCTGTGTTGTTGCATTGTGTGCAATGGTGTGTGCTCGTCTCGTTTATCGAGTGATTGGCGTCGAAAGTGGTTCTATCGCATCGCTTGGCGCATTGGAAATGTGCCGAGGTTTGTATTGAGGAGCAGCAAATGACTATTCGGCTCGGCGAACTATTGGTAGAACATGGCGCACTGACGGTTGAACAATGCGACGAGATCGTTGCGATTCAACAACAATCATCCCGCCCGTTCGGGGTGATCGCGGAGGAACGGTTCGGTGTATCGCCTGGCAGTATCGAGCAGGCATGGGCAGAGCAGTATGCGATGATCGCGACGCGGATTGATCCGTTGAGTATCCAGGTGCACGAGCCGACGCTCGGGTTGATCACCAAACGCCAGGCGTGGCAGTTCGGGTTGCTACCGATTCTTGAGCACGACGGCGAGATTGAGTTTGTGACATCGATGGAGTGCTTGGCGCGGGCGTTGCGGTTTGTGGGTTGGCGGATGCCCGGGGTGTCTACATTTGGGATATGCGATCTGCACACACTCAAGCTGGGATTGGCGATGCACTATCCGTTCGAGTCGCTCGATGCTGGCTTGGCGGATAAGTTTCTCCGCAAGCGTTCGGCAGCATGAGGATGCGGTGGGTTTGTTTGGACAAAAAAACAGGGCTGATCGTTTGATCAGCCCTGCGCGTTTGTAGTCTTGACTTGCACCGGGTCCAACATCTTGCCCGGGCGATGGCATGGCCGTTTATCGGCGTGTAGCCTTCTTGCGGGTCGCTTTTTTGCGAGTAGCCTTCTTTTTAGTGGCCTTTTTCGCGGTCTTTTTGCGAGTAGCCTTCTTCTTAGTGGTTTTCTTCTTGGTCTTCTTCTTGGCTACCTTTTTCTTGGTTGCCTTTTTCTTAGTGGCTTTTTTCTTAGTGGCTTTTTTCTTTGTAGCCTTCTTTTTGGTGGTCTTCTTCGTGGTCTTCTTTTTGGCTACTTTTTTACGAGTTGCTTTTTTCTTGGTGGCCTTCTTCTTGGTGGTCTTTTTGGCTACCTTTTTCTTGGCAACTTTTTTCTTGGCAACTTTCTTCTTGGTTGCTTTTTTGGCTACCTTTTTCTTGGTTGCTTTTTTCTTTGCGGTTTTCTTACGCGTAGCTTTTTTGGCTACTTTTTTCTTTGCTTTTTTCTTTGCCATTTTAAGGGCTCCTCTGGTTAGTCCAGTTGTTGGTCCAAGTGCTGGACCAGTTGTTGGTCCGTGTTGCTTCGACTTTGTCTTCACCGTGTTGCTTCACACTGAAGCAGTTTGTCACAGTGAATATCGGCTGACTACAAACGCTTGTCAATCAATCTACTCAACACATCGGTGTGATGTGTTGCATTTCTTGAAGAAGTGCGCCGACCTTGCGCGATTCTTTACAGATTTTCAGTATACATCACCATGAACAAGTGTGCGCGCGGATTGTTTTTTTACCAATCGCGTGCCGTGCGCACACCCAAAGCGTGTCATCAACGGTGTGCGCATCGCATGATTTGTGCGCACAAATCATGCGTTGGGTGTGTTGATGAATCGTGATTGCCGACAAACACATCGTGCGTGATTTGTGTGCGCAGCGTTCGTTGTGCGCGCACAGAGTGCGCGAGTTGGTTCTGAGTTTGGTTTTGCAATCTGATCATGCACCGTTTGCGTACGCGCACGAACGAAGCCGGCGTTGGTGGCGACTTCGCATGCAGTTCGCTGCAGTTCGCACCATGATCGCACCATGATCGCAACAAATTCGCAATAAGTTCGTGTGCGATCGTTTGGTTTCTTTTGTCGATGCCATCGGTTTTTCACCCAAACAATGCGAACAATCACACGATCGAGCACTGATTTGTATTCGCACTTTCGTGAAGGAGTAATTATGCCAAGCACACTCAACACCATCGCCGTTCACACTTGTGCCAACGGTTTGAAGATCATCACCGAACCAATGAGCGGGGTGCAGTCGGCAGCGTTGCGGTGGTTGGTCCCCGCGGGCGCGGTCTTTGAAGATATCCACAATTTAGGAACTTCGAGTGTGTGCGCCGAGATGTTGATGCGTGGCGCGGGCGCACTCGATTCTAAAGCACAGGCTGACGCGTTCGATCATGTCGGCGCATTGCGTGACATCAGCAACTCGATTCGGTACACACAACTCTCTGCTTCGATGATCGGGCATCGCATGCACGAATCGATGGGGATGCTTGTTGACATCATTCGGAATCCGATGATGTCGAGCGAATCGTTTGGGCCGGCGTGCGAGTTGGCGACGCAGGCGATCTCATCGCTTGCGGACGATCCACAACAGCGGACGATTCTTGCTGCACGCGAGCGCCACCTGCCTTCGCCCTTTGGACGCAACACGCTCGGGACGATCGAGGGCGTTGAATCGTTGACGCACGATGCGTTGGTGAAGTGGTGGAGTGGGCACGCCAAGCCTGATGGTTCGGTGATCTCGGTTGCGGGCGACATTGACCCACAGCGTGTGATCGAGCAGATCGAATCACTCACGAGTGACTGGAATGGTAGTGTGAAACAGCCTGACGCCGGCGAGGAGCCACCGCGTGGGTATGCACATCTTGAGGATGAATCCAACCAGGTGCAGGTATTGATTGTGCACGATGGGCCGCACGAAGGGCACGCGGATTCGATGCTTGAGAAGATGGTGATCTCGGTGCTCTCGGGTGGGATGTCGGGTCGGTTGTTTACCGAGGTGCGCGAGAAGCGTGGGCTGTGCTATTCGGTGAGTTCGTCGTTCCGCGCGGACAAAGAGCGTGGTGTGGTGAGCAACTATGTCGGGACGACACCCGAGCGGGCGCAGGAATCGCTCGATGTATTGATGAGCGAAATTTTGCGTATTGGCGAAGGTAATGTGACGGATGAGGAACTCACGCGTGCCAAGACGGGGCTCAAGAGCCGATTGATTTTTTCTGGCGAATCAACGGGCGCACGGGCGAGTGCGATCGCTGCGGATCAGTTGAATCTTGGTAAGCCTCGGTCGCTCGATACGATCATCGAGCAGGTGAACGCGGTTGGTTTGGATGAACTCAACGCGTATCTGATGCGTCGAAAGATTGGTGTACCAACGATTCAGACGCTTGGGCCCGACGCGCTTTCGGCGCCGGCTGGTGTTTGATAGGGAATGG
>CAJXXI010000023.1 GCA_913062615.1 uncultured bacterium | reverse complement strand
AACTTCGACCTCTGGGACTCTACACCAACCACTACAGTCGCCCTTGAAGTATTCTCAGGCCAAGCACTCTCCGACATGCTTGGATGGAACACCGCCTCATTAGAGTATGTCCCAAACTCTCCAGCCTATCCCTACTCTGGAACCCGCATCGATACAAACAGCGACGGCATCCTTGATTCATGGCAATACCCAACCCATCAACGCCCGAACTTTGACCACGAGTTCCTCCCGATGTACAAAATGTACATGCAGATCATTGACACAGTCATCGATGGATCAATCGGCGCCGCATTGAGTTACCCCCTCAGCGATCCCAAGTGGGGAGACTTCAAGTGGTCCAACAACAGAACATCGGGCTACTTCTCACCAAGCTACCCGTTTATGTTTCATAACAGACAAGGTGTTCTCCGGCCTGCAAACACATCGGACGAACGCTACGGCTGGTTGCAATCATCCTACCTCGGGTCAGCAAACTCGCAAGCACCGATGCTCTACCCGCCGAGTGATTATCATGAGCAAGAACTCGAAGCAGATCTCGGAATCATCATCGGTACACAACTCGAACGCGAAGCGAGAGCGTGGCTCAGATATTCGAGAACCAAACTCGACCACACAATATTCTCTTTGAGCGAACTTGAGTCGATGGGGATCGACGCACCAAGGCATGTCATCCCGCACATTACCCGTGTGGGTACAGTTGTCAGAAGACCAAATATTCAAGAAAACCCCTCCGACCCCGACATTCGTGACGACCTAGACATCACCACCAAGGAAAATGTCCGCAACCAAGTCGCCTTGTGCAAAGCTAAAGGGATTAATGAGATCTATTTCTGGGGCAATCCCGATTACGAGTACCATGGCACCCAATGCGACGGCAGTAACTCAACCTCCCAATACAACTGGGACTCAACAAACGACCTTCTCAGCCAAGTCTACGACTACACACTCCATGATATCTACTTCAATGGCTCATGGATTGGCGCAAGCAATACCCTCTCTGCAACATTCAGCGAAGAACACACCCATGACTTTGTGCCAACTGTAATGGGTTTAGATACAACAGTCCAGTTCGCCGCTGAGTTTGAGACAGGCACAATCAGCACCCTCGGAGACCAATACACATTCGTCACCGAAGCCCTCGACGGCGGCGGGCCATGGGCGAACGCGACATACACCCTCGAAATCTTCAACTTCAAAACAGGTTCGTACCATACCATCCAAGACCTGCCTGTCGAATGGCACTCGAACTCAACAAGAAGAACTGAGTTTAATGACACCGATTCAGATGGTTACTCAAACGAACACGCAAGAGTCTTTGATGATGACATCACCGGTATCAACACAGTTTATGATCGAAAGCGAATCAATGCATGGGAAAACTTTGCTCTTCCAGTTGGAACCCCCAAGAGCAACTTTATCAGTGGCAATAAGATGAAGTTTCAAGTCACCGTGACGCATAACGCCCCTCCAGTGATCGATGACCCCAGAGACAAATTCCGCCTCGACCTCGTCCAACTCTACGAGACAGAGTGCGAGAACAACAATATCCTCGGTATTCTCCAACTACTCCTCGGAGACATGAACAACGATCAACAGATCGACACGGCTGACATGATGCTCTTTATGCAGAACTATGTCTCAAACCCAACCCAAGAACTCGATCTCAACAACGATGGCAAGATCGACTTCAATGACGTCAAAGCCATGAACGATCTGGTGAATAAGAACTAAACATCTCAATCGAGTATAAACACAGGGGGCTGCATCACATGATGCAGCCCCCTTTTTTTAAACTTCTCGTCAACTCATAAATTCACAACGCCCCGGATTGCCTCGCCTCAGAATACGCCACCAGCGAAGCCTCGATCATCCCCCCCCACCAGTATTGCCGCGCCATCAGCGAGCTGTCCACGGGTATAGAGCACGCGTTCGATTTCTGGAAACATGAATAACAGTAGCCCTTGGACTCGCGAATTCTCCAACTATTTTCATCTCCTCGAAATCCAATATCTAAAGGGTAACATTCTGGTCCAATAACTTCAAACCAATCGTTCGAGACTCAACCCTGTGAAGGAGTTGAGGCTTTGTAGCTCAGAAATCATAGCGAATCTCAAGTATTCACTTCTCTGTGTGCGAAAAATACCCTAATCTTCAGACCAATTGCCCGTTGGTCTTGTTGAGATCAAACTGACTTAAGAAGAGCCGACTAAAAAGAGGAATCCTGATTATGTTGAAACTCCCACGCCGCCGGCTCATGCTGGCCGCCATTTCTGTATCATTCTTCGCCGTCTTGCCTGTATCAGCACAAACATTCTATGAAGATGTCAAACTCCTCGGTGATGATACATCGGGGGGTGACGAGTTCGGCCATTCCATCGCGGTCTCGGGCAACACAATCATCATCGGGGCCCCTCGCAAAAACCAAAATAGGGGCGCGGCCTACCTCTTCGATCGAGAGACCGGGCAACAACTCTTCAAGCTCACCGCGGATGATGGCGAAAGCTACGACTCCTTTGGGTGGTCCGTCGCCATCTCGGGGACAACCGCGCTGGTCGGAGCTACCCAAGATGGTGACTTGGGCTTAAGCTCAGGATCTGTCTACATGTTTGATACGCAGTCTGGGCTTCAAACGGGAAAACTCAATGCTGAGGATGGAGCAGCCTCAAGCAGGTTTGGCACCTCCTTAGCGATTTCGGGAACAACCGCCATCGTCGGTTCGATCCTTGCAGAAAACCCAGGAGAAATATACGCCGGCTCCGCCTACCTGTTTGACACAGAAACCGGGCTTCAAACCGCACAGTTTTTCCCGCCGAACCCAACGCCGTACCATTACTTCGGCAGCTCCGTATCCATCTCCGAAACAACGGCCATCATCGGAGCCCCTGAGTTTGAAAACGGAACCGGTCAAGTGTACATCTTCGATCGTGACACAGGCATTCAAACTCAAACATTCACAGGCACCCAGGGAGACCCAAACTCTGAATATCCAGGCGAAGGATTCGGAGAGTCCGTTTCGATCTCGGGCACAACCGTGATCATCGGGTCGCCTCGATTTTACGATTCCGTGAGTCGCGAAGAATCTGGAACCGTCTACCTGTACAACACTCAGACCGGCCTTCAAATCGGGCAGCTATTCCCATCAGATCCCATCGATGGAATGCGATTCGGCCAATCCGTGGCGGTCTCCGGATCGACCATCGTCGTTGGCGCCAGCGGCATCAACAACAGAACCGGGGCGGCTTACCTCTTCGATCTAGAAACCGGGCTGCAACTCGCAAAGCTCGTCTCCTCTGACAGAGCACTGACAGACGAGTTCGGACACCATGTCACCATGTCGGGCTCGACCGCAATCATCGGAGCCAGCTTCAACGATGACCGAGGATCACAAACAGGCTCGGTCTACTTGTTCGATTTCGCACCCAAAATCCAACACCAGCCGCTCGGCCTGATCGTCTCCGATGGCGACGCCGCAGAGTTCAGCGTGACGCCTGCTGATGAAACCGGTATCGACTTCTTCTGGCGCCGCAACGGCATCGATCTGGTCGACGGGGGCAACATCAGCGGCACTCAGAGTTCAACACTCCAGATCGTCGCCTCTGAGAACGACGAAGCATATTACGATTGCGTCGTGACCAACCGGTACGGCCCCACACTGACCCATCCTGTTGTTCTTGGCATCATGCCCGATCCCAACGCGTGCGAAGCAGATCTCAACGGCGACGGCGTACTCAACTTCTTCGATGTGCAGCAGTTTATCGTCAACTTCTCACGGGGATGCCCATAAACCCAACCCACACATAACCCACAAAAAACGCCCATGCAATACATGGGCGTTTTTCAATATCTATTCAATACTCAACTATGATCAAAACACGATCAAAGCGCCCCGGACTGCCTCGCCTCAGAATACGCCACCAGCGAAGCCTCGATAATCTCATGCGCACGCTCCACAGGCTGGATCTCATCGACCTCCACCGTCTTGCCCTCGAGCGTCTTGTAATCCTCGAAGAACCGCTTGAGCATCTTAAAAGTATGCTTCGGGAAGTTCTGAATCGTCTGGTACTCTTCAAACTCGCTATCGTTGATCAGCACCGAGATAATCTTATGGTCAGGCTGACCATCATCGATCATCGTCATCACCCCGATCGCGCGGGCTTCACAGATGCACATCGTCGGCACCTTCTCAGCACAGAACACCAACACATCCAACGGATCGTCATCCTCCGCCAAAGTCTGCGGGATAAACCCGTAGTTCGCCGGGTAATAGACCGCGCTGCTTAATACGCGATCGAGCCGAAGCATCCCGGTCTGCTTATCGAGCTCGTACTTATTGCTTGATCCTTTGGGGATCTCAATAATTGAGCGAAAGTGTGACGGGAGCGCGAGCTCTTGCATACCGGGTCGGACATCGTGCCATGGGTGTATCATGCCCGAGCATAGCCCAGCTCCGCCCCACTTCCACCCAACATCTCAACCTTCATCAATGATTCCCCTTTCGCCCATTTCAATACCCACAGGCATACCCTATAACCATGCTCACACTCGATTATGCCAACTGTCTCTCCACCCGTGTCGGCCAGCACGGGCTCGATCCTGCACGCGTCCACCCCGATGGCGAACAAGCCAATGGCATCGCCGCCCTCACCGCCAAACTCGCCCAATCCAGAGGCACAGGATGGGAACGCTGGCGCGGACTCTACAACGAACCCATGCGTTCGACCCACCTCAACACCGTCCGCGCCATCGCCAACGAATGCGAAGGACGATTCGAGAACATCGTCGTCCTCGGCATCGGTGGCTCAGCACTGGGCAACATCGCGCTCCAATCCGCACTCAACGAACCAACCTACAACCTGCTCCCCAAAGCCGACCGACCCGGACCAAAGATGTTCGTCGTCGACAATGTCGATCCATCAAACCTCGCATCGATCCTCAAAGTCTGCGATCCAAAGACCACCCTCTTCAATGTGGTCTCCAAATCAGGAGAGACCGCCGAGACCGCATCGCAGTTCATGATCATCCGCAAGGTGCTCGAGGAAGCCGTCGGCAAGCGATGGGCAGATCACATCGTCGCCATCACCGACCCAGACCAAGGCACCATGCGCACCATCTGCGATCAGGCAGGAATCACCACCCTCCCCGTCCCCGACGGCGTCGGCGGGCGATTCTCCATCCTCTCCCCAGTCGGCTTATTCTCCGCAGCAATGTGCGGCATCGACATAGAAGCACTCCTCGCCGGCGCCCAAGCCATGGACCAACGCTGCTCCAACGAGAACCTCACCGAAAACCCCGCAGCCATGCTCGCCCTGCTCCTCGTTGAGCTCGGCACCCGCAAGGGCAAACCCAACCATGTGCTCATGCCCTATGCCAATAGCTTGAAGCTTCTCGGCGACTGGTACGCCCAGCTCTGGGCAGAATCCCTCGGCAAGAAGTTCGACGCCAACGGCGAAACCGTCTTCACCGGATTCACCCCCATCTCAGCCCTGGGGACCACCGACCAACACTCCCAGGTCCAGCTCTACCGCGAAGGACCAAACGATAAGGTCATCGGGTTCGTCGAAATCGAAGACTTCGGCGATGACCAATCCATGACCATCCCGACAGGTATGGGTGTCGATGCACTCGAATACCTCGAAGGCAAACGCATGGTCGATCTCTTGAACGCCGAGAAGCGAGCCACCGAATACGCCCTCATCGATTCCCAGCGCCCAAACTACACCATCAAGATGCCCACCATCGACGCCCACCATGTCGGCGAGTTCATCTCCCTCTGGCAGATCGCCACCGCGTATGCGGGTCTGATGCTCAACATCGACGCCTACGACCAACCCGCCGTCGAAACCGGCAAAAAAGCGACCTTCGGGTTGATGGGCCGCGATGGTTATGAAGATTGGCTCACCAAGGTCAACGACACACTCTCCCAAACCGAGTTTGTGATCAAATAAAATATGATCGGGTAAACCATGCCAAAGCCAAAATCTACCCTCGCCAAACTCTTCCCCTTCGTTGCAGGGTTCTTTATCCTCGCGCTCCTCGCCGGCTTCTCGCTTGGGCTCCGAACAGTCATCGAGTTTGACCCGGCCAATGCGCAGATGCGGACATCCAAGTACCTCTTCATCAAACTCCCCGTCATCATTGATAAGCAAGAACTCTGGTTCGCTGATGGCACGCAACCCGTCACCCCCATCGACTGGCAGCTCATGCACGAGTTCCACCACTCGGCGACCGGCACCGAGATCGAGCACACCCACTGGGGATCCACCGCCGACACCATCATCCCATGGGGCGAGCTCGAACTCAACCAAGATGCAATGTCGCAGCTCGCAACACGGACAATGGAACTGATCAACGCTGATCATCACTACAAAACGATCCGCATCTATGCCCGGCGGATCGATGCCCAACTCACACAAGCCCTCGCCGAATCAGAGACATCCCTTGATAGCGATGCGATTGACACCTTGTTCGATGCAGCCTTGGTCGCCCCGACCGACGATGAAGCCAACATGATCCCCGATCCCTAAATCCCTATTTTCCAATCTTCTCCACACTCTTCTCAACTCATATTGCCCACTGCCTATCGCCTCTTCCGCATCTGGCACGCTATGTGTGTATATCCACCGACGGGCGGCTGCTGTTCACGGATGAACAGGACCAATGCCCGTAGATTGGACCGCACATGAACTACGGCTTACAAATCTCCGCATCGGGTGCATTAGCCAGCATGCGTCAGCAAGATGCACTGACCAACAACCTTGCGAATATGAATACGGTTGGGTTTAAACCCATCCTGACGGGCACCATGCAACGAACGGCTGCTCCGCAAGGGCAAGAATCTAGCTACAGCTCATCAATCTCACTGCTCGAAAAACTCGGTGGAGGCGTATTTGCTGCGCAAACGCGCATCAATTTCGCGCAAGGAACGCTCGAGAGAACCGAGAATGATATGGACATGGCCATCCAAGGCGATGGATTCTTCGTCGTTGGAGATTCGTCAAACCCAACGCTCACACGCGATGGACGATTCACACTCAACAGCGATGGTGATCTCATCATGGCGACCAACGGCAAGCTCGTCCTCTCGACCAAGAACGCCCCCATCCATATCGATCAGACCCAAGGCCCAATCTCAGTTGCAGACGACGGCACCATCTCGCAGGGTGGCGCACCGATCAACCAAATCCAGATCAGCGATGTTCCCGATCGATCCATCCTGACCAAACTCGGCTCAGGACTCTTCGGGTCGATCACCGGGTCAAAGCTCACGCTCATCGACGCCACAGGCACGATCAACCAAAACATGATCGAAGGATCGGGCGTATCGGAGATTGAAGCACTGATGAAAATTCAGACGGCATCGCGGGCGGCACAGGGCAATATCGGGATGATCGATATGCAGAACAGACTTATGGAACGAGCAATCAACACCTTCGGCCGAATCGCCTAAGTGATTACTGAATAAAGGATTACGAAATGGCTATTATCGCAATGCAATCGGCATCGTCTGGTCTTCGAGCGCTCGACGCCCGGCTCGACGTCATATCCAACAACCTCGCCAATGTCAATACCGAAGGATTTAAGACCTCGCGAGTCAACTTCGAAGACCTCCTCTATATCGAACGCGCCCAGCCTGGTGCTCAAAACTCTAACGGCGACCAGAAACCAACAGGGTTTTATGTCGGGCTTGGCGTCCGAGTCAGCGGCACCCAGCAAGACTTCACCCAAGGCGCTCCCATCCCAGGGACAGACACCGACATGATGATCGAAGGTCGCGGGTTCTTTAAGGTAACGGTAGAAGACGATTTGGGCAACGGCGGCGAAGCCTACACCCGTGCGGGCAACTTCGTGCCCAACGCAGAAGGAACACTCGTCTTGGCCAACTCGGACGGACGCAAACTCATCCCCGAGATCACCATCCCGCTCGACGCAACCGGTGTCACGATCGATGGATCAGGACAGGTCTACGTCACCACCCCGGGCAATCCGGACCCGACACCGCTGGCAGAGATCAAACTATCGATCTTCATCAACCCCGCAGGACTCACCCAAGTCGGATCGAACCTGTGGGTCGAAAGCGCCGCTTCGGGGAGCCCGATCGAAGGCGATCCGGGCTCCGCAAACTACGGCAAGATCCTCGCAAAGCATCTCGAAGGCTCGAATGTTGATCCTGCCCGCGAACTCATCGAACTCATCCGTACCCAGCGTGCCTTTGAAATGAACTCGCAGGCCATCCGTGCAGCCGACGAAACACTCCAGTCAGTCGCTCAACTCCGCCGTTAATCACTTGTCGACTAAGCACTAAGACAATACTCAACATGACCATCCAACGCTCAATCTTATTCGCCCTCATCGCCACGCTTATGTGTGCGTTGGTCTGCTCACAGGCATTGGGCAGCGATTCCACAAGCACCGTCACCACGGTGTCACTGAAATCCACGGTTCGACTCGCCCAAGAAGACGAGACCCTCACCATCGGCGACCTCGCCGTCATCACCGGCCCACAAGCCAAGGCTCTCGAAGCACTTACGATTGAAACCACCAAACCAATCGCTTCTGGGCAATGGACCGAGATCAAGATCGGGACGCTCCGCGAGCTGGTCGAACAATCGTCAGTGATCAATGCCGGCTCGGTGGTCTTTGTTGGCACCGACATCTCGATCACACGCCGACGCGAATCTGCTGTATCTGTGCCCAACCTCCCGTCAACTTCTTTCAAGGCCAATACTTATGAAGGACCAATCCTCCAAGACCACATCGAGCAATGGATATATACCCGCCTTCGAACTCAAGCCGACGCCACAAGACTCAAGTTTGAAAAGCGTGATACAAAGCTCCTCAACACCCCCACCGGCGAGCGAGTTGTCGAAATCACTGAAACCGGGCGATCCGGCAAGGTGCACCTTCGCGTCGCCATCTACGCCGGCGACCGGATCATCGCTGACACCACCTTGCGCGTCGGTGTCGAGCTCCAAAGATCGGTGCGCGTGGCAACCCGCCAAATCCGCCGACGCGAGGTGATTGATACGAACATGTGCATCGTCGAGATGCGCTGGCTCTCGCCGGTGTTGGCGATCGCCGACCCCAAAGCGTCGCTCGGGCTTGAAAGCAAAACCACGATTAATCCTGGCGAAATCATCCTCGGTTCGATGCTTACCCAACGAATTCTGGTCAAACGTGGACAACTCGTCTCCGCCAAGAGCCTCGTCGGGCAGGCGATCGTCACCAAAACCGTCCGGGCGCTCGAAAGCGGGCAGATGGGCGATCTGATCGAGCTCGAATCCAAAGACCACAAATCACACTTCACCGCCCGCATCGCTGGGCCTGGCCGAGTCGTGATTGTCGAACCCTCCAAATCAGTTGCCAGTTCCAATTGAATACGAAAAGGCCCACGATGAACATCATCCATACCAAATCAACACTCTTTGCACTCTTCACGCTCGCTATTGCGATCGCGAGTGCCCCCGCACAGAGTTTGTTCCTCGCCCAAGACGAAGAGGACGCATCGCCAGATGTGACACAGCAAACGATGCTGCTTGAGGAAGTTTCGATGTTCTTCATCTCGGTTCCCGAGACCCGCACCATCAAGAAGCACGACATCATCACGATCATCATCGATGAGAACAGCTCGCAGACCAGCTCGCAAAAGCTCGAGACCGAGAAGGAATCGAAGTCCAAAGCCAACGTCAAGGCAACGCTCAATCTGCTCGAACTCCTCGAGCTTCGGCTCGCAGAAAACACGGTCTCAGACACCGACCTTATCGATTTCACCTCCAAACGGGAGTTTTCAGGTGAAGGTGATTACGAGCGAAAAGACCGGTTTTCTGCACGAATTGCCGCGACCGTCCTCGAAGTCAAACCCAACGGCACCCTCGTGCTCAAAGCCACCAAACGCATCGCGAAAGATCGAGAAATCTCGGTCCTGGTGCTCTCTGGGTTTGCCCGCGACGAAGATGTGACAGCCCAGAACACGATCCTGTCGAGCCAACTCGCCGACCTGACGATCATCCTCGAAAACGAGGGCGACCTGAAGCAGGCTGCGGAAAAGGGCTTGATCACCCGCGTTCTCGACACCATATTCGCGTTTTAACTCCCAACCCTCAAATTAACCAACCAAACTATTGGGTGTTTTTCCTCATTATCCTGCATTTAGTCTTTTTTTTATCCGCAAACTGGTTAAATTATAGGACTAGATAGACAGGCACCTCGTGGTGCTCTGTCACGAGGGACGATTCGAAAGAATCAAAAAATGAAGGGTAACAAAATGAACCTTTTTTCATCAATGGCGATGGTTGCAGCCATCGCAGGAACTGCAAGCGCAGGGAGCGTGTTCTTGCTTGACTTCGAGGGACTTGGCGATCAAGACACCATTTTAGATTTTTACAACGGAGGCATGAGTTCCCAAGGGAACTCAGGCCCGGACTTTGGTGTCGAGTTTGTCGGAAACACTTTGTCAATCATCGATGCTGATGCAGGTGGCACCGGCAACTTCGGCAATGAGCCATCACCAGACACGATTATGTTCTTCCTTTCTGGTGGTGCCACGACTATGAATGTCGCGGCGGGTTTCAATACCGGGTTCGGACTTCAATATACATCAGTTAATGAATCCGGCATCGTTGAGATCTACGCCGGGCTCAATGGCACCGGCGCTCTTCTCGGATCACTTAACCTCGTACCACTTGGTGCGGGCGCTGGCGATCCAAATGGCACATTCAGCAACTGGGCACATGTCGGCGTGGACTTCATGGGACTCGCCCACTCCGTTGTATTCGGTGGTGTGGCGGATCAGATTGGCTTTGACGATGTCACTTTCGGTACTTCGGTCAATGTCGTACCTTTGCCACCAGCAGCCTTTGCTGGGCTTGGGTTGTTGGGTGTGATGAGTGCTTATCGCCGAATCCGTCGATAACTCGTTCAGCTCGAATCAATCTCATCAAACACCCCGTCTGGGGTGTTTTTTTTAACTCCAGCCAAGCCCGTATTCAACTGGCACGCCTTTCGCGTAGCTACCTTGCGGAAGGAATCTATACATGAGACGATGGATCGTCATTTATATTGCAGTGCTCGCCCTGGCGGGCTTTGATGCCCATGCCAACAAGACCCTGTTGGAAATTTCTCGCGTCAAGGGACAAGGCGCTTCGGTTATTCACGGGCTCGGGCTCGTCATCGGGCTCAACGGCACCGGCGACAGCGGGAGCGAACTGGTCATGGCTCGCCCATTGGCAGAAGCCCTCAAACGACTCGGAAACCCCGTCACCATCGATGATCTCAACAGCACCAAGTCCGTTGCGGTCGTCCTGGTCACCTGCCAGATTCCTCGCGAGGGCGGCAAGATTGACGATTCGTTTAATATCACGATCTCGACACTCAACTCGGCCAAGAGCCTTGAGGGCGGGATGCTGATGATCACGCCTTTGACTGGTGGGAACACCAATCCCAATGTCTATGCCTTCTCGCAGGGGTTGGTCGATCTCCCTGATTTGGAAATGCCCACGGTTGCTCGGATCGAAAAAGGTGCGCAGTTGGTGCGCGATATCAATACAACCCCGAGCATTTCTGGCGCGTTTGATCTGATCATCGATATCAACTTTTCAGGATTCGCTGCGACCTCAACGATCGCATCGGAGATCAATCAGCAATACCTGCTCACCGCCAATCGCAACCAATCTATCGCGGTCGCGGTTGATTCGCGGACGATCCATGTGACGGTCCCCATCACCGAACGCGACCACGCGCTCTCGTTCTTTGGCGACATCATGCAGACCGACATCTCGAGCGCGTTGCGCAAGCTGCCCGCGAAGGTCGTTTGTGATACCCGCGCGGGCATCATTGTCTTTACTGGCGATGTCCAGGTCTCGCCCGCGGTCATCACGCATGACGACCTCCGGATCACCACCTCGGCAGCCCCGATCGGGCAGTTTGACGAGACCACCTCTGAGTTTGCTGCGATGTATACCCAGGGGGCATCGGAAGCGAACACCTCGAAGCTCGAAGATCTGATCGCGGCGTTCGACCAGCTCGATATCCCCGTGATTGAACAAATCAAGATTCTCGAAAAGCTCCACGAAACCGGCAAGCTCCATGCACGCCTGATCGTCAATGGGCTCGAATAAGAAGGAATAAGCCAATGACCAGCATCTCAAACATCCGCCCGACACAAATCCTCGGCTCGCGTCCACAAACGCCAGTTGATATTCGGAAATCAGAATCGAAGGACCGAGGCACACTCAGCGCGACCACGCCTCAGGGGTTGTCGCTCGCCCAAGGCACCAACGACACAAAGACCAATGAGCTGCCTGGGACATCCCAAGCTGAGGGCGTCAAGGCCCGCTTGGCTGCGGAGGGGTTGGTCTCGGCGACCTTTATCGAGCCAATCCTCAAGCAGGTTCGTGAGTCGAACAACACCCCGCCACCGTTTGGGCCCAGCAGTGCAGAGAAGCAGTTTTCATCGTTGCTTGATACCAAGCTCGCTGACGAAATTGTCAAGGCGGCCAACTTCCCACTCGTCGAACGGATCACCGCCCAGTTGCTCAAGAATATGCCTCAGACTGATCTACCAACCCAAGCAATTGACACCAAGGGCTAACCCCACAGGGATACACACGGATGAAACTCGTCTCTAATCAACCTGTTGCTCGCAAGCGGTCCCCGTCGAAGGGTATCAATACGGATCGGCTCGATTCGATGCTCGGGCAACTCGAAGATGAGCACTCGAGCCTGCTCGATCTGGCGATCGCCCACAAGGACGCGCTGAGCCATGCTTCGCTCGAAGAGCTCAACACGATCACGATGAAGACAAGTGATGTGCTCTTGCGGATCGCCCAGATCGAAGACGGCCGTCGCGAGATGATCACCAGAGATACCGGCAAACTCTCGTCGCTCGATCAGTTGATGGAACAGTTTAATCCCAAGGATCGCGAACGGATCGGGCAACGCCAGGCCCGGTTGCGCGACTTGATCATGCGGGTCAAAGATGAACAAGATGCGGTGCGTGTCGCGAGCGAGAACCTCGCCAATCACATGCGCGGTTTGATTAAACAAGTCGGCGAATCGCTCTCACACACCGGGACATATTCTCGCGTTGGGTCAGTGAGCCCATCACATACACAGGTCGTTTCCACACTCGATATGGTTCAGTAAGAAGGAGGGCAGCACATGAGTCTCACATCATCAATGTACATCGCCCGCTCGTCGCTGATCACTTCGCAGATTGGATTGCAAGTGACGGCCCAGAATATGGCCAACGCGGCGACCCCCGGGTACACCCGTCAGATCGCGATGCTCCAGGCGTTGCGTGGGCGCAACGCTGATCCGTATCAGATCGGGCAGGGCGTCGGGGTGCAAGATGTACGCCGACAGATTGACGAGGCGCTCCAGCGCCGGCTCTGGAACTCAAACTCGGCAGAATATTCGAGCGCACAGCAGCTCAATGTGCTCTCCCAACTCGAGACCATCCTCAACGAGGGGACCGAGTTTGATATGTCCACCCAGCTCTCGACCTTCTTTAACGCATGGACAGAAGCCACCACGCTGCTCGATTCGCAAGCCAATATTCTCAATCAGGGCGGGGCGCTCGCGTCGTTTATCAACAACATGCAATCGGACCTGGTCCAACAGCGTGAACAACTCGAAGAGCAGATCGACGCACAGGTCCTGCTGGCAGATTCGATCCTCGAAGAAATCGCTTCGATCAATGAGATCATCTCGTCCAATGAGATCGGCGATGCGGAAGCATCTGGGCTACGCGATCGGCGCGACCAGATTGTCACCGAACTCGCCCAGTTGATGGATGTGACGGTTGTCGAGACCAACTCGGGCGGATACGACATCTATTCTGGATCCACCCCGATCGTCCAAGGCACAAACAATCGCGGGATCGATATTTCTCGCGTCACCGTTGATGGCGTGCTGACCGTCCAGGTTCAGCTCTCGGCGGATTCAACCCCATTGCCCGTCGCAAGCGGTTCGATCGGCGGCTTGCTCGCATCACGCGATGGCGCGATCGACGCGACACTCGAAAAACTCGATACGCTCGCGTCCCAGCTGATCTTCGAGGTCAATCGGTTGCACTCGACGGGCATCAACGAGGACTGGTTGACCGGCTCGGCGGGCACGCTTCAGATTGGTGCGAGCGATCAGTTGTTGGCGCTCAATGATCCAAACAACTCGACCTTTGCGAATCTTCCATTTAGCGCGGTCAACGGCTCGTTCTCCTTTGAAGTCCGAGACACCAACGGCGTGGTCGTCTCGACCGCCCTGATCGACATCGACCTCGATGGATTGAACGAAAATGGTCTACCCGGGTATGCCGATGATACCACCGCAGAAGATATCCGTGCCCAGCTCGATGCGGTGCCGGGGATCAATGCATCGTTCGACTCGTCGGGTCGTTTGGAGATCATTTCCGATCCAGGATTTTCGTTCTCATTCCAGGATGACACCTCGGGCGTGCTCGCCACGATGGGGGTCAATAGCTTCTTCGAAGGCACCAACGCAAGCACAATCGGAGTGCGTGAAGACATCACCGTCATGCTCGGGCGGATGGAAGGCGATCAGTTTATCGCCAACGGCACCGCACTGACGATGGGCGAGCTCACAACGACAGCGAGCGAAGGGCTCGGCGGCTTGTCGATCTCGAAGTTCTGGGCGCAGCAGTCACAAGACATCGCGGTCAAGACCAGCGGCGCACGCACCAGTGCCAACGCGAATCGGCTTGTCCGTGAGAGCCTCGATGGGCAGCGGGCTGCGGTTTCGGGCGTGAGCATCGACGAAGAATCGCTTAATCTCATCACTTATCAGCGCCAGTATCAAGCAGCTGCACAGATCATCACCACGGCACAACAAATGTTCGATACATTGCTCACACTCGTTTAATCGTCACTCTTTCAAAGAGATCACCATGTCCACCTACCCAACAAGTTATTCTCGATCACCGACGCTGCTGTTTTCGCAGAACTCGCTCAACGCGCTCGGACGCTCCAACTTCTCGATCTCTCGGCTCAACGAACAGCTCGCGACCGGGCTTGATATCTTGCGCCCTTCGGATGATCCGATACGCAGTTCGACGATCTCGATTCTTGATGGACGACTCGAATACACCGATCAGCTGCTCAAGAACCTTGAGTTCGCGGGCAACTCGTTGGGCATTCTCGATCACGCGCTCGGCGATGCGAAGTCATTAGTGGACGAGGCGCTCGCAATTGCTTCGGGGCAGCTCTCGAGCCCGTCTGATCCTGAGTCTCGGCAAGGGCAAGCGGTTATTATTGATTCGCTGATCTCGTCGTTGTTCAATATCTCCAACTCGGAATCGTTGGTCGGGTTTGTCTTTGGTGGCACCGCGCCGGGGACGGCACCGGTATCGTACCTCAACGGCGGATACAACTTCTCTGGCGGGCAAGGCGGGCTTATGGCCGCCCTGGGCAGCGCATCGGATATCCCCATCACGCTCGGCGCCGGCAACGCAATCGGTGCGCTCTCGAGTCGAATCGAAGGCTCCGTCGATCTTGATCCAGACCTCACCGATAGCACGCGATTGAGCGATCTCAATGGCGCACGGCAACTCGGGATCACCTCGGGCGTCTTTGAGATGAGTTTTAATACGGGCGCCACGATGCAGATCGACATCAGCGCAGCCGACACGATCGGCGATGTGGCGGATATTGTCGAAGCGGCGATTATCCAGTATGAATCTGACAACGGCGTGACGATCTTGGGGTCTGGCGGCGTCAGTGTTTCGGGTGGTTCGCTCGACTTTGATATCGCTGTGGGCGGGAGCTTGGAGTTCATTGATGTCCTGGGCTCACAGGTGGGCGCGAATCTTGGGATTGTCCAAAGCCCCGCGACCCCGCTGACGGATACCGCGGGCACCGGTGCTGATCTTGATCCGAATCTGTCATGGACGACCCCGATCACCGCCCTCAACGGGCTTGGCGGCGCTGCCCTCGACGATCTTCAACTCAACACCAACGGGCAAAGCGTGACGGTTGATCTTTCGGGGGCAACGACCCTGGGCGATATCCGTAGCGCGCTCGAATCGGCGGGCTCGGGCCTACGCGTCGAGATCAGCGAGAACGGACGCGGGCTCAACATCATCACCGAGACCGCGGGCACCAACAATCTGGCACTGTCGATCAGCGAAGTCGCTGGCGGCAACGACACCGCGACGATGCTCGGGATCCGATCCTTCGCCAACGACACACCGATTTCGGTGTTCAACGACGGGCGGGGCGTGGATATCTCGACTGGATCCCCCAACTCGGCACAGGATATCGATTTCACGATCGTCTTGGGCGACGACTTCGACATCGAGATTGATCTTCAGCCCGGTGACATCGAGACCGTCGAGACACTGATCACTGCGATCAATACGCAGGCGAATGCCCAGCTGACGGCTGCCGGGCGACCAACGACTGATTTCTCTGCCCAGCTCAGCGCAACAAGCAACGGCATCGAGTTCACCCAATCGCCAGCGGTTGGGGCGGTGGGTGCAATCGGGATCTCCCCGGGCAACTCGCCAGCAGCGGAGCAGCTTGGGCTGATGAGCGCAACAAGCTCCAATAGCAACAACACACTGACCTCTGAGGATCGCGCCAAGGTGCGGGTCAACAACCTGTTTACCCACTTGCTGGACCTTGCAGAGGCTTTACGGACCGATGACACGCTTGGCATACAGATTGCGTCAGAGAACATGAAGGAGTCGCTCGATGATTTGATCGAGTCTCAAGGACTCGTTGGTGGGTATGCCCAACGGATTGATACGGAGGTTGTGCGTCAAGAGGACAAAGAACTCTTTGACCTTGCGATGCGAAGCCAGTTGCGGGATTTGGACTATGCCCAGGCATCGTCACGATTCTCCCAGCTTCAGCTTCAGCTTCAGGCGACGATGAGCGTGATCGCTCAGACCCAGTCGCGGACATTACTCGATTTCCTCGGTTGATCCCCGGGGAAATGGATGAGAAACACCCTTCGGGCCAACGCCCGATGGGGAAATTTGGATCGAGGTTCCCGCCAGTCGGCCAGGCGGGTAACCAAGACAGGATGTCGCCCGGCTATGGAGGTCGGCGTCGATCCCAACTTCACCGGCCGAATTGATCGGAGCGCACAATGGAAGTGCGGACCACACGGTTTGGGGTAATCGATATCGCGGAGGATCGCGTGATTACCTTTCCTGACGGGTTGCTTGGATTTGGTGAACAGACGAGGTTCTGTTTGCTTCAACCTGGCGACGATGCATGTTTCTTCTGGCTTCAGTGTGTTGACGACGCGGATCTCGCGTTCGTGGTCACTGACCCAACCTTCTTTGAGCAAGATTTCTCGGTACCCATCCGCCCTGAGCAGATGGAATCGTTAAAAATCTCCAAGCTTGAAGATGCGCAGGTCTTCGTGATTGTGAACAAGATCGGTGATCAGCTCACTGGCAACTTCCAGGGCCCGTTGATTATCAACACCCTGACCAAAGTTGGTGAACAGATGGTGCTGGCGGATAAACGCTGGACTACACGCCATCCGTTGATGCGTGTCGCAGCAGATGCGACACATACGGCAACCGCCTAGAGCATCGAGTACCAACAGTTGGACATGATCACACAGACTCGTTTCTTGTGTACGCGCGAATATTGCGCAGTGTGATCGGTCTACCCACAGATGACGACGGGTGAAACGACCCGGAGTCGGAAGAACAAACACTACCGCACCTGTGAGCACACATAGGGCGGCCGAGAGCAAGGAGTGAACGCATGCTTGTGCTCTCAAGGCAGCGTGACGAAACAATCATGATCGGCGATGAGATCGAGATCTCAATCGTTGATATCCGAGGGGACAAAGTCCGCTTGGGGATCAACGCACCGACCAGAATCGCGGTGCACCGTAAAGAAGTGTACGAAGCGATCAAACGTGAAAACGCGCAGGCAGCCAGGCTCGGTATGACCGATCTGGATTCGCTTGCACAAACCATTCAACCCGGCCCGGCACGACGCGCACAACGCGATGATGCCAATAAGGCTCCAAAGACACACAACCCCGCGGCATCGCTCGGAGCGACCACGGTTCGACCATTTATATCACCAAATACATCATCACAAGACAAAAATAGCGCCTAATCCCATCGTTCCCACCGTTTTAGTGTGGGATATGAGCAACGCAATCACGGAGGATTGCCATGACCAGAATCAACACAAACATTTCAAGTCTGATCTCCCAGCAACGGTTGAATCGTTCTGGACTCGATCTCCAAACTCGGCTCGAGCGGCTCTCGACCGGGTTACGCATTAACCGAGGTAGGGACGACCCCGCGGGTCTGATCATCTCTGAACGCTTGAGTACCGATATTTCGAGTATCTCGCAGGCGATCAAGAACGGTGAGCGGGCAAGCTCGGTGATTGCGACGACCGAAGGGTCGTTGACTGAAATCACCGACCTGCTCAACTCAATCAAGGCGCTCGCTGTCGAGGCGGCCAACACCGGTGCATTGTCTGACGAGGAACGGGCTGCGAACCAGCTTCAGATCGACTCGGCGATTCAATCGATCACCCGGATCTCGAACACGGCATCGTTCGGGGGGCTCAAACTCCTCGATGGGTCACTCGATTACATCACCTCTGGGATTAGTTCTGCAGAGATTTCGAGTGCGAGCATCACCAGTGCCAGCTTTGTCAGCACGAGCTCGATCAATATTGATGTCGATGTGCTTTCATCGGCACAAAAAGGCAACCTGTACCTCTCTGGCGACAACAGCGGAGCAGGCGCTGGCGATGGACGGATCCTCTCGGCAACGACCATCCAAATCCGAGGCCCAGAGGGTGTGCGTGAGCTCGTCTTCCTTGAAAGCACAACATATACAGCGATGGTCACTGCGATCAACAACCTTACTGCGGTAACGGGCGTTGAAGCATCGTTGATTGGTGCCGCCGATTCTTCGGGGATTGTCTTTAGTTCTTCGGGATATGGATCGGATTCGTTTGTCAGTGTTGAAAGACTCGACAAACCTGCAAACGCCGCAGATGACAACTTCAGTCTTTCGAGACTTGATGGCAATGCGGCGATCGTCTCCGGCGGAGCTATTTGGGGGAGTCCTGACCTTGTGTCCGCGACACGCGATGTGGGGGCGGATGTCTCGGCGTTGATTAACGGCACGCTTGCCAGCGGCAACGGATTGACTATTTCGGTCAACTCGCCGACGCTTGGTATGGAGTTGTTGCTCAATGAGACCTTTGCCCTTGATCCAACACTCACCGCGGCATCGTTTGATATCACCGGCGGCGGCTCGCTCTTCCAGCTTGGTCCTGATATCACCGCACTCCAGCAGAGCAATATCGGTATCCAGTCGACCTCGGCGGAAAGCCTGGGCGGAACGCTGGTCAATGGCGGGCTTCAGTTCTTGTCATCGTTGAGCAAGGGACAAGCCAACTCGCTTGATTCTGCTGCCGGGCGGAGCAACTTTAGTACGCTCCAGGACATCGTGGATAAGTCTATTGATGATGTTTCGATCCTGCGTGGTCGATTGGGTGCTTTCGAGCGAAATGTGCTCGATACCAACCGTCGCTCGCTCCAGTCTGCCTTTGAAAACCTGACGGCGAGTCGATCGGTGATCCGAGATGCCGACTTTGCGACTGAGACGAGTGCCTTGACGAGAGCACAGATCCTCCAGAGTGCGGGCATTAGTGTGCTTTCGCTGGCGAATCAGCAATCTCAGCAAGTTCTTCAGCTTCTCGGATAAGATTCTTCGGAACAAGCGGAACTATCTATATACACCAAACAGCCCGCCGAATGGCGGGTTTTTTCTGCGCCTATCTGACTTGGAGGGTTCTCTCTCGTCCCGATAACCGGTTTGAATTAAAAAACTAACCAAAAAGGAGTAGCACGACTTCATCCACCTTCCGTTTTCGTCGATCCCCAACTCGTTCACACGGGTGCGTACCCAACTGAACGCGTCCCATGCACGGAGCACTGGGACGAACAAGCCAGCAATGGCTTGGTGAGCCGGGCAGTATGCCAAGCTCATTCGGAGTGCCGGGCGATGAAAAATCGTCTCGGTGAAAACACGGAGGTTGTCAGCTCATGAGTCGTATCAATTCTAATGTATCGTCCCTCACCGCACAGCGCGTATTGGGTCAAAATAACAAAAACCTCGGCGTCTCACTCGAGCGCCTCTCGACTGGTCTTCGGATTAGCCGTGGCAAGGATGACCCCGCGGGTCTGATCGCAAGTGAAAACTTGCGTGCCGAGAAGTCAGCGATTAACGCTGCGATCGGCAACTCAGAGCGTGCCGATCAGGTCATGAACATTGCAGAAGGCGGTCTTCAGGAAATCTCAAGTCTCCTCACCGAGCTTCAGGGTCTCTTGACCACATCGGCAAACGGTGCTGGCTTGGCCGAGTCAGAGAAGGAAGCGAACCAGCTTCAGATCGACTCGATCCTCCAGACCATCGACCGTGTCGCGGGTGCAACATCGTTCCAGGGCACCAAGCTGCTCAACGGCAACTTTGATTACCAAGTTGGTTCAATCAACGCCGGCGTGACCGATATTGAAGTCCGTGGTGCCAAGTTCAACGGCGCATCACAGGTCGTTGATACCATCGTCACCGCTTCAGCACAAAAAGCTGGGTACTTCATGTCCATGGGCACAGCGAGTGGCATTGATCTCTCAGGGTCAGGCGATCAGTTCACCTTCGAGGTCTCGGGTTCATTGGGCAACCGTGAACTCCAGTTCGATTCAGGTGCAACCGTCGTGAACATTGCTGCAGCAATCAACGCGGTCACCGATGTGACAGGTGTAGAAGCAACTGCATCTGGTACAGGTA
>CAJXXI010000022.1 GCA_913062615.1 uncultured bacterium | reverse complement strand
GCTCGCAATTGGTATGACTCGTGATCTCATCGAATCGACCCACATACGCAGGGCACCCGCGGAGCTTGGTGATCGGAGCACCGGGATCATCATCGACAAACCCGTGGATATCAATCCCCGCGCACTGAGCAGCATCGAGCATGACTTTGGCATGCCCGCCGCCACCGATCAAAATAATATGTGTGTTGTGTGTGATGCTCACACCGATGTTATCGGCTCTATCAAGGGACAGACTTTGCGATCATCCGCTCCCAAAAATAAAAATCGACGCCGGGCTGTAGCGCAACCCGACGCCGGGTGGGTAGGTAATCTGTAATATGCTCATGGAACCCAAGTCAATCGCAAATGCGGAGAGCGATCAAAACACAGGCCCGTATTCTTGTTCACTACCCACCAAGGCAAATGAAACAGTCTGAGCAGATTTTCCTATCCAAAGCCCCGTTTTCACGAGGCAATCACTTGTCACCAGGCCATCAAACCCAAGAACACGCTCAGAACCAAAACGCAGCAGTATGCGAGCATCTTGGGAGAAAGAGAGAGATTGGCTACCAAATAGCAGCCTCCGAGCGCGTCCCGTGAAGTCTTTTCTTCCCGGCACGCATTCAATGTAAAGCCAAAACAGCCTGATGCCACCGAATGTATCGGTTCATGCTCGCAATTTCGTGATTCTTTCCATTTCCATGCCCCCGCTGGCACGCCGAAAGCCCTCCATATGCCCACCACATCACAATTTGAAGCCCCAACCAAAATCGCCGCGGTCCAGTTCCTCAACACCATCTCCCTCATCGAAGGGCTCGACACCTGGACCGGGTGCGAACTCATCAAGGCCATCCCCTCACGCATCGGGCAGATGATCACCACTGGCACAGCCGACATCGGGCTCGCCTCGATCGTTGATGCTGCCAACCCCGCCGCCGATCCCAAAAACAACCTCACCCTCATCCCCGCAGGCATGATCGGATGCGAAGGCCCAACCCTCACCGTACGCCTCTTCTCCGCCGTCCCACCCGCCCAGATCACCACCGTCCACGCCGACACCGACTCCCACACCTCGGTCATGCTCGCCGACATCATCCTCCGTGAACAACACAATGTCACCGCCAACTTCACACCCTTCGACGCCCGCGAAAAATCAGGCTCCGGAGCTGATACGCCTGAAGAAGCCTGGCCAGAAACCGTCCTCCTCATCGGCGACAAGGTCGTCGTCGACTCCCCTCCCGCCGTCCGCTACCCCCACCAAATAGATCTCGGCCAAGCCTGGCACGAACTCACCAATCTCCCCTTCGTCTACGCCACCTGGATGTGCCGAGCCGAAGATGCCGATTCTCCAAAGATCCTCGAAGCCGCCGCGATGCTCGAACGCGTCCGCCTGCGCAACAACCTCCGCCTCGACTGGCTCGTCACCACCCAAGCCAAAGCCCACAACTGGCCCGCCGACCTCGCAAGAACCTACATCGGCCAACTCCTCAAGTTCAACCCCGACGACCGCGCCAAAGAAGCCGTCGAACTCTTCTTCCAAAAACTCACCACCCACAACATCCTCGATGCCACGAAGCCCAACTGGCTCAATATCTCCCCCGCAGCACAGCCGTCCCGCCTGTGATCCCATCTGCATCCGGGTGCCACTACTCGCCGTCCCCGGCGCAGTAGTGTCTTATTCTTCCGCCTCCCCCGGGCCTCCGGGGGAGGTGGCCGCGTCTTCGCGGACGGAGGGGGTCTTCATCAAACCGCCCAACCACCGATCTTCTCTACGCCGGCGAGCAGTGGGACGCGGACCTGGGGATGCAGTACCTGCGTGCACGCTACTACCTCCCCGCCCAAGGCATCTTCAACCGCCTCGACCCATTCTTCGGCAACCAAGACGACCCCCAATCCCTCCACAAGTACGCCTATGTGCATGGAGATCCCGTCAATGGGATTGATCCGAGTGGGATGGTTACATTGATGAATCTTATGTTCACGATGGCAAGTAAAAGCATGTTAATATCCATCCCCACATTGCTTGGCGGCGTGGCATCAAAGCTGCTTGGCGGAAGTTTTTTACAAGGTATTGTTGCAGGCGGTCAACTTGGAGTTGGCTTGCAATTAGCATTGCTGACTGGTGGTCCAACGGGGTTGCTTATGGCCATTGGGATGGGCGTGCTGTCTGTGGCCATTGAGTATATGATTTTATTAGCTGAAAATCTTGTAGACAATTTTAATCCTGCGTATGTAGCATCTAATTCTCTGGAGGCATTTAGTGATGTTCAAGATTTTGTCTGGTCATTAGTTGTCGCTCTGTCAGACGGAGTGTTCGATTATGCATTGGAATCAATGGCCTCGGCAAGTCAGTTTGGGCCATTTTTATTGCTTCTACAGATTGTAGTTACAGCAGTTAGGACTTTAGTGCAAGACGATGATTTGGCATCCGGTGCAAATGCAACAGCATCATTAAGTACGCTTATCAGTTTGGGTATTGAAGTTGCCTTTCAGGTGATTTTTACAGAAGGATTTGGCGGTGGAATTCTTCCGAGGCGGATCAAAGCGAGGGTGTCCCGTGCGACAGAGGGAGTATTCGGTCAAATAATATCTCGCAATCCTGGGGATACAATTGAGTCTGTTGGACGAGAATATGGGCAAGCATTTGCGAGTGGGCTTTACACTTTTATGGCCCCAGTCTTCGGTAGGATGGCAGAGTCGGCCAGCGGATTTGCAAGGTGACATGAAAAGGAAAACGCATGACAACTGTTGAGATATTCATAGCGACGCTTTTAGTAATTTTAATTGGTATGGGGCTGGTGGGAAAAATATTTTTTCAGAATGAGACTGTTAGTTATCCTCCTCCTCCAGGAGATGGGTGGAAGCCTATTATGTCCAGAACACTGCTCAAAGAGATTGATGGAATGTCAAAATTGTTCAAGCGAGAAACATTTAGCCCTCCATCACGCGAGTTGAGGATTACACATGGGTGGACGCGAAAAAAGGGGGGGCAATTCGAGTTGTATTTTTATGGCCATACAAAACATTTTATTATTTCTCCATTTAATAATGTGCCAATATATGTATTGTCAGGGTTGCAAAACGCTAATGACCGAACAGTTGTCACTACTAAAACAACGGCGAACATGCAATCGCTAGACAAGGAATGCTTTGTCAATCACGCTGTTCCAAAGCTTGCCCAAAATGCAGTTGTATATGTACAATCTGGGAGCGCTTCGACTGAGGCCCTTAAGCTCGAGCGGGCATCAGAAATGCCTAATTCGTTTTTGTTGATAGAACGTTTTGAAGATATGTTTGTATTAGCGGGTCGGCATGGGTGGAAGGATGATTCAGCAGATAGATTTTTTCAAGATACTAGAGTTGTCAAAAACATACTATCAATCAGTTGAAATTGGCAAAAATCTAAGCGGGCGAAAAACCTAAAATCACACAAACGAATGAATCGACCTCACCACCCATGACCACCCCCCTCCCCAACCCTGCGCCCGTCCGGCGAAGCTGCCTCACCGCCGCCGCCAAACGCGCAGCCATCGTTGCATCAATCCTCCTCCCAATCTTCACCCCCTCGGCCCTCGCCCAGCCCATGCGTGATCGTTCGCCGTCCACGCCCCCGCCCGGAGCCGTGTCCCTCGATCTCGCCGGCGAACTCGAACTCGGCATCCTCATCGACCTCATCTCCGACCGGCTCGGCATCAACATCGTGTCCTCAAGCCAAGCCGAGAGCAAGAAGATCCGCATCCGCGCCCCCGAATCCATCCCCGACGCCGCGTTGATGTCGCTGCTCGAACTCTCCCTCCGCACCCACGATCTCATCCTCGCCCCCGCCGGCGACGATCACTGGTTCACGATCCTGGACAGCAAAGACCTGCTCAAGCTGCGTGTACGCAGGACACCGGGCCAATAAGCCAGAATACACGCCACCGTTGTAGATAATCCTTGAACACCGCTGCAGATCAATGTAATATATTTGCGAACAAGGAAAAACCCTCATGACCAACGGTGTATGCCCCACATCTTATTTCCGCCTTTGCATGAGCTCTATCGCTTTGGGCCTGTGTGTTGCCCCCTCGTCCGCGCAGCTTATCCACGAAGACCACAAACTCTTGGCCAGCAATGGAGCTGCGGGTGATTTTTTTGGTTATTCAATGGGGATTGACAATGACACCATTGTTGCCGGAGCGCATCAGACTGATACATTCGGGCTCAATGCCGGCTCGGCATATCTGTTCGACGCATCGACAGGTAAGCAGCTTGTCCAGCTCATTGTCCCCGAAACCAGTGCCGGTGATAACTTTGGATACGCAGTGGCAATTGATGGAAGCTTCGTCGGCGTGGGTGCCCGGCGCAACGACGAACCCACTTCAAGCGATCCAAGCTTCAGCGGCGTCAACACCGGGGCGGCCTACCTCTTCGATGCGACGACAGGCGATCGGATACGCAAACTCTTGCCGATCGATTATTCGCAGGGCGATGAGTTTGGCGCTTGCATCGCGATCGACCATGGCATTGTGGCTGTGGGCGCGATCTACGACGATGACAACGGCGAAGACTCAGGCTCGGCGTACCTCTTCGATGCTCAATCAGGCGAGCAACTCTTCAAGCTGCTCGCTGACGATGGTGTGTGGCTCGATGAGTTTGGAACAGCGATCGACATCCACAACGGCATCGTCGCTGTGGGTGCTCCACGCGATGACGACCAAGGATCAAACTCGGGGGCGGTCTACCTCTTCAGCACATCCACCGGCGAGCAGCTTGCCAAACTCGTTCCAAACGACGGCGCAACCCATGACCGGTTCGGATGGACGGTCGCGATCGACAACGAGATCGTTGTTGTTGGGGCGTTCTTAGACGATGACCTGGGTGCAAACTCTGGTTCGGTCTATCTCTTTGATGCCAAGACCGGGTCACAGATCATGAAACTGCTTCCAGATGACGGCGCAGCGAATGATTGGTTCGGGTGGTCGGTCGCGATCGACAATGGCACCATTGCAGTTGGGGCGATCGGAGCTGTTGACGCGACTTACTTGTTCGATGCGCAGACCGGCGAACAAGTTGCCAAACTCACATCCAGCGATGGCACTCAATCCGCAGATCAGTTTGGACGCTCAGTCGCCATCGAGAACTCAACAGTGGTTATCGGGGCGGTGCGAGATGATCAGAACGGTGCCGAATCTGGCTCGGGCTATGTGTTCACAGTGCCCGACTCCTCCTGCTTGGCAGACTTCACCAGCGATGGCATCCTCGATTTCTTCGATGTCTCCGTGTTCCTCCAAGCCTTTGGAACCAATGCCCCGGCTGCCGATTTCACCGATGATGGGGTCTGGGACTTCTTTGATATCTCGGCCTTTCTCCAAGCATTTGCAACTGGTTGCCCATAAACAGACGCTGTTGCTCGCTTTCTGAGCGTGAGCGTCCTTCAATTGCGCACCTACACAAAGGCTCCCACCATGCGCATACAAATGGAACTCGCTCGCATCTTGATCCGCGAACTCAACCCCGCCCAGCTTATCGAGCTGCGAGAGGTGGGCGTGGACGAAGATGTTGCACGATCATTCCCGATTGTGATCGGGATATCCGAAGCGATCGCGATCGATCGTCGGCTTTCTGGCGTCGAGATCGGGCGCCCGATGACCCATGACCTGCTCGCCAACACCATCGAAGAACTCGGCGCCTCGCTTGATTCGATCGCGATCACCGAAATCATCGACGGCACCTTCTACGCCACGCTCAACCTCACCGACAACCGCGGGATCGAAATCGAAATCGATGCACGCCCGAGCGATGCCATCGCGCTGGGGATCACGAGCGATGTGCCGATCTTTGTTGATGAGTCGGTGATCGAGCACGCGACCTTTCCGCCGATGGATGGGTTTGAATAATTAATTGGTTTGTAAAACAAGACAGGTCTAAATAATGAGTACCGCACAAGAATCAACCAACGAGTTCACCACCGGCGCCGACGCGCCGTGCTATCTCACACACGCGATCCCCGGCATCGGCGGGCAGCTCAAATCGCGCCCAGAGGATTTCCTTGTCGAAGAGATCCCGCTCTACAACCCCGACGGCGAGGGCGAGCACATCTTCCTCTTCGTGGAAAAACGAGAACTCACCACCCTCCAACTCCGCGACGCGCTCTCGCGCCACTTTAAAGTCAAACGCAAATCGATCGGGCACGCCGGGCTCAAGGACAAGCACGCGATCACGCGCCAGGTGATCTCGATTCATACGCCGGGCAAGACGCCCGAGGATTTCCCCAGCTTTGTGCATGATCGCGCCAGTGTGCTGTGGGTTGATGTGCACTCCAACCAGCTCAAACGCGGGCACCTGCGTGGCAACCGGTTCTCGATCAAGGTGCGAGGCGTCGACCCCCTTGCTGTCCGCCATGCCAAAGCATCGATCGACATGCTCGCCAAGCACGGGTGCCCCAACCGCATCGGCGAGCAACGCTTTGGGTTCTTGATGAACAACCACCTTGTCGGGCGGGCGATGATCCTCGGCGATGCGCAAACCGCGATCGATCTGATTCTCTCGCCGAAAGATGGTGCGCCCAAGGGGACAACTGATGCTCGCCAGGCGTTTGTAGACGGACGGTTCCGCGATGGGTTTGAGCTGATGCCTAAGGTGTTTAAAATCGAGCGAAATCTGCTCCGCGCGTTGAGCAACGACCATCCACCAGAGAAGGCGCTCCGGGTGATCGATCCGACGGCTGCGGGATTCTTTATCAGCTCGTTCCAATCGGCGATCTTCAACCATGTGCTCAACACACGGATCCAAGCGGGCACGATGGACATGCTTCAGGCTGGCGATCTGGCGTTTGTGATGAAAAACCGTTCATCCTTCGAGATCACCACTGAAGAACTCGAAAAGGCCGATTCCACGCTCCAATCGCGGGTCGAAAGCTTTGAGCTCTCGCCATCTGGACCCATGTGGGGCACAACAATGGCTCGGGCGAGCGGCGAAATCGACAATCTGGAACTCGGAGCACTGAGCAATGCCGGGGTTGAGCCTGCAAATCTTGAAGCCTGCGAAGCCCAAGGTGGGTACTCCATGATCGGAGGCGATCGGCGTCCGATGCGGATGGCGGTCATCGATCCAGAGGTCGAAGGGGGCATCGACGAGCACGGAGCGTATATCCGATGTGCATTTGAACTCCCCAGAGGGTCTTTTGCTACAACGGTGATGGACGAAGTGATGAAATGCACCTCGACGGGCGTATAATCATCCATGGCAACACAGGATCACACAGATCACGATATTCGGCTCGTCTGCTTCGATTGGGGCGGCGTTATCCTGCGGATTTGCCAAACCTGGCAAGAGGGATGTAAAGCAGCGGGGATTAAAGCACCCAACGCGAAGATTTCCAAGAAGTGTCTCGCCAAACAGGACGCGATCGCCAAGCGGTTTCACACCGGGCAGATGAGCGACAAAGCGTTCTGCCGATCCATCGCGAAAGAATCCGAAGAGTTCCACTCGCTCGAAGACATCGCTGCGGTGCACGACGCGTGGCTGATCGAAGAATATGAGGGGATCGAAGATCTCATCGAAGAGCTCAACTCCTTCGCTGATCTCTCGACCGCACTCTTTTCGAACACCAACGCGACCCACTGGGCACGCATGGAAGAAGACTTCCCGGCAGCAAGCCTGATCGAGCACAAGCACGCGAGCTTCCTCTTTGGACTCGCCAAGCCCGACGAAAAAGCATTTGCTTCCTTCGAGCGGCGTGTCGGCGCAGTTGGCAAACAGGTGCTGTTCTTTGATGATTCAAAGACCAATGTCGAAGGCGCCAAAGCTTTCGGGTGGTGCGCCGAGCTGATCGATCACAAGGGTGATACCGTCGCGCAGATGCGTGAGATTCTTGAGCGGTACGAGATTCTTTGAGCTGATCGCCTAAGTTTGATGCACATGAGCCTCGCAATCGCGAGGCTTTTTTATGGGCACCCGGCCGCGAATGCTTGGAGGAATGCCGGATGCCACGGCTTGACCGTCCCCGGCAAGCCGTGTCTTCGTCCCTCACCCCAAAATCGAATACACACTCGCCACCAACACCGGCGAAAAGAAGGTCACCACAAACATCGCTGCCAGATACCAATGGTTGATCCGCAACTTCGAAGGTATATACGCCCCAATCTCCAAATCACACTCCGGACACTTCCCCTCGATCCCCGCAAGCTCATACCCACACTTGATGCAAGTTTGTTTCTTAGCTGTCGGCTTGCGCCGAACCTGCATCCCTGTTGTTCCAATCGCACAGAAGAGATACATCAAAATTGTGAACCCCCAAAGGGTATATAGACTGTACTCCCCAATTAATGGGTCGTTCAGATACGCCCCCACTCCCCACACCTCGCTTGCCCAGATCATCCTCGCACATTGATACCACATGGCGATTATATACGCATAAAGCGAAGCGTATATAACATGCCAGGCAAACAATGTACCAATCAAGACTGCACTTTTCCGTCGAATCTGTACCACACCAAATCGCATGAACCCAACAACTACAAGATGAACGATAAATGGGATAAGAAATGGATATGGAATTGCAACCGCTCCCATCACATTTTCATCTGCAGATACTGAAAGAAACATCGCTTCTGACATTGATGATCTAAATGTAAATCGAAACTTGCCATCATCTCCGCGAACGACAATACGATTATATACGCCATTATTGCCTTCTACTTGCACATAAACTACTGTGTTTTCGTCTAGCGGAATCAACTTTGACAGCACTACATTTTTAGGCTCACCCACTCGCTGGAGTATCAAAGCATCAACATATCCGGAAGCGATCATCGCGTGCGAAGAGAACGCGACAAAAGAAAAAACGACTAGCATAAAGAGCAAAATGGCATTCTTCAAAATTTTATACATAAAATAAAGGCCGCCTTGCGGCGGCCCCTTTCAAACACAAACTCATGGACAACCGCCACATGAACCGTCTGGATTGACAGGACCAGGGATTTCCATTGGCCCTTGGGAATCATTTAGGGTTGTTGTTGATGTCACTAGACAGTCCCACCCGGTGCACACTCGCACGCCTGTCCGTGATCTTGAACACTGAGTACATCTACAGCCACCAGCACCGTTAGGAAAACCATTAGGATTAGTACATGACCATGCGGTCCAACCGTTCCAAACTGTGGCACAACCTGGAAAACACCAACAGTATCTGATTAAATCAACATCTTGATCCAATCCGGTGGCGGCTAGACTATCTAGGATTGCATCCGACACCCATACCAGCATCATTTCCTGAATGGTTCTTGCCCGACTAGCCATCTGCATGTCAAACAAAGTAATATGTCCATCATCATTATTGATCGCAGGTGGACAAGAATCGACTGGCTGCATATTCGTTGCTTGTGTCAGGTTTGGCGCACCCGCTGCGCCAACGGCAATCAATGCATCGGCGATTGCTGGATCTTGCGTCGCTTCCATGATTGGAGCGAACGGATCGTCTTCAGCGATACCAAACGGCATGCTCTTTGGATCAACGATCGGCTGAGATTCCCATGCAAAGATATCCAGTCCGGTATCAGCGAGCACATTTTCTGTCCCAGTCAAGTTGTCCAGATAATCGCTGACAACCTTCAGATCAGTATTCGACCACCCGTACATGCTCCATGAGCCGTCCCCATTATCCGGGATCATCCAGAGCAGCGAAACATTGTCACCAACCACAAACTCATCAGGCAGATACCCAAAGAACCCAATGAAATCATCGTTCGCTGTAATGACCGGATAGAGCGTCCACCCCGACTCAGCCACATCGAAGGTCACATACGCCGCAGGCTCTGTGAGATTTTCCCAAGGCAATGGATTTACTTGAGCATTTACTGTGTTTGAAACAAACATCAACCCAAGAGCCGCAACCAATCCCTTCCATCGACTACCAATCGTCGCCATTTGTCGCCATTTGTCGCCATTTGTCGCCATTCATTTATATCTCCTTTGTTTGATCATCATGAAAAGCAAGTACTTCTTGCTACATATGTAAAACATACCACACCATTAACACAATTGCAAACACCGCCCTACAATGCCCTGTGCCTCCACATTCCTCCAAACCCGCGATCCGATCAACCCTCAAGGGCACCCTGAGTGCCATATCCCCCACCGATCGCACCGCCCAAAGCAAACAACTCGCTGAGCATCTCATCGGGTCTGAACTCTATCGATCGGCCGGCACCATCCTCGCCTATGCAGCCCTGCCCAGCGAACTTGACCTTGATCCGTTCATCAACAACGCCCTCGCAGATGGAAAACGCGTGTGCATCCCGGCGATTGATTGGGCATCGAAATCCATGCAACCCGCCGCGATCGACAATCTGGATGATGATCTGGAGATTGGCCGATATGGAGTACGCTCGCCGAGGGATCGGTGCCTGCTGGTGGAACCACAGAATATTGACCTGATCCTGGTCCCCGGGCTGGGGTTCGATCGCGATTTGAACCGCCTTGGGCGTGGAGCGGGGTTTTATGATCGGTTGATCGAATCCCTTTGCACGACAAGCACCGGGCGGGTGGTTGTCGGCGTATGCTACAGCTGCCAAATCGTCGAACGAATCCCGACTGAGCCACACGATTTCCCGATGGACCGGGTCATCACCCAAACCGGGTTCATTCAACCCACATAATTACGATCGATCACCAATCTTCACGCAAGAGGAACCACGGATGAGCCTACCAAGCCAATCTTCACGAAACGCGACCCGATCATCCCAAGTCCACTACCGCCGATCGAGCGCTGGGCCGATCCGCAAGCTCGTCACGATCATCGTCATCATTGCGTTGATCGCTTTGGTCTGGTTCTTCTTTATTCGCCCGCGTGCAGCCAAAATCGCAACAACCGAAGAACAAACCAACGCCCAGAACGAGACCCAGCTCGCCAACAACACCCCGGCGAACGATTCAGCTGCACAGGATCAGCCTCGGGTCATCAACAACTCGGCCTCGCGTCCGCTTCCCGGTTCGGGCAATCTCCCAGACCCGGTCCAAGATGTCGAGGACGCCCTCGCCTCGACCATCCCACCTGCGCCCCAATCCAACCAACCGACTCATCAACCAGCAGGCCAACCAACCAATACCGATATTCTTGATGCGGCGACCACCCAGGCCCAAACCCAGCCTCGGTTCCAGCCCCAGACTCAGACCCAGGCGCGTTCTTCAGCCACAGGAATCCGTCTGCAACTCGATGCCGCCCGGAGGCTCGTTACAGAGAACAACCGTGTCGGTGCGCGCAAGCTCCTCTCCCAGACCCTCCTCGCGGACAACACCACCCACAGCGAAGCCCAAGTCCTCCGCGATGAAATCACCGCGATCAACGAGACGCTCCTGTTCTCGCCCGTTGCCGACCCGAAGGATTCGATGTGCGAGACCTACAAAATCAAATCTGGCGATTCGCTCTCGCGCATCGCTGCTCGGCGCGAGCTCGCGACCCACTGGAAGCTCATCGCTCGCATCAACCAGATCGTTGATCCATCCAAGATCCGCCTTGGGCAGAACATCAAGCTCGTCCGAGGCCCGTTCCACGCGATCGTCAACAAATCGGTCCACCGCCTGGACATCTACCACGGCTCACCGGCTGACCCCTCCTCCTGGCTCTTCATCAAATCATTCGATGTCGGGCTCGGATCAAACGATGGTACACCGATCGGTGAGTTCGTCGTCTCCGCAAATAAACTCGAAAACCCAGGCTGGGTCAACCCTCGCAACGCCCGCGAGCAATACGGCCCAGACGACCCCGCCAACCCCATCGGCGAATACTGGATCGGCATCACAGGCGTAGGACAATACTCCTCGCTCACCTCCCTAGGAATCCATGGCACCATCGACGCCAACTCAATCGGTGGCGATGAATCAATGGGCTGCGTCCGACTCGCCAAAGGCGACATCGACACCGTCTACGAACTCCTCGCCGAACACATCTCACGCGTATTAATCGTGCATTAATGCAACCATGAGTATGATGTGGAGTAGCCGTGGATTATCGAATTTTAAAAAACTCAATTGGCGATAAAATTCGCATTCCGTACGCGGATGAAACGGACTTCTGCCCTATCTGCGGAACCAACTTTGGCGGCTGCGTAGTTTATAATAGAGACCAATCCCCCTGTAATGAAATTTGCCCCGGATGCGACATCCAGTTTGGCGATGATGACATCCCAGGCTGGGATGATGTAGGCCTAACCACAGAGCAGTACTACCAAAAAGTACGCATCTAATGGCTGAATGACAATGACTGGAACCAACCACTCCTCGACCAATTGGAATCCGTAGTGGGAATAGATTTACAAGAACTTCGCAAATTAAAATGACCTAGACAATGGTTAGCTGTGGCCTTATGGGCGTGATCAATACCAATTGCCCACGACCATATCCTTCTCATTCCCCGAGTTAATACATCGAAACCCAAGACGTGGACTCATTCGTCCGCGCCCCCCTGCGCCAATCGCTGTACATCCCGATGAGCCCGATCATCATCTCGAAAGAGCCCCCACCCTGACAAACTCATGCCCGGTCTTTTCGCACATACACAACCCACGCCCAAAATCCGTGTTTTCATCTGTTTTTTCAGTGTTTTCTACCTTCAGACCCTCTCTCAAATCCGCTACAGTTTGTGCCCTCAAAACCGGGCAAAACAACCCCCGATGCGCTATGATTCAACACCCGAAAATGGATCAAAATCCACCCCCAAGAACACACGATACCACACCTCATCATTCCCCGTTCGGCATTGCCAATTTCACTGCCCATCGATGAGTCCGAGCTGGAAGATATATACACAATATGACCGATCAACAAGACATACAGCCCGCAACAAACCCGGCAACAAACAACGGCCCCAACGCCGAGTACTCCTCTGACCAGATCAAGGTCCTCGAGGGACTCGAAGCGGTCCGCAAACGCCCCGGTATGTATATCGGGGGCACCGGGATCGGGCCGCTGCATCACCTCGTCTACGAAGTCGTCGACAACTCGATCGACGAAGCGATGGCCGACTTCGCCACCTTTGTCTCGGTCACGATCCAAGCCGACGGGTCAATCAAAGTCACCGACGACGGGCGTGGCATCCCCACAGATCCCGTCAAGAACAGCGATGACCCCACAATCGACGGCAAGCCCGCTGTCGAAGTCGTGCTCACCAAACTACACGCCGGCGGCAAGTTCCAGCAAGAAGACTCCGCCTACAAAGTCTCGGGCGGGCTCCACGGCGTCGGTGTCTCATGTGTCAATGCCCTCTCATCAATGCTCGAAGTAGAAGTCTGGCGCGAAGGCGAGATCAAGGCAATCGTCTTCGAACGAGGCGTCGTCACCAAACCACTCTACGATGTCGGCCCAATCCCTGAAAATGCAACCCGCTCAACAGGCACCACAGTCGTCTTCAAACCAGACCCAGAAATCTTCGAAGACACCACCTACGACTACACCACCCTCGCCCATCGCCTACGCGAACTCTCCTACCTCAACCCAGGGGTCGTCATCCGCCTGACGGACGAGCGCGTCGGCCCCGACGGCAAAATCAAGCACGATTCATTCAAGGCCGAAAACGGACTCCTTGAATATGTCGTCCACCTGATGAAGGGTAAGACCGAACTCTCGTCGCCGATCTTCCTGACCAAGGAAGTCCCCGAAGAAAACACCCTCTGCGAGATCGCCCTTCAATACCACGATGGGTACTCCGAGAACCTGCTCACCTTCGCCAACAACATCAACAACGCCGACGGCGGCACACACGGGCAAGGGTTCAAAACCGCACTCACCCGCACACTCAACGGGTACGCCCGCCGGCTCGGCTACCTCAAAGACAAAGACCCAAACCCAACGGGCGATGACCTGCGTGAAGGCTTGATCGCGATCGTCTCGGTCAAACTCCCCGACCCGCAGTTCAACAACCAGCCTAAGGAAAAACTCCTCAATCCAGAGGTCGAATCCTTTGTCTCAAGCACCGTGCAAGAAGCCCTCAACAACTGGCTCGAAGAACACCCCGCCGAGGCCAAGAAGCTCTGCCTCAAGGGCATCGTCGCTGCCCAAGCCCGTGAAGCCGCCCGCAAAGCCCGTGAGCTCACCCGGCGCAAGACCGCCCTTGACTCTGGCTCGATGCCTCACAAGCTCCGCGACTGCAAAACCAAAGACCTCGAGCGCGCCGAACTCTTCATTGTCGAAGGCGACTCCGCGGGCGGATCGGCGACCCAAGGGCGCGATGTCGAAACACAAGCGATCTTGCCCCTCAAAGGTAAGATCCTCAATGTCGAACGCGCACGCATCGATAAGGTGCTCGGGTTCGAAGAAATCCGCACACTCATCGGCGCCCTCCGCTGTGGTATCGGTGGCGACTTCGATATCTCCAAGCTCCGCTACGGCAAGATCATCATCATGACCGATGCGGATGTCGATGGGTCCCATATCCGTACGCTCTTGCTTACCTTCTTTTTCCGTCATATGAACGAGCTTGTTCGGCGTGGGCATATCTACATCGCCCAGCCGCCGTTGTATCAGATTATCAAGGGCAAAAAATCACAGTATGTCCTCAACGAGGGCAAGCTCGATTCTGTCTTGACTGAACTCGGGCTTGACGGCTCGTCGCTACTCATCCGTGATATCGAGAACACCCGCCTTGGCGATCAGCCTGAGACCATCACCGAGATTTCGGGCAACGATGCTGCGAGATTGGTACGCGCTGTCTCGCGCCTTGCCGAGCTTGTTCAGGTTGCTGAGAGACGAGGCATGAAGTTCATCGACTTGCTCGAAGCCCGGCGTGATGATGTCCTGCCGACCCATATCGTCGCGACTTTGGCGCAGAGCGAATACGCTTGGTCTGAAACCGAGGCACTCGAGATCATCGCCAAAAACAACTGGCGTCACTCCGATGATATTGAAGATATCGAAGATGCCCAGGAAGGGATTGAACTCCCCAGCACCCCTGCAGAATCCGACACCATCGCCGAGATCAACTCCCCGATCGCGACCGTCCGCGAGCTCCACGAGAACAAAGAACTCGCGGTCATCTTCACCGAACTCGGCGAGCTCGGTATCGACATCAACGACTACGCCCTCGTCCAAGAAGAATCCGTAACCGGCGACAAGCTCCCCGCACGATTCGCATGGAGCACCACCAAGACCGGCAAAGTCACCAAACTCGAAACACCATCCGAGGACAACGAAACGGTCTCTGTATCGAGTGCCAAGATCGTCGAAGCCGAGAATATCCCCGCGATCCTCAACGCCCTTCACGAGATCGGTCGGCGAGGCATGGAGATCAAGCGATTCAAGGGGCTGGGCGAGATGGACGCCATCCAACTCTGGGAAACCACGATGGATCACGAGGTCCGTTCGATGTTCCGCGTGCAGTGGGATCAGGCGGGCGAAGCGGACAACCTGTTCTCGTTGTTGATGGGCGAGCACGTCGAACCTCGCCGAAAGTACATCGAGGACCACGCCCTCGAAGTCAAAAACCTCGATGTGTAATCGCCGATAACCTCTGATTGACCAACCCAATATCATTGTGTCTGCTCGAGCAACCGGTCTCTTCTCGGACGCAGTGTGTTGTGCGCACTCGGCGCGTCCACCCCCCTTGATTGTGTGTTAAAATGGAGGCTTCCACACCTCATTGGCGAAAGTTGGTTCCCAATGCCGTCGATACCGCAGTAGGAATCTCGTCATATTTCATTCTGTCATCCCCCCAAGGCCAGCCATGAACAACAATCCCAACTCCCAGATCAACTCGCTCCGTCTTGGCCAACGAGATCTCAACAAGCTACTCGAAAAGTACGATCAAGACCAAGTATCAGTGACCCATCCAAACCGCGAGTTTGTCCGATGGTCATTCCGTGTTGGAGCAGTAAACTTTTCGATTGAGCAAAACAGCGGCGGCAAGGTTGTCATCCCAGTTGCTACACGAAACATCTCCCGAGGCGGGATGTGCATCCTTCATTCCTCATTCGTCCATCTCGGAAGTATTTGCGAAATCTCACTCAATGTCACAGGCGGAAAAACCGAGGTTATACCTGGCAAAGTCGTCCGTTGCAGCCATCTCCAAGGACGAATCCATGAAGTCGGAATCGCCTTTGATGAGCAGATATCGACTAAGGATCTCTTAGGACTCGACCCGCTCAATGAGGCGTACTCACTCGAAAGCGTCGAGCCAGACCGGCTCCATGGCAGCGCGCTCATCGTCACGCCCAATGATTTAGATCGCGACCTCATCCTCGTTTTCCTAGAGGATACCAACCTGATCCTCAACATCGCAAACTCGATTGAATCGGCGGTTACAAAGGTAGAAAAAGGGTGCGATATTATCATCGCCGATTTCTTTCTCAATGACGGGACCGGTCCAGAGCTTGTACACGCGATCCAGGCCGCGGGGTGTGACACGCCTGTCATCGTCATGACATCAGACAAAACAGAACAGACACTCGATCTCATCCGAGACGCTGAAGCCGCGGGAATACTCTCAAAGCCACTCACCAAACATCGAGTTCTTCAAGCCCTCGCCGAGTTCCTCCACGCCGACGGCGATGGCGGTCCGCTGTACTCAGAACTCAACGATGAAGACCCTGCATTTCCGCTCGTTGGCAAGTTCCTCGCCAATGTCCCACGCATGGCACTGGATCTTGAACAAGCACTCCGTGACAACGATGTTGATGAATGCCGCAAGGTTTGCAGAGCTCTCTCGGGTACCGCGGCCCCACTCGGATTCCCAACAATATCATCACTCGCACTTATCGCGGAACAAAAGATCACCAACAAAGATGTTAAATCGGCGGCTTCCGATATCAGAGGGACCATTGTCGCCTGCCGAAGAATCAAAGCCAAGCCCGCTGCCTAACCCCCCGACACTGGGTGGATGGACACTCATACCATCCCCCATCTAACTACCATCTCTCCATACAGTGGAATATACCTAGACCAGACATGCTGGTATGCCGAAATGTCCAGTGGACATGGCAAACAACAACTCCAATCTAGAGTCTTACACCAAGCGAAACTCTCTTGGCATGACCAAGCAAGTCTATAAATCGCTACTCAAAAAACTCGACTCGCCCAAAACCCAACGCCCCGCTACACCTATCAAGCGTGCCTTCACACGCCTCGAATACTTTGATCCATATTTCGAACTCACCCTCGAAAAAACCGCTCACGCACACCGCCGAAAGATCACGGTTGCCTCACGCAATATCTCGCGAGGCGGGATGTCGGTGCTGCACTCGAGTTTTATATATCCGGGCACTTCGATCAGCGCAAAGCTCCTCAAAACCGACGGCAATCACCACTCGATCACCGGTAAGGTCTGTCGATGCAACCACCGCGGCGGCGTTGTCCACGAGATCGGTATCCAGTTCGACCAAGAGATCATCGTCCACGAGTTCATCACGCCCGATATCAATGATGGCATCTCTTCATTCGAATCCGTCGACCCAACTCGACTCGAAGGCAAGGTGCTCTTTGTCGGGTCCGACCCGCTCATCATGCCGTTTGTTCGTGAATACCTGATCGAAACCAATCTCAACTTTGGCATTGTCCATACCGCCAAAGATGCACTCGAAAAAGAACTCAACGAATACAAACTAATCTTCGTCTCACTCGATGCGGGAGATATGACCGGCTCAGAGTTCATCCGTGTCCTACGCGATAAACACTTCCAAAATCCATTGATCCTCTCAGGCAAAGCTGACAACGATCAGATCAAGCAACAGATTCGGCTTTCCACCGCCGACATGTTCCTGCCTGTCCCGATCACAGAGACCTCGCTATTGTGTGCCCTAGGCGAGTTCCTACTCACACAATGGTCCGAGCACCTACTCTCATCCGTACGCAACAACGGCGATGTCCAGGCGGTCGATCAACTCCACGATGATCTCTCCATTCTTGCCACAACCCTCGATACCCAGCTTCAAATGGAAGACTCGGTCCAGGTGTACATCACCTGCACGAAGATCAGGAATATCTCGACACTTCTGGGCTTAAAATCGCTCCATACGCTCACATTTACCGTGTGCGAAGAGATCGCCCAAACCGGCGATATCAACAAGTTCCAGGCCGAACTCGCCAGCATCAATCTGATCTGCAAGAGCGCAAACAAAGCCGCCTAAAACAACGCGAAACACTGTTGATCTCCCAGGTTACCGTTCAGTCCTGGGTGCTCAGGGCCGATATTCCTATGGATTCCGATCACTGTTCGGTTTCTGAAACTGGATATCAATTGATTGGTTCTCAGGGATGAACACCCAAGACAAAGCACATATCAACCAGAGTATCAAACGCTCTCGGATCCTCGCGTTCACTTTCACGGGCCTGATCGCTATCCTCACTTCGGTCATGATCCTGCGGATCACCTCTACACTCGATTCATCATCGGCAACCAAAATCAACATGGCAGGCAAGCAGCGTGTGCTTGCCCAACGCATCCTTTCAGACGCGCTTCAGATCAACACTGCTGTACGCATCGGCGAATGGGAATCACTCGAATCCCTCCTTGCCGAGCTCCAACAATCCACCGCGGATCTCAACTCGAGTCACAATACGCTCTACCTTGGGAGCTCGGAGCTCAATCTCTCCCCAGAGCGATCTCCCGAGGGCATCGACACCCTCCAAGCGATCGAGCACCCGCTCCGAACGATCACCAACTCTTCGAAGGAACTTCAAACCCTGACGATCTCGATGATCCGCCGATCGCCTTATATCGACCAGCTGACCTTCGACCGGGTTGCTTCGGCGAAGAACGAAATCCGCAGTGCCCATGCGATCTTCTCGCCTCAGATGGACGAGTTGGTGACACTCTACGAGCAGAACTATAAAGCCATGATCGCATCGAGTATCCGAGGGTCTCAGTTCGGTATGGTCATCTTGGTTGCGGTGCTCATCGCGATCCTCCTCTTCATCATCGAGCCGACCTTCCTCATTATTCGCAAACAACTCGCCCAGCTGAGCAAGGCCCTCCACCATGCCCAACGCGCCGACGCTGTCCGGTGGCGTCTGCTCACCAACATCGGGCACGAGTTCCGCACGCCTATGAACGCGATCATGGGCTTTGCCGACCTGCTTAATGACGAGTCACTCTCCGATTTGGAACGATCACGCCTGGCCAAATCAATCTTTGAATCAAGCACCCAACTCACCGCACTCATCGAGACCATGCTTGATATGTCCGCGATTGAAACCGGGCAGCTGCGTGTTGCCCATGAGCAGTGCGATCTCACCAAGGTCTTAACCACCCTGGAGCTGAACACCTCGACCAAAGCACTGATTCATGAGCTCGATGTCACCCTCACGATTGACGAATCGTGCCCGAGCCACATCACCACGGATACCAAACGATTCGAGCAAATCCTCAACAAGATCGCGGACAACGCGATTAAGTTCACTCCCTCAGGGAGCATCAACATTCATGCCTCGCTGTGCGACGACATGCTCAAGGTGACAATCGCGGACACCGGGATGGGGATCAGCCCAGAGAACCTCAGGCTGATCTTTGACCCATTCCAACAGGCAGAAAACACACTCACCAGAGACTTTGGTGGCGCAGGGCTTGGCTTATCGATCGCACGCGATATCGCCAGAGCACTCGGCGGCGATGTTATGGTTGCATCTGCACCAGATCAGGGCTCGACCTTCACCATCACGATCGATCCAGGCGAACTCAATGCCGAACATCCAGAGACACCCGCGATTCAAGCCGATCCTGTTCTATCGAGCAATCAACTCGAACTCTCCAAACTCCTCGTTGTCGATGATGCCAAAGACAACCGCATCCTCATGCAGCACATCCTCAAGAAGACCGGCGCTGTTCTCGAGTTCGCAATGGACGGCAAGCAAGCGGTCGATGCGATCACAACTGCAATCAACGATGGAGCACCGTTCGATCTGATCCTCATGGACATGCAGATGCCCATCATGGATGGATACTTCGCGACGGCCAAACTCCGCGAACTCGGGATCAATACCCCTGTCATCGCGGTGACGGCACACGCCCTTGAGGGCGACCGTCAAGCCTGCCTTGATGCCGGGTGCGATGAGTACCACACCAAACCAATCAACAAAGCCGTCCTCATCAAAACCATCGCTGGGCTCATTGGCGAGCATGCTGCCCAAGCGAAGAAAGCTGCCTGATCGATACTCGGTATTCTGGCATGCCCATAACAAAACGCCCATTGGGGCGCTCATTCGTTCATACGATTGTCTATTAAGAAAGGGTGACCGACGGGACTTGAACCCGCGACATCCTGGATCACAACCAGGTGCTCTACCAACTGAACTACGGCCACCATCAACAAGACAAACGCTTTCGCGAGTCTCGCCATGAAATATAGCACCTACCCCCCCCCAAAGTCAGCCTTTACCAACTCAGAATTCACAACATTTACACCCTTCTGGTCTACAATCCCTACCTGACATAAAGGCGGATAAACTGGGTGCCAAACCCGGTCGATAAGCCCATATACACGCCTGATTTCAACCAATCCCCGAGTATGGATATTTCCAACCAACGGGGGCAAAGGACAGAGGAGCCTGAGAATGAGTGCAGTCACCGATCAACTCAACCTTTCACCAGAACGCACACACACCAATATCTCCTCTGCAGAGTTGATGGAACGCGTCATCCTCCGCAACGAAGGACAACTCGCTGCCAACGGGTGCGTCTGCGTGAACACCGGCGATCGCACCGGCCGATCACCCAAAGACAAATACCTTGTCGACTCCCCCGCAATCCACGACAACATCGACTGGGGCAAGGTCAACCAGCCTATGACCCAAGACAAGTTCGATACCGCGATGGATATTGCAACAAAATACATCAACGCCCAAGACGAATGCTTCGTCTTCGAAGGCTTCACCGGCGCAGACCTCAAGTGCCGACTCGGCGTCAAAGTCATCACCACCATGGCGTGGCACTCACTCTTCGCCCAAACCTTGTTCATCAAGCCCGGCTCCGCATCAGACGCCGGCGACGGTTCATGGAAC